>NZ_JBEKXH010000191.1:0-11766 GCF_049512235.1 Bradyrhizobium sp.
GCGTTGCCATAACATGCCGCCGGTCGGGGACGCAAAGTCGGGCGCTGCCCGTCTAACGGGATCGGCAGCGAACATACACCATCGTCTGCTGCTGATTTGACGAAGTTGGGAAGATCAACCAATGGATGCCCTCAGTCTGTTTGGCCTGTTCGCGGTCTCGGCCATGCTCGTGTGCTACGCGCTGGAGGATCGCAGCCACTGGTTCGTGCTCGCCTTCGCCGCCGCCTGCGCGCTCGGCTCGACTTATGGATTCCAGCAGGGCGCCTGGCCGTTCGGGCTGGTCGAGGCGGTCTGGGCGGGATCGCACTGCGGCGCTGGAGCGGCAGGTGGCGCTCGAAAGCATAGCTTTTCGGGGTCCTGGAGTGCTAACGTTCGAGGTGGCCCCGGCAACGACGCCCGCGCCAATTCCCCATCACATGGATGAGCAGACGATGTGGCCCGATCGCCGACTTCTCGATCTCTTCAAGACAGAATTTCCGATTCTGCAGGCGCCGATGGCCGGCGTGCAGGATGCTGACATCATGATCGGGGCGGCCTCCGGCGGCGCGTTGCCCGCGCTGCCATGTGCGATGCTGTCAGTCGAAAAAATCCGCGAGCAGGTCCACATCGTCCGCCAGCGCGTGGCGAGCCCGATCAATCTCAATTTCTTCTGCCACACGGCGGTCGAGGTGGATCCGCAGGCCGAACGGGCATGGCGCCGGCGGCTGACGCCTTATTACCGGGAATTTGGCCTTGATCCCGATGCGGCTATTCCGTTTGCCAACCGCGCACCGTTCGATGCCGAGATTTGTACGCTGGTCGAGGAATTGAAGCCCGAGATCGTCAGCTTCCATTTTGGCCTGCCCGAACAGGCGCTGTTGAAGCGCGTCAAGGCCGCCGGTTGTATCGTGATCTCGTCCGCGACCATCGTGAGGGAGGCGATCTGGCTCGAAGAGCACGGCGCCGACGCCATCATCGCGCAGGGCGCCGAAGCCGGCGGCCATCGCGGCATGTTCCTGACCGACAATATCGCCGAACAGCCCGGCACCTTGGCGCTGGTGCCGCAGGTGGTCGATGCCGTCACAGTCCCGGTCATCGCGGCGGGCGGCATCGCCGACGGGCGGGGCATCGCGGCGGCATTCGCGCTGGGGGCCTCGGGGGTGCAGATCGGCAGCGCCTATCTGCGTTGTCCGGAGTCCAAGGTGAGTGCGCCGGCACGTCACGCGCTGGCCCGGGCGTCGGATGATTCCACCGTCATCACCAACGTCATGACCGGCCGGCCGGCGCGCGGCGTTGCCAACCGGGTGATGCGCGAGGTCGGCCCGATGTCGCCGGATGCGCCGGCCTTTCCCCATGCCGCGACCGGCCTGGCGCCGCTGAAAGCGGCGGCGGAAAAGCTCGGCAAGGTCGATTTCACCAACCTTTGGGCCGGACAGGCGGTGCGGCTCGGCCTCGAATTGCCGGCGGCGGAATTGACCCGGGCATTGGCGGGCGCGGCCCTGATCCGGCTCAGCCAAATGGCGGGCTAGATCAGGGCTAGAGCGGTCCTCCGCGGTTGCGGCGCAAAAGCCCGGTCTGCTATACGGCGAGGCTCAATATCCCGCTGCAAGGGGCCTCCATCATGTCCGTCGACGCCGCCACCGTTCGCCGCATCGCGCATCTTGCGCGGATCGCGGTTACTGACGCAGAAGTTCCGCACCTGCAAAGCGAGCTGAACGCCATGCTGACCTTTGTCGAGCAACTGTCGGAAGTGAATGTCGAGGGCGTCGAGCCGATGACCTCGGTGATGCCGATGGAAATGAAGAAACGCCCCGACGTGGTCAATGATGGCGAGATCGCCGATGATATCGTCAGCAACGCGCCGGCCACCGAGGACCATTTCTTTCTGGTGCCGAAAGTCGTCGAATGACATAGACGAGCGATCCCGTGAAGCTATCAAGGACAAAAATCCGATGTGTCTGCTCTGCGACGATGAAAAGGCCTATGCGGCCTACATGAACTATCTCGACGCCATCGAGCGCCAGGGCCAGGCCGCCGACCCCGAGCAGGTCATGGACGCCGTGCTCGATGCGCTGCAAGCCGCCGACAAGGACAGCGCCAGGGCCTTGCGCGACGACCCGGCCAACGACAAGACGCTGTCGCCGTTCTTCTGCAGCCCGGTTGATAAATGACCGATTTGACAACGCTGACGCTGGCCGAGGCGCGCAGTGGCCTCGCCGGCAAATCCTTTACCGCAGCTGAACTGACCGAAGCGCACCTCAGGGCGATCGAGGCCGCGCGCGCGCTCAATGCCTTTGTGCTGGAAACGCCGGATCAGGCGCGGCGCATGGCGCGCGAGGCGGACGCCAGGCTTGCAAAAGGAGAGGCCGGTCCGCTCGCCGGCATTCCCCTTGCCATCAAGGACCTGTTCGCCACAAGGGACGTGCGCACCACCGCATGTTCGAAGATTCTCGGCAATTTCGTACCTCCCTACGAATCCACGATCACGTCGCAACTGTGGCGCGACGGCGCCGTCATGTTGGGCAAACTCAACAATGACGAGTTCGCGATGGGCTCGTCGAACGAGACCTCCTGCTTCGGTCCGGTGGTCAATCCCTGGCGGCGCGACGGTTCCAACACCGCGCTGGTGCCGGGCGGCTCGTCCGGCGGTTCGGCCTCGGCGGTGGCGGCGCTGTTGTGCATGGGCGCGACCGCGACCGACACCGGCGGCTCGATCCGCCAGCCGGCGGCATTCACCGCGACCGTCGGCCTGAAGCCGACCTATGGGCGCTGTTCGCGCTGGGGCATCGTGGCGTTCGCCTCCTCGCTCGATCAGGCCGGGCCGATCGCGCGCACGGTGCGCGACAACGCGATCCTGATGCGCTCGATGGCCGGTCACGACCCCAAGGACACCACCTCGGTGGATCGCCCGGTGCCGGATTACGAGGCCGCGATCGGAAAGTCCGTCCGCGGCATGAAGATCGGCATCCCCCGGGAATACCGGCTCGACGGTATGCCTGCGGAAATCGAAGAGCTCTGGAGCGAGGGGGCGGCATGGCTGAAGGCCGCGGGCGCCGAATTGGTCGCAGTGTCGCTGCCACACACCAAATACGCACTGCCGGCCTATTATATCGTGGCGCCTGCGGAAGCATCGTCCAACCTCGCGCGCTACGATGGCGTGCGCTATGGCCTGCGGGTGGGAGGCCGCAGCATCGGCGAGATGTATGAGAATACCCGCGCTGCAGGCTTCGGCGCCGAAGTCCGCCGCCGCGTCATGATCGGCACCTACGTGCTCTCGGCTGGCTATTACGACGCCTATTATCTGCGCGCGCAGAAAGTCCGCACCCTGATCAAGCGGGATTTCGAGGACTGCTTTGCGCAAGGCGTGCACGCGATCCTGACGCCGGCGACCCCATCGGCGGCGTTCGGCATCGGCGACAAGGGCGCCGACCCCATCGAGATGTATCTCAACGACATCTTCACGGTAACGGTGAACATGGCGGGGCTGCCGGGCATCGCGGTTCCTGCCGGCCGGGATGCGCAGGGTTTGCCGCTCGGCCTGCAATTGATCGGGCGTCCGTTCGACGAGGAGACGCTGTTCTCGCTCGGCGAGGTGGTCGAGCAGGCGGCTGGACGGTTCACGCCCGCGCGGTGGTGGTCTTGAGGTTCCGTTCGAAGCCACCGGCTTTTGCGTTGCGTTTTTGACGGCGCTTCTTCATTCTCTGCCGATGAAGATGACGAGCGTGAGCGTATGAGCGCCGACGACGGTACCCCCTCTTCCCAGCAGGTCGATCAGATTCTGGGTTCCTCGAAGCTCGCGCGCGCGCTCGAGAACGACAAATACAAGCACCTGCTTGATTTTGCTCCGGTCGCGGTCGCCGTGTCGCGCGGCTCCCGCGATCAGCAGCATGTCGTCTATATCAACCGGGCGTTCGAGAGCTTGATGTCGATGGCGGCCGCCGCGGTGGAGGGCCAGGGCTGGACCTGTCTCGACGGTTTTCTCAACGAAGATAACCCGGCGCAGACCCTCGGGGAGGCGATCCGGGACGGCGAGGATTTCATCGGTGTGTTCCGGCCGTCCGGGCCGCTCGGCCGTATTGTCATCGTACAGGCCTACGCCTCGGTAATCGAAAGCGACGAGGGCGTCGAAAATTTCCGGATCGCGGCGCTGGTCGATGTCGGGGGACGCGAGCGGGCGCAGATCGAACAGTTCGAGGGCCGGATCCGCGACCGCGATATGCTGATGCGCGAGCTTCAGCACCGGGTGAAGAATAATTTGCAGTTGATCACGGCGCTGATCCGGTTGGAGGCGCGGGCGGCTGCGGAAGGGGAGTCGGTGGCGTTGGCGCGGCTGGCAAGCCGGATCGACGCGCTCACCGTGTTATACCGGACCCTGTCGGCGGAAAATGCCCCGCGCGAAATCGATCTCGGCCAGTATCTCTCCGATATTGCCAATTCGGTGATGGAGGCGAACGCGATGGCGGGCATCGGGATCGAACTCCAGGTCGGCTATTGCCCACTCTCGATCAACGTCGCGATGCCCGCCGGATTGCTGGTCAACGAGATGCTGACCAACGCGCTCAAATATGCCTTCGTCGGCCGCAACGGCGGTTTGTTGAAATTGATATGCAATCAGCAAAACGGCCGCGTGGCCGTGGTGGTGTCCGACGACGGTGTTGGACTCGGTGAAAATCAGGAATGGCCGTCGCCGCGCAAGCTCGGCGCCCTGATCCTGCAGACGCTGAGGGAAAATGCCGGGAATGTGGTGTTCCGGGCCGAAAGCATCCGCGGCCAGGGCACCTGGTTCACGCTGATGCTCGACGCCGCGGCCGGGGCGGGGCCGAATTAGCACACGAGCGAAACATCAAGCTGACGGATGGCGGGCTGTCGGCCGCGGACCGGCTCCGGTATGGCGCGGGCGCCGGCTGGAATTGCCACGATCTGAAAATCTTCGTCGGCCGGCTGGGCTTCGATCAGCTCGATCCGGCGCGCGCCAGCGCGCTCGAGGCGGTGCCGACACGCTTCAAGCTACCGCCCGAACAGGTGGACGATGTGATCGCGGCGGGACGCGACGTGCTGCGCGCCAGCCCGACGCTGCGGGCCTTTGCCGGCAGCATGTGAGGCGCGAAGGGGGTTTTCTCGTCTTAGCCCCCGGGTTAAAAGCTGCCCATGAGCGCAACTGTCAAATCATCGAAGCTGGTCCGGGGCGCCACCGGGGATGCCCTTAAAGGGGTGGTGAAGATGGCGGAGTTCGAAGCGAGCCTGTCGGGCGCTGCGCCGGCGCCGGATCTCGACGCGCCGCTGGCGGCCCTGTGGTGGGCCGCCAAAGGCCGCTGGGACGAGGCCCACAGACTGGTTCAGGATGAAGCGACCCCTGACGCGGCGTGGGTCCATGCCTACCTGCACCGCGTCGAGGGTGATCTCGGCAACGCCGCCTATTGGTACCGGCGCGCGGCCAAACCGGTTGCGACCGGCCCGCTGGAAGCCGAATGGGAAGCAATCGCCGCCACCCTGCACGGGAGGCCGAGCGCATGAGTGCGACCAGCTCGAGGCTGATAAAAGGTACCACCGGCGACTGGGAAATGGTGATCGGGCTGGAGGTCCACGCCCAGGTCACCTCGAAGTCAAAATTGTTTTCCGGCGCCTCGACCGAATTCGGCGGCGCACCGAACAGCCACGTCTCGCTGGTCGACGCGGCCATGCCCGGCATGCTGCCGGTGATCAACGAGGAGTGCGTGCGGCAGGCGGTTCGCACCGGGCTCGGCCTGAACGCAAGGATCAATCTGCGCTCGGTGTTCGACCGCAAGAACTATTTCTATCCGGACCTGCCGCAGGGCTACCAGATCAGCCAGTACAAACAGCCGATCGTGGGCGAGGGCGAGGTGATCGTCGAGCTTTCGGGTGGCGACACCGCCAGTGTGGGTATCGAACGGCTGCATCTGGAACAGGACGCCGCCAAGTCGCTGCATGACCAGAATCCGACCATGTCGCTGGTCGACCTCAACCGCTCCGGTGTCGCCTTGATGGAGATCGTCTCCAAGCCCGACATGCGCACGTCGGAGCAGGCGCGGGCCTATGTGACAAAATTGCGCTCGATCCTGCGCTATCTCGGCACCTGCGATGGCGACATGGAGAAGGGCAGCTTGCGCGCCGACGTCAACGTCTCGGTCCGCCAGCCCGGCGAACCGCTCGGCACCCGCTGCGAGATCAAGAACATGAACTCGATCGCCTTCATCGGCCAGGCCATCGAATACGAGGCGCGGCGCCAGATTGGAATTATCGAGGATGGTGGGGTGATCGAACAGGAAACCCGGCTGTTCGATCCCGACAAGGGCGAGACCCGCGCCACGCGCTCCAAGGAAGAGGCGCACGACTACCGCTATTTCCCCGATCCCGACCTGCTACCGCTTGAGTTCAGCCAGGCCTATGTCGACGATCTCAGGGCACATTTGCCGGAACTGCCGGACCAGAAGAAGGCCCGCTTCATTTCCGAGTTCGGGCTCTCGGCCTACGACGCCGGCGTGCTGGTGGCCGAGCGCGAAAGCGCGGATTTCTACCAAACCGTGCTGTCGAAACTTGCCGACAAGGGCAGGGACGGCAAGTTGGCCGCCAACTGGGTGATCAACGAACTGTTCGGGCGGCTCAACAAGGAAGGCCTCGCCATATCGGGTTCGCCGGTTGAGGCCGGACAGCTCGGCGCCATCGTCGATCTGATCGGCGAGGGCACCATCTCCGGCAAGATCGCCAAGGAGCTGTTTGAGATCGTCTGGCAGCAGGGCGGTGACCCGCGCGCGCTGGTCGAAGCGCGCGGCATGAAGCAGGTCACCGACTTGGGCGCGATCGAGAAGGCGGTCGACGACATCATCGCCGCCAATCCGGACAAGGTCGCGCAGATCAGTGCCAGGCCGCAATTGATCGGCTGGTTCGTCGGCCAGGTGATGAAATCATCCGGCGGCAAGGCCAATCCGCAATCGGTGAACGATCTGCTGAAGTCCAAACTCGGGCTCTGAACCGCGCGCCAGGTGGCGCCTTCGGCATCGCCGCTGCCGCTTGCCGGTCGCCTGTGCGCAGCGATCGTTTACCATAAGTGGCGGCGTGATCGTCGCGCGACGCGAGCGCGGCCAGCGAATCAGCGACGGCGATTCGGGCAAAAAACCGGTTTTGGCGAGCGGCGATGCGACGCCTGGGCGGTCCGAGCGAAAATTTTTTTATTGCCAAAAATCGCGACTCAGAGTCCGCGCCGCATGCTTGCGTCGGCCGCCGAAGCGCGGCAGCAACATCCGCTGCACGCCATTCGTGACCTGCGTGAAGCGCGGAAACGCCTGCGGCGCAGGCGCTTCCTGCAACATTGGCAATCTGCCTCATCGCATTTTCGCGCGCTTCGTGCAGCAATCCGCCAACGCATCGTCGTGTCGCCGGGCAGCGCGCGCTACGCGCCGCGCCTTGCGCGCGTCAATACTTCCTTAAGCGGGACAGTGTTTTTTTTGACGTGTTGGTGTATTCGGGATGCAGTGCATTTCGATTCCCGAGTGCACGCAGCGATTAGCCATCTCACATCGGAGGGCAACATGGCCAAGAAAGCTAAGAAGGCAAAGAAGGCGAAGAGCGCGGTGAAGAAGACCGCGAAGAAGACCCGCAAGGTCGCCAAGAAGAAGTAATTCGCTTCTTTTAAAAATTGCCGGCGACTTGATGCCGGCGCGTCACGAGAGCCTTCAGGGCGATTTGCTTGCCAAGAGCAATATTGGATCTGATAGCTCTGGTCGACGAAAGAGGGTGTCGGCGAGACATCAGGTCAAACGGCTGGATCGTGATTTGGAAAAGCCAGTTCTTTTCGCAGAAGCGGTCCGGCAGAAGAAATCAGTTTTCTTCGTTCGGTGCGGATCTGCGGTCCGCAATTTCACCGGCCTCTATTCGCCGGAGTGAAATCTGGTCCTGACGTGTTCGCCGACGCCCTCGTTCCCTTTGGCTGTCGGTGCCGTATGCCATCCAGCGCTGTGCCGCCGGCTTGGTGCTCCGACCTTCCAAAGACCCCAAAATCCCAAGATCACCTTGGCGCCGCGCCGCGCGGCTTCCAACCGCGTGCTGTCCCGCGCCGCGCAAAGCGCGGACCAGGTGCGCTGCTCCGCGAGAAGCGGGGACCCCTCGATCTGGAAAATGAGTGTGGGCCGCATGGGCCCGGATCAGCCGCGCGCCAGCGCGGTGTGCCGTGCGCGGGCACGAGACTGGCCAGCATTCGCCTTTACGTTGGATTCATCGCGATGCTTAAATGGTCCTTCAAATTTGACCGGTCATCATCACCCCGCCCAGCCGGCTGACGGCGAGGGCATCACGGGACGTTTTTTTGAGTTTGGCAGTGGCCGCGCCGGGACGGGGCGGCCAACGACAACAAGGAGAAGACGGATGTTTCAGGGGTACATCGATCTGGATACGGCAGCGCCGGTGGACGCAAGTGCCGTTCCCGACGCGTTGTTCGAGCGCGGTCTGTATTGGGCGAGCGGCCGCTCCGGCGTGGTCAATCTGGTCGCGGCGCATAAATGGTTCAACCTCGCCGCCTTGAAAGGCCGCGCCGATGCCATACCGCTGCGCCGCGAGGTCGCGGAAATGATGTCCGAGGTCGAGATCGCCAAGGCGCAGCGCGAAGCGCGCGACTGGATGACGGCGAACTAGCCAGCTTTTTCGCCGGCCGGTCCGTCGATCGACGGGCCCCCGGGTAGATTTACGGGGAGGGCAATATACACGCGGGTAAACTTTAAGGTGCGATTAATGGGGGCTGAGGATCCCTCGCCGCAAATCGGAAGCGACCGGGTCTCCTCGGTAACGCGCATCGTTCGCGCTTATGTTTGGCCGGGTGTTGGGTTGGCTTCTGATGAGGTCCTGCGCATGGATATGCTGGCCGTAATATTTGTTCTGCTCGTTCTGCTGTTGGCCTCGACCTGGTCGTTCGCGCGATCGTATTTTCTCAACGGCCGGCTCGCCGGAATGCAGGAAGCGACGCAGGAAATCATCGGGGGCATCCGCGCCCACTATGAGGGCGCGGCCCATCCCGCGCCTGCTTCGCTTGTGAAGGCTGTTGAAGCGGTCGGATCGACCGCGCGCAGCGCATCCGACCAGAACAGCATACATCGATATCAGGCCCGGCTTTGGGTTTTCGGCGATGCCATCGGCACCGCCTGCTGGCGGCGCGGATACGACGCCTGCAGGCTGCAGATGACGCCCGCGGAAGGCAGGATCCGCATCGATCTGTCGCCCGGCGAATTGCGGCATCTCACGACACTCGCCCATTTGGGCTTCCAGAAAGCGATGCCGAACGATCGCGACATCGAACTGCGACGCTTCGGTGGCGAGCAACACGCGCTCGAGGCTGCGCACGCCGTCGAGCGGCTGGAACAGGCCTTTCCGGAACAGATCAGGTCACTCGACCGCTGCGCCAGCCGGCGGGCATTGATCCGGAACTGGTGGCCAGCCGAGCGCAAAAGCGCCTGAGTCGCAAAAGCGGCCTGGTTCAGATCAGAGCGGCTTCTGGCAAATTGGCGTCGTCCACAGCAAGGATTAGATGCCAGTGAATGCAGACGTTCGAGCAGTGGAAGGAGCGCAAATGATATCCGTTGCGCTTTCTTTCGCGGGATCGCGCAGACCAGCGACCGCCAGGTTACTTTGCATGGGGTTGTTTTCGATATTTTGGGTGCGAGAGCCGGGTCGGCCTTGCCGCTGGCTTGCCCGCCTTCGCCCGAGTGGACTTCGGCGTGGCAGGCTTCGCTCGCTCAAAATGGCGGAGCCGGAGGGATTCGAACCCTCGATAGGGCTTTACAACCCTATAACGGTTTAGCAAACCGCCGCCTTCAGCCACTCGGCCACAGCTCCGTTGCGGCCGATATGCCCGACAGCGGGGCCAGCCGCAAGCGGCAGATGCCAGCGCGGCCGAATTTACGCGCGCCATTCCGGCCCACTATCATATCGGCCCCACTATAATGAGTGCGAGGTCGCGAACCGCGACCCTCCGGAATTGAACCGGGGCGCGCGGCTCTGGTTTGGTCCAGACTTTGCCCGTTTGACGGATTATTCGCCGCAAAGCCCGCTGAATTGACGGCAGGTCTCGATCGGGCCGCACCGCGGTTTCGCCGGCGCAACCGGCCTGCCACCCATTTCGAACATGATTGTTGCAATGCAAACGTCATTTCGCGGCCCCGATTCGGCGTCAGTCGGGGCGCGGCTGGGGAAAACCGGGCCCGGAACCGCGCGTAGAGTCGCCAATCCGGCAACCTGCGCGGCAAACGGGCTAATCGAAAACACTGTTGCAGAACAATTACTTAAAGAAACGGCTTGATCGCGCCTGCGTGTTATTTGTGCAACACCCGGCCAAAAACGCTCTTTTGGTGGCGTTTCCGAGTGGTTCCTTTGTTGCGTGTGCAGGGACCTTCGGTAATTGTGATGTTGCGACGGAGGGGGGCATCCCGAGGTCGTCCCGTTCAAGGTGGTTCGCTTAAGTCCCTCGCGTTCATGCGGGTGTGTCCGAAGGCGCGAAGCGGCTGAGCGGTGTTTCAGGGACAAGGGAACCAACCTAGGGGTGCTTCACCCAGCGGATCCGGAACCTTCCCACATAGTCAAATTGGAGGTTAGCATGAAGATGGTTAAGAGCCTTATCCTCGGCTCAGCGGCGGGTCTGCTCGCCATGAGTGGGGCACAGGCAGCCGATCTTCCCGTCAAGGCCAAAGCGGTCGAGTACGTGAGGATTTGCTCCCTGTATGGTGCCGGTTTCTACTACATTCCGGGCACCGACACCTGCATCAAGCTGGGTGGTTTTCTGCGCGTTGACGTGATCGCAGGCGGTAACACAGACTTTGCTCCCAACCTGGGTGGAGCCGGGGGTGCAAGGAACCGTCTGAGCAACGACTATGCGACTCGCGCCCGTCAAGACCTTACCATTGATACGCGCACTGCGACCGAGTACGGCGTGCTCCGCACTTTCGCGGAATTGGTCTTCAGTTGGTCGGGCGGTAGCTATACCGGTAGCTCGCCTTCGGCGTACGCGGGCGACGGCATTGGCGGCGGCCAGTTCGGTATCTATAACGCGTTCATCCAGTTCGCTGGATTCACGATGGGCAGGACGTATTCGATCTTCGATACGCCGTGGCAGAGCTATCCGGCAGGCGGCCCCGATACGCTTCCCGGCGGTGGCAACCACGTCACCGGCGTGAACACATTGATCTACACCGCTGACTTCGGTCAGGGCATCTCGGGTTCGTTGGCGGCGCAGGATCAACAAGCTTACGATACGACCAACGTCTACAACCTGTCGGGTGCGACAGCTGCCGGCATGATCACCGGCGTCTACGGCGCGAATGATATCGGCGGTACACCGTCTCCTGACCTCCTCGGTAGTATCCGCGTTGACCAGGCCTGGGGTCTGGCCCAGGTTGCCGCGGTTGCCCACGACAACCATGCCGCCTACTATGGTCCGACCGAGATCTTTGGTCACCCCGATGACAAGTGGGGCTTTGCCGTCATGGCGGCATTGTCGATCAAGAACATCCCGACTGGGCCAGGCGACACGATCAACATGCAGGCCGTCTATACGGATGGTGCAAGCCGCTACAACTTCCAGAGCTTGTTCCCCTCCGCACTGGCGATGTATGGCGGCACCGGCTTGGCTGGCGCTTACCAGAGCCTAGCGATCGCCGGCGTATCTGATACCGTATTCACCACCGGTAGTGGACAAGAGTCGGTCACGACCTGGGGCTTCCGGGGTGGCTACACCCACAACTGGAATCCCTACTGGGCGAGCGCCATCTACGGTGCCTATGCCGAGCT
>NZ_JBEKXH010000192.1:0-11761 GCF_049512235.1 Bradyrhizobium sp.
CAGGCGACCTCAATGTACATCCTGCCCTGCCATGTCATGGCCAGCCCGACGCTGCCGCGTCCACCGCATCTCATCCCGCGTGTCTGACGATCGCGATACGCCCCTCATCTGGAACGAGACGGCTGTGAGTATAACTGATTCGAACAAAAAGTCAACAGTAATATTTTTTAATATGGGGCTTGACAGCCAAATCACACTAAATCCAGCCCGTCGGGCACGTGTCTTATTGGCGCGAAATTCATACTCGCCCCCGTCGCCCGCGATATTTCAAAAGGAATTCTCATGCCCCCCAAGATCGTTCGTCGTGCCTTGCCAAAAATCATCATCATGAATTGTTGATCGATTTCTTCGCTCGCCATTTGGGCCAGCAGTCAGGACATCACCTGATCACCGCCGGCCCCTGATCGGGCACCGCGACATCCAGCACGCGCAGTTGCACGCGCTCGCTGCCTTGCCAGCGATCGACCGCCAGCGAACCGGCCACGTGCACAGGCTGACCGCGGTGCGCGATCAGCGCGTTGCCGAGCCTTTGGCCAATCGAGCGAAAGGCCATGGCGTTGACGACTGAACCGTCGCCGGACTTGAAGCGCAGCCGCAAATGCGCCTGGCCGACTTCATCGGCATAGACCAGCTGATGTGACGGCAAGGCCACTACCGGCTCGGGATTGCCGCTGCCGAACGGGCCGGCGCGATTGAGGGTGGCCGCCAGTTCAGGCGTCACCGCGCGCGCGCTGACCGCGCCGTCGATGAAGAGCTCGTTGACATGGCGTGCGGCCGCCACGTCATGCGCCAGCGCGTTCTCCATGTAAGCGCGGAACTCCGCCAGCCTCTCCTTGCGCAGCGTCACGCCCGCGGCCATGGCGTGGCCGCCGCCCTTCAATAACAGACCATCCGATACGGCCTGCCGCACCGCTCTTCCGAGATCGACACCTGCTATCGAGCGGCCCGAGCCGGTGCCGATACCGCCCGGCTCCAACGCGATGGCAAAAGCGGGCCGCGAGAATTTTTCCTTCAGTCGTGAGGCAACCAGACCGACCACGCCGGGATGCCAGCCTTCGGACGCCGTGACGATTACGGAGCCCTTGTCTTCGAGCCCGAGCGAGGCCAACGCCTCGGCTTCGGCCTGCGCCTCCGCCATCTGCTCGATGACGCGGCGCTCGCTGTTCAGCCGGTCCAGCTCGGCGGCGATCCGCGCCGCCTCGGAAACGTCGCCTTCCAATAATAGCCGCACCCCGAGATCGGCGCGGCCGATCCGCCCCCCCGCATTGATGCGTGGCCCCAGCATGAAGCCGAGATGCCAGGCCTCGGGCGGCCCGTTGAGCCGCGACACATCCATCAGCGCGGTGTGACCGACATGATCGCGGCGCCGCATCGCGACCAGTCCCTTTGCCACGAAGGCCCTGTTCAACCCGATCAGCGGCGCGACGTCGGCGATGGTGCCGAGCGCGACGTGGTGCAGCATGCCCAACAGATCCGGCTCCGGCATTTCGCCGGTCCAGAAGCCCCGCGCGCGCAGCTCGCGATTGACCGCGACCAGAGTCACCAGCACCAGACCGACGGCGGCCAGATAACCAAGCCCTGACAGGTCATCGGGCCGGTTAGGATTGACCAAGGCGTCGACCTCGGGCAATTGATCGCCGCATTGATGATGATCGATGACGACGACCGACATTCCCTGCCGTCGCGCTTCAGCCAGCGGCTCGAGGCTGGTGGTGCCGCAATCGACCGTCACGAGGAGCGTCGCGCCCTTGCCCGCGAGCATGCGCACAGCCTCGATATTGGGACCGTAGCCTTCAAAGATCCGGTCGGGAATGTGAATCAGCGGATCGAGCCCGCAATGGCGCAGGTGCCACGCCAACAGCGCCGCCGAGGTGGCGCCGTCGACGTCGTAGTCGCCGAAGATCGCAACGTTTTCACCTCTTGCGGCCGCGTCCGCGATGCGCCCGGCCGCGACCTCCATCTGCGTCACGGTATGGGGATCAGGCATCAGTTTGCGGATGGTCGGATCGAGAAAATCCTCGACCGCGTCGATCGCGACATCACGCCCCGCCAAAACCCGTGCCAGCATCTCCGGTAATTGATAGCGCTGCGCGATCGCCAGCGCCCGGGCGGCGCCACGGGCATCGAGCCGGTCGCGCCACAGTTTTCCCGTCGCCGAATGCGATACGCCGAGAAACGCCGGCGGCGTTTCAACGGGCAATGCGGATACGGGAAGCGTCATGATGCTTTCTAGAGATAGCGATGGGCTGAGGCAAACGCGGCGGAGCTGAACGCAGGTCATGCATCGTGTCCCGGACGCGGTGCAGCGCCTGGAGCCTTCCTCGGGCCGCGCAAAGCGCGGACCCGGGTGCGCTGCTCCGCGAGAAGCCCGGACCCACGAACGGATATAGCACATGGACCCGGATCAGCAGTGCATCATGCCGCAGGATGCGGCGCGGCCGGCACAGCATCCGGGGCACGATAGCCCTCAGCACCCCATTCGATCTGCCACCTCGCCAAAATCCTTCGCCACGATGTCCCAATCGCCCGTGGCCTCGAAATCGTATTTCTGCAATGGGCCGTATTCGGTCGGGCGCGCGACGAAGGCGGTCTTCAGTCCGAGTTTCTGGGCAGCTTTCAGATCCTGGTTGTGGGCGGCGACCATCATCACCTGTTCCGGCGGCAGGCACAGCAGGCGCGCGGCGCCGAGATAGGTTTCGGGGTCGGGCTTGTAATGTTCGAACAGTTCCGCCGACAGGATCAGATCCCAAGGCAATCGTGCGAATTTCGCCATGTTGGTCAAGAGCGCGACATTGCCGTTGGAGAGCGGGGCGATGATATATTTTGTCTTCAGCCGCGTCAGTCCGGCGACGCTGTCAGGCCATGGATGCAGCCGGTGCCAGCCCATGGTGAGGTAATGCAGATCGGCGTCGCTCAATCCTAAGATCGAAAACTGCCCGACCAGTTTTTCCAGCGACTGGCGATGCAGCCGGTCCAGGATCATATAGCCGCGCTCCGGATGTTTTCTCACTTCATCCATCGACGCGGCATAGACGGCGCGCCAGCCATCGACCAGCGCGGTCCAGTCCGCCTTGATGCCGCGCGTCTCGGCCCATTTGGCGAAATCCGCGATCAGGCTGGTGCGCCAGTCGACCACGGTGCCGAAAACATCGAAGACCAGGGCCTTCACCGTGGAAAGATCAGATATCACATTCATGGCGCCTCTCCCTTCGCCAGACCGAACAGCGCATCGCTATCGGCGACCCTGACCTTGGCGCCCTGCGCTTTCGCCAGCGCGACCATGTCGGCGGTGCCGCCGGGGCCATCGCCGGCCTTGCCGTTCCACAGCGCCAGCAGGGTGACGTCGGCATTCGAGCCGAACAGCGCATTCTCCATCATGAAGATATTGCCGCGCTGGTAGACGCCGTAGTCTGGAATATCGGCGGCCCAGACCGGCAGTTCGGCATCGTCGCTGAGGATGACGGGCGGGTTGGCGTTGATCTGGCGGGTGAATCGTTCCACCCAGTCGGCACCGCCATCGGCGACCGAATCGCGGCGGTAGGCGTCCGCAGGAATCGGCAGCACCACCGTGGTCTTGATGCCGAGTTCGGCACAAACCTCGTGGAACAGGAGATCGGTGCCACTGGCCGCACCGGCCATGGCCGAAAGCTCGCCTCTGGTTTCGGCGTGTTCGGCCTTTACCGTGTCGCGTAGCCAGGCCCTGGCCTTGTCGATGCAGTCAGGCGCGTTCGGAAAGCGCGGAGATGCCCGGCCGGGCGCATCGACGCGATGCCCTGTGGCGACGATCACGCGGTCGCGGGGCGCCGGCGCCGCCGCGGCATGGTTGATCGCCGCGGTCGAAACCGCCGCAACCGCGCCTGGCGTTGTCCCGGAATCGGGCAAGGGAACGCCGAGCGCCTCCAGCGCGGCCTGGCATTTCTCTGGAAAAATCCCGAGCGCGCCGAACATCGCGACCTGCTCGGCCTCGGACGCCACGGAAAATTTGTTGCTCGCGTTCCTGGCCCTGCTGTAGGCGGACTTCACGAAGGCCGGCTTGTCGGACGTCAGCAACGCGTATTGCGCTTCCGATGCCGGCAACCATTCATTTGGCCTGCCGGTGCGCTCGCTTCGTCGCCTGACGCTCTCCAGCGACAGCCGCACCGCGCCGCGCAAATCCGCCAATTGCCCACGATAATGCTTGAGCGCCGCGTTGGTCTCATCCTCGGTCGCGAAAGTGCCAGCCCAGGCATCCGGTTCCCGCACCGCCAGCTCGACAATCGCGGTCAAAAGGCCGAGCGCGTTGATGCCCGAGTAGAAGTCGTTCATGTCCTCGGCGAAGCCCGTGAGGTAACCCTCGAAGGCGGAAATCAGTCGGCTATCCGCAATCCCTTGCTGCCGTCGCGCCTGCTCAAGCTGGATTTGCTTGAAACCGCCGATCCATAATTTCTTCTGGTTGCGCGCCAGTTGGCTCTCCGCATCCGCCCGGTCCCGCCGTTCGGCCGAGGCGTTGTCCAGCACGCGCTGACAAGCCTGCGATGCCGCGACGAGATCGCCAAGACGCTGGAAAATCGTGGCCAGCTGCAGATTGGCCTCGATATCCCCAGGCAAATCGTGGCGAATGAATTCCCAGGAGCGGCGCGCCGCCTGGAAGCTCTGCATTCGGCGCTGCGCCCGGCCGACCAGCCGCACCCCTTCGCGCCCCCAGTCGCGGCGCTTGGCTTCATCGCCGAGCAGCGCCAGCATCGGGCCGCCGATGCTGGTGTCGTTCTCGGCCCGCTCGACCGCTTCCTGAAATTCCCGGGGAACCACCAGCAGCCTGGCCGGATCGGGCGCGCGCAGTTCGGGCAGCAGCAGAAACACCGGGCTGTCCGGCTTCTGGTCCGAGCTGCGCATCGAACCCAGGGTATCCTTGATCGACCTCGTGAGCAGATCGACCGCGGCCGCCGGATTGTCCCGGTCATAGGCGATATAGCGGTCGGTCTTGAGGTCGAAAGGCACGTCGGCGCCGCTCGACGGAAAGCGCAGCAGGATGGTGCCTTTCGGCCGCAGGCCGTGGCGGATGCCGAGTTCGTAGAAGACGTTGGCGTTGTCGATCGAGATGTCGGCGATGAGAAGGTCATGGCTGATCAGCATCTGGAACATGTCGAGCCGGATATTGCCGGCTTCCGCGATCACCTCGGTGGTGACGCCCTCGAGCCGGTTGGCCTGCAGCGCCGGCTGGATCAAGGCCTTGTCGATCAGGTTGAAATCGACCTTGACCGAAATGTCCTTGCCGTCCTTGTCCTTGACCGTCACCGGCTTGACGCCAAACGGCCTGACGATGAAAACGCTTGTCATGAAAGGTCCCCCATTCAAATCTCTTTCATCACCTGCGCACAGGCGTCACAGCATCTTTCGATATTGCACGACGCTCGGCCGTTCGGCCACCTGATCGTAGAGTTTTTGCGCCGGATGATTGCTCTCGTCTGTTACCCAGTAGAGCCGGTTCGCGCCCGCCGCGCGCGCGGTCGCCTCGACCGCCGCGATCAGCGCGCGCCCTGTCCCGCCGCCGCGCGCGGCGGGTTCGACGAACAGGTCTTCAAGATAGCAGTAGCATTTCGGCGCCCAGGTCGAGCGATGCAGCAGGTAATGCGCGAAGCCGATCAATTGTCCATCGCGCTCGGCGACGAAGGCGCCGAGGCCTTCCAGCGGATCAAAGAAGCGTTGCCAGGTGGCTTCCGTCACATCGGCAGCGACACTTGCCTTGTAAAAGATCAGATAGCTCTGCCACAATGGCTGCCAGGCTTCGCGATCCGCAAGCCTTGCAGCTCTGACGGCGACAGCCATGATCTGCGCCCTCAATCGAGGTGGAATTTCTCGAGCTGCCGGTGCTCGGCCTTGATGTAACGGACGGTGCCGGTAACCGAGCGCATCACCACGGTTTCGGTCTCGATGACATCCTTGCGGAACTTGACGCCCGACAGCAGCGACCCGGTCGTAACGCCGGTGGCGGCGAACAGGCAATCGCCCCTGGCCATGTCCTCGATGCCATAAATCATGTATGGATCGGTCACTCCCATCTTTCTGGCGCGCTCGCGCTTCTCCTCGGTATCGAGAATCAACCGGCATTGCATCTGGCCGCCGATGCAGCGCAGCGCCACCGCCGCCAGCACGCCCTCGGGTGCGCCACCGGTGCCGATATACATATCGACCCCGGTATTGTCGGGGTCGGCGCAATGGATGACACCCGCCACGTCGCCGTCGGTGATCAGGCGCACCGCAGCGCCGGTGCCGCGCACGGCGTTGATGATATCGGAATGGCGCGGGCGATCCAGCACCAGCACCGTGATCCCGGAAGCGTCGACACCCTTCGCCTTGGCCAGGCGGCGAACATTGTCGGCGGGCGGTGCGTCGAGTTCAACCACGCCTTTGGCATAGCCGGGGCCGACTGCGATCTTCTGCATGTAGACATCGGGCGCATGCAACAGTGTGCCGCCATCCGCCATCGCCATGGTCGCAATCGAGCCTGGCATATTCTTGGCGCAGAGCGTGGTGCCTTCCAAAGGATCGACCGCGATATCGACCTTTGGGCCGGCGTTGATGCCGACCTTCTCGCCAATATAGAGCATCGGCGCTTCGTCGCGTTCACCCTCGCCGATTACCACGGTACCTTCAATCGGCAATTTGTTGAGCTCCCGCCGCATCGCGTCGACCGCGGCCTGATCGGCGGCTTTCTCATTGAGGTGGCCGCGCAGACGCGCCGCCGACACCGCCGCGCGTTCGGTCACCCGAACGATCTCAAGCGTCAGAATGCGCTCCAGCAACAACTGCGGCGGTACGGAAATATGGGTCGACATCGCTAAAACTCCTTAAGTCTTCATGGCGGGCCTTGTGGTCCGCAGCCAATCCCAGGGCACGTCGCCCGATCAGACGACGAGCTCTAGTTTTTTTCGATTCTTATCACTTGCGGCCGGCCACTGATCACTTTGTCACGCTGCACCGCGTGCAGGGCGCGGTATACCGCGTCCTCGCTGGTTGCATAGGTAATCAGAATGACCGGTACCGGCGCAGCTTTCCCCGCCTTGCTGTTGGCGTCAACGCCATCGGCATGACGCTGCACGATCGATTCGATCGAAATCTTCTGCTCGGCGAGGCGGGTCGCGATCGCCGCGGCCGTACCGGCCAGATCGCGCGCCATCAAGCGGATATAGTAGCCGCCCTCATGGCGCTCCATCGGCGCCTTCGTGGTCTTACGCAGTTGCGCCAATGGACGCCCGAATGGCTCGACGCGGATGCCGCGCGCGATGTCGGCAATATCGGCGACCACGGCCGAGGCCGTGGCGGCGCCACCTGCGCCCGGGCCGACCAGCGTGATCGGCGGGATGCCCCGGCCGTCGATGGTCACGGCATTGGTGACGCCCATCACCTGCGCGATCGCTGATGATTTCAGCACCATGGTCGGATGCACGCGTTGTTCGATGCCTTTCGTGGTCCGCACCGCGACCCCGAGCAGTTTGACGCGATAGCCGAGTTGCTCGGCGGCGCGCAGGTCCTCCGGCGCGATCGAGGAAATGCCCTCGACATAGACGGCGCTCTGCGCGACCTTGGTGCCGAAGGCGAGGCTCGCAAGAATGGCCAGTTTCTGCGCGGTGTCGTGGCCATCGACGTCGAACGACGGGTTGGCCTCGGCATAGCCGAGGCGTTGCGCGTCCTTCAGGCACTCGTCGAACGACAACCCTTCCTGTTCCATCCTGGTCAGGATGTAGTTGCAGGTGCCGTTCAGGATGCCGTAGACGCGGTCGATGTCGGTTGCCGCGAGGCCCTCACGCAAGGTCTTGATGATGGGGATAGCCGCACCGACGGCGGCCTCGAAATTCAGCGCGCCGCCATGCTGCTCGGCTGACTTCGCCAGGCGCAGTCCATGGCTGGCGATCAGCGCCTTGTTGGCGGTGACCACCGATTTTCCGGATTTCAGCGCGGCCTCGATCGCCGACAGCGCCGGATCGCCTGAACCGCCCATCAACTCGACAAAGCAATCGATGTTGGGATCGCCGGCCAAGTCGAGCGCATTCTTAGCCCAGGCGATACCGCGCAGATCGAGCCCGCGCTTTTTCGCCTTCGAACGCGCGGTAACGGCGACAACTTTTACGCCGCGTCCGCAGCGCACCGCCAGGTTGCGACCTTGCCGCTCGATCAGGCGGACCACTTCGGCACCAACAGTGCCGAGCCCCGCAATACCCACTTTCAGGGGTGCGACCATTACTGGATTAACCAATCGGGGACATCATAACCTGGCATGATCCAATCCCAAAACCTTCTCGAACCTCGGCGCAAGCCCGAGAATAGGCTTTTCGGATCATGCCTAACGCCGGTTGGCGAGAGGAACCACGTTGTGCAGCGTTTCAATACCGCTTTCAAGGAAGCGGCGCACGCCGCGGGCAGCCTGGCGGATACGTTGCTCGTTTTCGACCATGGCGATGCGAACATAGCCCTCGCCGTGCTCGCCGAAGGCAACGCCCGGCGAAACCACAACGCCGGATTTCTCCACCATCAGGGTCGCGAACTGCATACTGCCGACGCCGCGAAACGCGGCGGGCAACGGCGCCCAGGCAAACATCGAGGCTTCGGGCGGCGGGATCTCCCACCCCGCGCGGCCGAACGATTCCACCAGCGCATCCCTGCGCTTGCGGTAGGTGTCGCGCATCTCGCGAATGCAATCGTCGGGACCGTTTAGCGCGGCGGTCGCGGCGACCTGGACCGGCGTAAAGGCACCGTAGTCGAGATAGGATTTGACCCGGGCCAGCGCGGCAATGATCCGTTCGTTGCCCACGGCAAATCCCATGCGCCAACCGGCCATCGAAAACGTCTTCGACATCGAAGTGAATTCCACGCTCACGTCGATCGCGCCCGGAACCTGCAGCACCGAGGGCGGCGGATTGCCGTCGTCAAAATAGACTTCTGCGTAGGCCAGATCGGACAGGATGAATATCTCGTGCTTCTTCGCGAACGCCACCAGATCCCGGTAGAAATCGAGGCTCGCGACATAGGCGGTCGGATTGGAGGGATAACAGACGACGATGGCCAGCGGCTTGGGGATCGAATGAATGATCGCACGTTCCACCGCCTCGAAGAATTGCGGCGTCGGCTCCGATGGTACCGAGCGGATGACGCCGCCAGCCATCAGAAATCCAAATGCGTGAATGGGGTAGCTCGGGTTCGGGCACAGCACCACATCACCGGGCGCGGTAATGGCCTGAGCCACGTTGGCAAAGCCCTCCTTGGAACCCAGCGTCGCGACGATCTGGGTGTCCGGATTGAGCTTGACGCTGAAACGACGGCCATAATAGGCAGCCTGCGCCTTGCGCAGGCCGGTAATCCCGCGCGAGGCGGAGTAGCGATCGGTCCGCGGCTTGCCAAGCGTCTCCTTCAGTTTTTCAATCACGTGCGGCGGCGCCGGCAGATCCGGATTGCCCATGCCGAGATCGATGATATCGGCCCCGGCGTTGCGTGCGGCCGCCTTGGCCCGGTTGACCTGCTCGAAAACGTAGGGCGGCAGACGGCGGATGCGGTAGAAATCTTCCATGGGACCTCGCTTGGGCAACCAAATAAGTGCCGTATGGCCGACACTATACTAACGAAGCGAAGTTCGGCTTCGCCCATAAATCGCGCCAAATCAAACATTTAGGGCGAATTCAGCCGCAAACTGCGTGCTTTTGCCCTGATCTGCGGTTGATTTGCGGCCCTTTTACCACGGCCGCCCGGCCGCGCCAGCCGTTACCTGGCGATCTGGTCACTTGGCGGTCTGGTCCTTGATGGTCTGGTCACTTGGTGGTCTGGAGGCGGTGCCGTCATGCGGCTTCGGGCCTGCGTCTTTGGCGGCAGCCGCAGCTGCCTGGCGGTTCCGCGCTGCGATGAGCTCGGCCTTGATCTTGTCGCGCTCCGCCGGCGCCATCGCGGCGTCATCGCGGGCAGGCGGCAATTCTTCAACCGGAAGGTAGGCCCCGTTTTCCTTGGGACGGGACGGCGCGTCGGCCGGCGTACCCACCAGCGGCATGTCCGCGATCGATGTCGCGCAGCCGCCGAGCGCCAGCGCCGACACCAGCAGCGCTCCCAAAGCCGATGCCCTCTTGTTTCGATCCACCGACATCCGCAGGTAAGCCTCACTTGCCCCAGTCAATCCTTGCAGCCGCGGGATGCAGGCTGCATCGGCGGTGGCCGCAAGCGCTTGAACCCATGCGCTTAAACCGTTGTCGCCCGAAACAATTAAAGCCTAAACAACAGACGGGGCCGCTGAGGCTTCAATATGACGGAACAAAGATACTTTCGCAGTGCAACAAGAGCAATGTTCGGATTAACCTCGGTGCCGCGACTGTATAACAGCGCGGTGACGAAACTGAAACGAACCTGTAGTGTGCTTTCATGAGCGACGTCAGCACCGATACCCAGCCATCGAAAAAGTTCGATCCCGAAGCCTTCGCGATGAATCTCGCAAGGGCCATGGAAACCAGTGGACAGGCGCTCGCGGCCTATCTCAAACCGCGCGAAAGCGGCGAAGTGGTGGACAAACCGCCTTCTGAACTCGCCGAGGTGATCAAGGCTTTCAGCGCCATCGCGGGATATTGGGTTTCGGACAAGGACCGCTCGGCCGAGCTGCAGAGCAAGCTGGGCAAGGCCTATATCGACCTGTGGGGTAATGCGGTGCGCCGCCTTGCTGGCGAAGACGCGCCGCCAGCGATTACGCCATCCCCGCGCGACAAACGATTCAGCGACCCCGAGTGGAAATCGAATCAATTTTTCGATTTTGTGATGCAGCTCTACCTGCTCACGACGAAGTGGGCAAATGAGCTCGTGCACAACGCCGAGGGGGTCGATCCGCATACCCGCAAAAAGGCCGAATTCTACGTCCAGCAGATCTCAAATGCGCTGGCGCCTTCGAATTTCGTTCTCACCAATCCGGAAGTGTTGCGCGAGACGCTTTCGTCCAACGGCGACAATCTGGTTCGCGGCATGAAGATGCTGGCAGAAGACATCGAGGCCGGACGCGGCACGTTGCGCATCCGCCAATCCGACCCCTCCAACCTCGTCGTCGGCGTCAACATGGCCACGACGCCGGGCAAGGTGGTCTTCCAGAACGAACTGATGCAGCTGATCCAGTATCAGCCGGCGACGGAAAGCGTGTTGCGCACGCCGCTGCTGATCGTGCCGCCGTGGATCAACAAGTTCTACATCCTCGATCTCAAGCCGGAAAAATCCTTCGTCAAGTGGTGTGTCGATCAGGGCATCACGGTATTCGTGATTTCGTGGGTCAACCCGGACAAGAACCTGGGTGCCAAAACCTGGGAAGACTACATGAAGCAGGGGCCGCTTGCGGCGATGGATGCCATCGAGCGCGCCACCGGCGAGCTCAAAGTCCACACCATAGGTTACTGCGTGGGCGGCACGCTGCTCGCCACGACGCTGGCGTGGCTTGCGGACAAGCGGCGGGTGCGGGTGACGTCGGCGACGTTGCTGGCGGCGCAGGTCGACTTCACCCACGCCGGCGATCTCCTGGTGTTCGTCGACGAAGACCAGATTTCGGCGCTCGAACGCGATATGCAGGAGGCCGGCGTGCTCGAAGGCAGCAGGATGGCGATGGCCTTCAACATGCTGCGTTCGAATGATCTGATCTGGTCCTATGTCGTCAGCAATTACCTGAAGGGCCAACCGCCCACCTCGTTCGATCTATTGCACTGGAATTCGGATGCGACGCGAATGCCGGCGGCGAACCATTCCTATTACCTGCGCAACTGCTATCTGGAGAACC
>NZ_JBEKXH010000193.1:0-22681 GCF_049512235.1 Bradyrhizobium sp.
GCGTGCGGGAATGCCGGGTGTTTCCGGTGCCTCGCTGTGAATACTCGTGTGCGTGATGGCCGTTTTCTGCACGCGAGGCTGCGGGTGCCACTGGGCATCCGGCATTCCCCACGCCCTCTGTTCTCTCGGGGCGTACGATTCTGGCAACAGCCCGGGCGCATCGCGCCGCGGGGCTGCGAAGGTGTGTTTAAGATGGGCAACGTCATTGCGAGGCGCCGCGGGGCGCGAACGCTTTTACATTGGACGTCATTGCGAGGAGCCCTTGCGACGAAGCAATCCAGCTTTCTTTTCGCGGCGCCAAAGCTGGATTGCTTCGCTAACGCTCGCAATGACGATCTGAAAGAATGACAATCTGAAAGAATGACGGTTTGAAAGATCGTGATCGGCTGTTTGAAAAGTGAATCAGCAATGTGGATCGGGAGCCCGGTGATGGAAGGCGCGATCCCGCGGCATCGGCGGTGCGCCCCCTCTCCCCGTTCTTCACGGGGAGAGGGTTGGGGTGAGGGGCTCTCGAGTAGCTCGACTCGCGGAGGGTCCCCCTCACCCGCCCGGCTTCGCCGGTCGACCTCTCCCCGCAAGCGGGGAGAGGTGCACCGAGCGCGCAAGAGGAACGGACTCTCCATGATCGTCTGCGATACCTTGCTCGGCTGTTCGAAAACGCCTTCGGGCTATTTCGGCCTGTTCGCCATGAGGGACCAGGACCCCGCCATGATTGAAGACCTCCGGCTGGGCCGCGCGCCCTTGGCGCCCGCCTCGAAGCATGCATCGGCCGGCCTCCAGGATGATCTAACCCGCCGGCAAGATCTTTCCGGGATTGAATATATTCTGCGGATCGAGCGCTTGCTTCACCGCGCGCATGGCGTCGAGGGCTTCCGGTCCGAGTTCGGCATTGAGGTATTTCTGCTTGCCCTGGCCGATGCCGTGCTCGCCGGTACAGGTTCCGCCCATCGCTTGCGCCCGTTCCACCAGCCGATGCATGAAGTCCTCGCCGCGCGCCATCTCCTCGCCATCGTCGACGTCGCACAACAGCGAGCAGTGGAAATTGCCGTCGCCGACATGGCCGACAATGGGCGATATCAAATCGAGGCGCTTCAGATCGGCCTCGGTTTCGGTGACGCAATCGGCCAGCCGGGAGATCGGCACGCAGACGTCGGTCGCCACCACGCCGGCACCGGGGCGCAAGGCCTTGACGGCCCAATAGGCGTCGTGCCGCGCCTGCCAGAGCTTGCTGCGGTCCTCAGGCCGCGTGGTCCAGGTGAAATCGCCGCCGCCGCATTCTCCGGCGATCTCGCTGAAATTTTTGGATTGCTCGGCGACCTCGTTTTCGCTGCCATGGAATTCGAGCAGCAGCAGCGGGGTCTCCGGCAACGACAGTTTCGAATAGGAATTGCAGGCCTTGACCTGCTCGGCATTGAGCAGTTCGATGCGCGCGACGGGAATGCCGGTCTGGATCGCCAGTATGGTCGCCTGGCAGGCGCCGCGCACGCTCGCAAACGAGCAGGCCGCCGCCGCGATGGTTTCGGGAATGCCGCGGAGTTTGATGGTGAGTTCGCAGATGATCCCGAGCGTGCCTTCGGCGCCGACGAACAGATGCGTGAGGTCGTAACCGGCGGAGGATTTCTTCGCCCGCGTCCCGGTCGTGATGATCTCGCCATCGCCGCGCACCACCTTGAGCGCGAGCACGTTGTCGCGCATGGTGCCGTAGCGCACCGCGTTGGTGCCGGAGGCGCGCGTCGAGGCCATGCCGCCGAGCGAGGCGTCGGCGCCGGGATCGATCGGGAAGAACACGCCCTGGTCGCGCAGATGCTCGTTCAGCGCCTTGCGGGTCAGGCCGGGCTGGATCACGCAATCCAGATCCTCGACGTGCACTTCCAGCACCTTGTTCATGTCGCGCAGGTCGATCGAGATGCCCCCCGCGGGCGCATTGACCTGCCCCTCCAGCGAGGTGCCGGTGCCGAAGGCGATCACGGGAATGCCGTCTCTGGCGCAGATTCGCACCACGTCCTGGATATCGGACGTCTCCTGCGCCATCACCACCGCGTCGGGCGGCTGCGGCAGCAGCCAGGTCGTGGTATGGGCATGCTGGTCGCGCACCGCCTGCGAGGTGATCAGCCGGTTGCCGAACCGCGCGGCCAGCGCTGCGAGTGCGGCTTTCAGCGCCTGCGGCTCCGGCCGCGGCAGGGGATTGACGACGGTGATGCCCAAGTGAATTCCTCCCGGTCTTTGATCGACCCTTGCAAAGGATATAGGAAGGGTCAAGGGAAGAGGACCGCGCGAAAACCGCTAAAATGGGTTGGGAAACATGACGATGCCGGCTGCCGGTGAAGACGGGCTATTGCGACCCGCGCCGTTTCTGTCGTCGGTGATGCAGATCGAGCCGCAATGGATCGACTACAACGGCCATCTCAACATGGCCTATTATAACGTGATGTTCGACCGCGCCATCGACCAGTTATGGCTCGGGCTCGGGATCGGGCCCGCCTATATGAAGGCGCGGCAGGGCTCAACCTTCACCGCCGAATGCCACGTCCGGTACTTGCGCGAGATCAACCTCGGCGATCCCGTGCAGGTTTCGATCCTGCTGGTTTCCGCCGACGCGAAGCGGCTGCACACCTTCGAGGAACTGCGCCACGCCAGCGAAGGCTGGCTGTCCGCCACCTCCGAAAACATGACCCTTCATGTCGACATGGCGACACGCAAGACCGCGCCTTTTCCACCGGATATTCGCGCCCGCATCGAGGCCGTGGCGAAGGCTCACGCCGCCATCGCGCGCCCGGAGGGCATCGGCCGCAACATCGCGATGCCCTCGAAGTGACGTCTCTCGAAGTGACGTCCGGCGCACCTATATGCGGGTGCGGCCGCGCGCCAGGCCGACCACGGCCGAGACCAGAAACAGCACCACCGCGACGAAGAAGATGATCTTGGCGATTTCGATCGAGGTGCCGGCGATGCCGCCGAAACCGAGGATGCCGGCGATCAGCGCGACGACCAGAAACGTAACGACCCAACTCAGCATGGCAAGGACCCTCTTATAGCAAGTTTGAACTTGAGCGAGACGCGATCGCGCCGCGCATCGGCTGCCGTAATAATCGGAGTTCGGAACGAAAGTTCCGCGTGGTTCCGCTGTCTGCAAGCGGGAAAATTTCGCAAGCTTGCGGGAACAAAATCCGCATCAGACCGGGCGAATGCGGCGGCCAGCGCAACCGATAAAACCTGTCAAATCCGTTGCCAGCGCCCTATATGCCCTTGAAATGCTGCTATGAAGGCTCCCGTTCACGGCCCCACGGTGCCATCGTGGGCGGAAGACGATTCGCATGACCGAGCCGAGCAAGCTGCCCCATCACGGCGTCCCCGCCCATCAGCCCGCGGCTGACGGTATCGCGGCGCGCGCCCGTGCGTCCGCGGTCCCGCAATACCTCGCCGGCCTCAATCCCGAGCAGCGCGCGGCCGTGGAAACACTCGATGGCCCGGTGCTGGTGCTGGCGGGGGCCGGAACCGGCAAAACGCGCGTGCTGACCTGCCGCATTGCCCATATTCTCAGCCTGGGCCGGGCGCGGCCCGGCGAAATCCTCTCGGTCACCTTCACCAACAAGGCGGCGCGCGAGATGAAGCTGCGGCTTGGCCAGATGCTCGGCCAGGCCGTCGAGGGCATGGCCTGGCTCGGCACCTTTCACTCCATCGGCGGACGCATCCTGCGCAGCCATGCCGAGATGGTGCAGCTGAAATCCAACTTCACCGTGCTCGATGTCGACGACCAGATCAGGCTCTTGAAGCAGCTGCTGCAGGCCGACAACATCGACGACAAACGCTGGCCGGCGCGGATGCTGGCCGGCCAGATCGACGGCTGGAAGAATCGCGGCCTGACGCCGTCGCAGGTGCCGCCGGGCGAAGCCGCGGTGTTCGGCAATGGCCGCGGCGGCAAGCTCTACGCGGCCTATCAGGAGCGGCTGAAGATCCTCAACGCCGCCGATTTCGGCGATCTGCTGCTGGAAAACATCCGGCTGTTCCGCGAACATCCGGACGTGCTGCGGCAATATCAGCACCGCTTCAGGTTCATTCTGGTCGACGAATATCAGGACACCAACGTCGCCCAATATCTGTGGCTGCGCTTGCTGGCGCAGGCGCCGAGTTCTCTAACTTCTCCCCGCTCGCGGGGAGAGGTCGATGCACGAAGTGCATCGGGTGAGGGGGATTCTCCGCGAACACCGGTCTCGACGGAGAGTCCCCCTCACCCCAAGCCTCTCCCCGCGAGCGGGGAGAGGGAGCAGAGCACGCCTGCGGCTCCAGCGCCGTTACCATCGCAACCGCCGCCCAAGAACATCTGCTGCGTCGGCGACGACGACCAGTCGATCTATGGCTGGCGCGGCGCCGAGGTCGACAACATCCTGCGCTTCGAGCACGATTTTCCCGGCGCCAAGGTGATCCGGCTGGAGCGCAACTACCGCTCCACCGGCCACATCCTCGCCGCCGCCTCGCATCTGATCGCGCATAATGAAAGCCGGCTCGGCAAGACCCTGCGCACCGAGGAGGTCGACGGCGAGATGGTCACCGTCACCGGCTCCTGGGATTCCGAGGAGGAAGCCCGCGCCATCGGCGAGGAGATCGAGGATCTGCAGCGCGCCGGTCACCGGCTCAACGAGATCGCGATCCTGGTGCGGGCCTCGTTCCAGATGCGCGAATTCGAAGATCGTTTTGTCACCCTCGGCCTGCCCTATCGCGTGATCGGCGGCCCCCGTTTCTACGAGCGCGCCGAAATCCGCGACGCGCTGGCCTATTTGCGCGTCATCAACTCGCCGGCCGACGATCTCGCTTTCGAGCGCATCGTCAATGTGCCGAAGCGCGGGCTCGGCGATGCCACGGTGCAGATGCTGCACGACCATGGCCGCAAGCGCCGCACCCCGCTGTTCGAAGCCGCCCGCGCCGTGGTCGAAACCGACGAGCTGAAACCCAAGGCGCGTGGCGCGTTGCGCGACCTGATCACAAGCTTCGATCGCTGGCGGGCGCAGCGCGAGGTGGTCTCGCATACCGAACTCGCCGAAATCGTGCTCGACGAAAGCGGCTACACCGAGATGTGGCAAAAGGATCGTTCCGCCGACGCCGCCGGCCGGCTCGAAAATCTCAAGGAACTGGTGCGCTCGATGGAGGAGTTCGAGAACCTGCAAGGTTTCCTCGAACACATCTCGCTGGTGATGGACCGCGACGGCGCCGCCGATGATGACGCCGTGTCGCTGATGACGCTGCATTCCGCCAAGGGGCTGGAATTCGACAGCGTGTTCCTGCCGGGCTGGGAGGAAGGGCTGTTTCCGAGTCAGCGTACGCTCGACGAACAGGGCCGCGCCGGCCTGGAAGAAGAGCGCCGCCTCGCCCATGTCGGGCTGACCCGCGCGCGCCGCCGCGCCAAACTCTACTTCGCCACCAACCGGCGCATTCACGGCACCTGGTCGACCACCATTCCCTCGCGCTTTCTCGACGAACTGCCGGCGCACAATGTCGAGATCACGGAATCCCGGGGCGGCTCGGGCTGGGGCGGCACCGGCGGCTACGGCCCCTCGCGCTTCGACAATGTCGAATCGTTCGGCTCGAGCTACTCGACGCCGGGCTGGCAGCGGGCGCAGGCCAACCGCGCGCGCGGCCAGGGCGGCCGCAAGGGACAGGCCGGTGGCGGCTTCAATGAAAGCCAGTCACCGTTTTCGGGCGCACGCAGCGAGGCCCGCGGCAAGGGCGGCCCGATCACGATCGAAGGCGAGCTGATCGCCAAATCCACCGGCACCTTTTCGGAGTTTTCGCTTGATGACCGCGTGTTCCACCAGAAATTCGGCTACGGCAATGTGGTGAAGATCGACGGCAACAAGCTCACGATCAGGTTCGACAAGGCCGGCGAGAAACATTCGCTCGATAGTTACGTGGAGCGGGTTTAGGTCGGTGAACTTCGGCTGGCCGATGTTAGGCTTCCCGGGGATTGCGCAGCGACGGCATCGTCGTATCGATTGGCGCGGTACCCGGAAACCGAAAAATTCATCGGCATTTGAGCGAATTTTTAGCGGCAATACTTATCCGCCGTCTTTACCGAAAAATTGCTTGTGAGGCGTATGCTTCAATCCGGGTTGAAGTTCAGCGTTTGTTTACCATTTGAGGCTTTTCAAAATGGATGAGGCAAAATCCTTTCTCCGGGAACTCGACGAGGCCGTGCTGCGAGGCACGCCCGAAAGCCGCACGCGCGCGTTGTGGCATACCACCGATCTGTTGATCGCCGGCCGCTATAGCGCCGACGAGATCTGGACCTTTGGCGAGGTCATCGGGCGACTGGCCGATGAGATCGAAGTGGCCGCCCGCGCCCAGCTTGCAAGGCGGCTGGCGCGGGTCGCCCATGCCCCGGTCAACATCATCCATAAACTTGCCTTTGACGATTCGATCGACGTCGCCGGGCCGGTCCTGCGGGAATCCGAGCGCCTCGATGCCGCAGCCCTGGTTGCCAACGCCCGCAGCAAAGGCCAGCCGCACCTGCTCGCCATCTCGGAGCGAAAGTCCCTCGACGAGGCGGTCACGGATGTGCTGGTTACGCGCGGCAATTGGGACGTCGTCAACACGGTCGCGCAAAACAAGGGGGCGCGTTTCTCGGAATTCGGCTTCCTGCATATGATCCAACGCGCCGAAGGCGATGCTATTCTGGCCGGGCAAATGGGTCAGCGTCGCGATATTCCCAGGCACGTTTTCCAGCAGCTGATCGCCAAGGCGTCGGAGGAAGTGAAAAAGCGGCTCGAAGGCGAGCGGCCCGATCTGATGAACCAGGTGCAGTCCTCGGTAGCCGAGGTCACGGGCGCCCTGCAGTCCAAGTTCGGCCCTGCATCAAAAAGCTATTTTGTCGCCAAGCGGTTGGTGACAAAACAGCATCAGCAGGGCAACTTGAACGAGAACAGCATTTCCGGCTATGCCCGGTCCCATAGGCTCGACGAGGTCACGATTGGACTTTCCTTGTTGTGCGTGCTGCCGGGCGACGTCATCGAACGCGCGTTGTTCGACAGGGACAGGGAGATGCTGCTGATTCTGGCCAAGGCGCTCGACTTTGCCTGGGAGACCACCATGGCCCTGCTGTTTCTCGGCGCCAAGGACCACCGCATCACGGCGCAAGAACTCAGAGACCTGAAGGAGGAGTATGACTGCCTCAATGTCGAGACCTCCCGGACCGTTCTGGAATTCTATCAGTCGCGCAGGAACGCCGCAGAGGCCGATGTCAATCCGCCGCCGGCCCGTGTGCCATATCCATTCGGGCTTGCGATCTAGATAACCGGGCAACATCGGCCATGAACGCAATGTCTTTTGGCGCAATCATCCGCGAACGTTCCGTTTCCGACGGGGCAAGCCCGGACAACCCCATGGATGCGGCCTGGATCGTTCTCGAAGCCGCCAACGATCTCGAAGACGACGGCACCGTCGCCGCCTGTCGACGGGTCATCGATGCGGGCCTGAACGGCACGCCCGCCTGCCAATCCGACCTGCATGTCATCTTGCATTATTTCAGGTGAATGGCGGACGGTTCGGATTCACGGTGGGCCGTGGCGACCCGGTCACTGACCGGCTGACTTCTCTCCAGAGTCCGCCGCGGGCTCTGCCCGCGCTTGCACCATCGCCAGAACATTCCTATCTGTCGAGGCTCGCCCCGGGCGCGGCCCGGCGCGCGGCGTTGTCCTCACCCGCATCTTTCAGATCGGACCATCAAGCCCGCTATGCCGCCCATCATATCCGTCTCTGGCCTCTCGAAGACCTATGGTTCCGGGTTCAAGGCGCTTGATGACATCAGCCTCGAAATCCAGCGCGGCGAGATCTTTGCGCTGCTCGGTCCGAACGGCGCCGGCAAGACCACGCTGATCAGCATCATCTGCGGCATCACCAATCCAACCGCGGGCACCGTCACCGTCGGCGGCCACGACATCTTCAAATCCTGGCGCGCCACGCGTTCGATGATCGGCCTGGTGCCGCAGGAACTGCACACCGACGCCTTCGAGACGGTGTGGGCGACGGTGAGCTTCAGCCGCGGCCTGTTCGGCAAGCCGAAAAATCCCGCCCATATCGAAAAGGTGCTGAAGGATCTGTCGCTGTGGGACAAGAAGGATGCCAGGATCGTCACGCTGTCCGGCGGCATGAAGCGGCGGGTGATGATCGCCAAGGCGCTGTCGCACGAGCCCCAGGTACTGTTTCTCGACGAACCGACCGCGGGCGTCGACGTCGAACTGCGAAAAGGCATGTGGGAAGTGGTGCGCACCCTGCAGGCCGCGGGCGTCACCATCATCCTCACCACCCATTACATCGAAGAGGCCGAGGAAATGGCCGACCGGATCGGCGTCATCAACAAGGGCCAGATCATCCTGGTCGAGGACAAGGCGGCACTGATGAGAAAGCTCGGTCGGAAGCGGCTCAAGCTGCATCTGCAGCACCGCATCGACGCGCTGCCGCCCGATCTTGCCGCCTACAAACTCGAACTGTCGGACGGCGGCTGCGAGCTTACCTACAATTACGATACCAAAGGCGAACGCACCGGCATTACCAGCCTGCTGAGCGACCTCAGAAGCGCCGGCATCCGGTTCTCCGACCTTGATACCGTCAACAGTTCGCTGGAAGATATCTTCGTCAGCCTGGTGAGGGCGCCATGAATTTCGGGGCGGTCCGCGCCATCTATCTGTTCGAAATGGCGCGCACCTGGCGCACGCTGCTGCAAAGCATCGTCTCGCCCGTGGTTTCGACCTCGCTGTATTTCGTGGTGTTTGGTGCAGCGATCGGCTCGCGCATTGCCGAGATCGAAGGCGTCAGCTACGGCACCTTCATCGTGCCGGGGCTGGTGATGCTGTCGGTCTTGACGCAGAGCATCGCCAACGCCTCGTTCGGCATCTATTTTCCGAAATTCGTCGGTACGATTTACGAACTGTTGTCGGCGCCGATCTCCTATTTCGAGATCGTGCTCGGCTATGTCGGCGCGGCCGCGACCAAATCGATCGTGCTCGGGCTGATCATCCTGGCCACCGCCGGCCTGTTCGTGCCTTTACACATCCACCATCCCGTGTGGATGCTGACCTTCCTGGTGCTGACCGCGGTGACCTTCAGCCTGTTCGGCTTCATCATCGGGATCTGGGCCGACGGCTTCGAAAAGCTGCAGATGATCCCGATGCTGGTGGTGACGCCGCTGACTTTTCTCGGTGGCAGCTTCTACTCGGTGAACATGCTGCCATCGGGCTGGCGCACCATCACGATGCTCAATCCCGTGGTCTACCTGATCTCGGGCTTCCGCTGGAGTTTTTACGAAATCGCCGATGTCAGCGTCGGCCTGAGCCTCGGCATGACGCTGACGTTCCTGGCCCTCTGCATGATCACGGTGTGGTGGATCTTCAAGACCGGCTATCGGCTGAAGAATTGAGGCAGGGTCATTCCGGGGCGCGCGCCGGCGCGAACCCGGAAATGTCGTTGAAGTCGATTTACCGATAGCAGTGGAAGCGATCGTAGCGGTCGTAGAAGCCGCGGCAGCGATAGTGATGCCCGTAGGGAATCCCGAGCACGCCATCCACGGCGCCCATGGCGCCGCCGACGCCGGCCCCGACCGCGCCGCCAACAAGCCCGCCGACCGGACCGGCGGCCCGGTTACCTTCCGCGGCCCCCTCCTGCGCGCCGCGCACGATGCCCTGCGCGCGCCCGGCATGGGGGATCGCAAGCAAGGCAAGAGCGAGCAGAGCCGTCGCGAGATAGGGCTTTGCGGGCGAGCCGGCTGGCAGCGTTGCTGCAGCAGATTTCGTCATCTTCATTTCGTTCACTCGATTCATGATGCTCGGCCGCGAAATGCGCCGGCGAGGAGCCTGGGTAACGCCGATGTGACGAAATAGTTGCGCGCTGGTGAAAGCGTCCGGGAAAATAACTCAAACAGGCCCGCGCACGGCAACAGCCTGGAGGCGCAAACTGACCGCAAGCCGGATTAAGCCCCACCTCCGCCATGTTTGCGTCGGCCCCTGGCATTAAGGATGCCCTGACGGGCCGCTGGAACCAAAGCCGAACTTCGGGCATAGTGATACCGGGGGTGGAAAATTTGGTTGCAGTCAGGCTTTGGAGGCCAAAGGTCAGATGCGTTCCTTCCTCGTTGCCCTCGCTGGGCTGGTGCTGTTCTCAACTGCCGCCGCGCAGGCAAAAGTTTCAATTACCGTCGACAAGAACGTGCAGATGATGACCGTCGCGGTCGACGGCGTCGAGCGCTACCACTGGCCGGTCTCCACCGGCAATCCGTCGCACGAGACGCCGAACGGCAGCTTCCGCACCTTCCGGATGGAAGAAGACCACTACTCCAAGGAATTCGACGACGCGCCGATGCCGCACTCGATCTTCTTCACCAAGATCGGTCACGCGATTCACGGCACCGAGTCCGAAGGCCGGCTGGGCACGCCGGTTTCGCATGGCTGCGTCCGGCTGTCGCGGGACAACGCTGCGACGCTCTATGCGCTGGTCGAACAGGAAGGCGTGCTGAATACCACCGTCACGCTGACCGGTTCGTCGGAGGTCGCGCTGGCGCGTATCCCGCGCAGCCGGCCCGTTGCCGTCGCACGCCGCGACCCGGCCCAGCAGTACGACGCCGCCGGCGAACCCGTGGTGCTGACCCCGCAGCAGGCCGCACCCGGCCAGTATTATGCGGCGCCGCCCCAGCCCCAGGCCCGGGCCGATGACGGTTACTACTATCCGGCCGACGGCAGCCAGGACACCGCGCGCTATCCGGCGCCGCGCGGCAGCCGCCGGCGGCTCTATGACGCGCAGGCCTATCCGCAGCCGCAATATCAGAATCAATATCAATATGACGACGACGGCGGCGGTTACCCGCGGCAATATCAGCCGCAGGTCTACGCGCCGCGGCCGTATTACCAGCCGCGCGGGCTGTTCAACTGACGGGACACGAACCGAAACTAACCCATCGCCACCGCGTCGCCCGCGGTGCCATGCTTGCGCTGGTCGAACCACATCGTGCCGAGCACGAACACCCCGAGCCTGAATTACCAGTGTCAGGTCCCGGGAATAGCGCGGGTTCGGCACAATATCCTGCTGCCCTTACTCGACCAGCCGGTATATGCGCGGCCCGAAAAAGAATTACTTTCTATTGCTCGCCGTCGCGCAGCCGCCGCCCATCGGCCTCCTCGCGCGCGCAGACCACGACCGAGGTCGCGAAGATGTATTCGGCGTCGCGGTTGGAATCCTCGCTGTAGACCCAGCTCTTAAGGTCGTTGGCTTCGGCAATGCCGACGATGACGCTGGACAATTCCAGATGACGGTTGGAGACGTGCATCACGACGGCACCCTGCGGCGCCAGCCTGTCCTTGTAGATCTTCATCGCCTCCCTGGTGGCGAGATGGATCGGGATCGCGTCCGACGAATAGGCATCGACGATGATCAGATCGTAGATGCCATCAGGCTCTTTGGCGAATGTCAGCCGCGCATCGCCGATCACCGGCTTAAGATCCGGCGCGCAGTCCCGGATGTAGGTAAAATATTTCGGGTCGCGCGCGGTATCGACCATCGACTGGTCGATCTCGAAGAACTTCCAGGCCTCGCCCGGCTCGGAGGCGCAAGCAAGCGTGCCCGAGCCGAGGCCGATCACCGCGACGCGAAGCGGGGCGCCCTTGCGTTCGCGAACCGCCGTGATCGCCTGCCCGATGCCGCCGTCCTTGTGATAATACGTTATCGGCTCGGGCCGCCCGGTTACCGGCGTGCCGTCGTCGTTCTGGAATTTCTGAGCGCCGTGGATCGTGGTGCCGTGCATCAGCACATGATACTGGCCATGTGGCGTCACCACGATCTTGTGGACGCCGAAGAAGCTGCGCACGGTTTCGACGCGGCCGTCGTCCGCCGGATAGACCCGGATCAACACCAGCGCCAGGCTCACCAGGGCCGCGAGCTTGAAGCGATCCGCCTTGAGCACGATCGCCAGCAGCATCGCAATAACCGCGACCGTGCTGGCCACAACCACCCTCTGGTCATCCAGCCAGCTGAATACCTTGCCCGTGCTGAACGAAGGCGCGATCAGCGCCGCCGCGACGATGACCAATAGCCGCCAGTACCAGCGGCTGCAGCGCGGCCATCGCTCGGCGCCGGACGGACGGCACAACACGGCCATGACCACCAGGATCGGGTATTCCGCGACCCACGAAAACGCATAGGGCGCGATCAAGCCGGCGAACAGGCCGCCAAGCATGCCGCCGAACGACAGCGCGACATAGAAGCCGGTGAGATATTTCGCGGCCGGGCGGCTGCGCGCCAGTTCGCCATGGCAGGCCATGGCGATAACAAAGAAGCAAAGCAGGTGACCACCAAGCGTCAGCGGCAGGTTCTGTTCGCCGCCAAGCGCGAGCAACATGACCACTCCCGTGATCGCCAGCGGCTGGGCCAGCAGCATCCATTCGTGCGGCAGCAGCGGGCGCGACTGGAATACCAGCACCCAGGTCAAGAGATAGAGCGACAGCGGCAGCACCCACAATAGCGGCGCGGCGGCGACGTCGGTGGAAATATGCGCGGTGACCGCGATCAGCAGTCCGGAGGGCACCGCGGCGAGAAAGATCCAGCGTGCGCGCAAGCCCCAGGGTGGCGCCGGCGCGTCGGTCGTTTCGGCAAGCACATCGACGGCGGCTGATGCCGGCGAGCGCAGCAACAGCACACTGCAAGCCGCGATCAGAACGATCAGCAGCCCATAGAAGCTGGTCCAGATCAGGTTCTGCGTGCGCAGCGTGAACATCGGCTCCAGCAGCACCGGATAGGACAACAGCGCCAGGAAACTGCCGATGTTCGAGGAGGCATAGAGGAAATAGGGGTCGGGACCACTCGGATGGCCCGTGCGAACGAACCATGCCTGCAGCAAGGGATTGTTGGCGGTGAGCGCGAAGAACGGCAGCCCGATCGAGATCGCGAACAGGCCGAGCAGCCAGAAGGCATAGCCGGAGGTCGGCGGCTCGCCCCAGCCGCCCGCGATCGACAGCGGCAGTGTCAGCAACGCCACCACCAGCAGCACCAGATGAATGGCTACCGGCAGCATGCGGTTTTGAATTTGCATCAGACAATGCGCATAGGCATAGCCGGCGAGCAGCAGCGACTGGAAGAACACCATCGCCACCGACCATACCGCCGGCGAGCCGCCGAGCCGGGGCAGCACCATCTTGGTGAACAAGGGCTGCACCGCGAACAACAACAACGCGCTGACGAAGATCGCGGCGGTATAGACTGACAGCACCAGCCGATTCCGACTTGCGGAAGGCTGTTCCGCGACCACGGACGCCTCAAGTAGTGTTGTCATGAACACTCCGGGCTCGAATCCGGCAGCCGCCGGGATTCCGGCCACGCGCGCGCCGGAACGGGCAATGGAGCATATGGCGACGCGGCGGGCAATGCAGGGGCAGAACCGAAATCGTCACTTGAGGCTGTGCTGACATTCACGTCTTCGCTAAGGAGGAGGCAGGAAGCATAATGAAACATAGAAACGTCATTCCGGGGCCTGCCGAAGGCAGGAACCTGGAATCCCGAGAATGTCCTTGCGACCTTCGATCTCGAGATTCCGGGTTCATGCCGTCGGGCGGCGCGGCGCGCCGACCCGTTGACGATGCCCCGGAATGACGAAATCATGAGGCGCGGATGCGCGTTCACATCGATCAAACCTTCTTGACGCCAACATGACAGAGACCGACGTCATCATCATCGGCGCAGGCCATAACGGCCTCACCTGCGCGGCCTACCTTGCAATGGCGGGCTTGCGCGTGAAGGTGGTCGAGCGCCGCAAGGTGGTCGGCGGCGCAGCAGTGACGGAAGAATTTTACGGGGGATTTCGCAATTCGGTCGCGGCCTACACCGTCAGCCTGCTCAACCCGAAGATCATTTCCGATCTGAAACTGGCCGACCACGGCCTGCGCATCGTCGAACGCCGCGCGCAGAATTTTATGCCATCCCTCGACGGCCGCTATCTCTTGACCGGCGAAGGCCGCACCCGGCAATCTCTGGCAACCCTCAGCGAGCGCGATGCCAGCAAATTCGACGCCTTCACGCGCGAGCTCGAAGTCATCGCCGATGTGCTGCGCGCCTTGGTGTTGCGCGCGCCGCCGAACCTGGTCGAGGGATTTGGCGCTGGCGCAATCCGCGAAGTTATTAACGCCATGGGGACTGCCGGCATTCTGCGCCGGCTTTCGCTCGAACAGCAGCGTTCGCTGCTCGATCTTTTTACCCGCTCGGCCGGCGAGATGCTGGAAGACGTTTTCGATCACGATCTGATCAAGTCGCTGTTCGGCTTCGACGCCATCGTCGGCAACTATGCCAGTCCCTACGCCGCCGGGTCGGCCTACGTCATGCTGCATCATGCGTTCGGCGAGGTGAACGGCAAGAAGGGCGTCTGGGGCCACGCCATCGGCGGCATGGGCGCGATTACGCAGGCGATGGCGCACGCCGCGTGCGGCCATGGCGCTGAGATCGAACTCGATGCCGGTGTGCGCGAAGTGATCGTCGAACGCGACCGTGCGGTCGGCGTCATCCTCGAAGATGACAAAAGCATCCGTGCCAAATACGTCGCCTCCAGCGTCAATCCGAAACTACTGTACACGCGGCTGGTGCCGGCGAATGCGCTGCCGCCAGCCTTTCTTGATCGCATTCAAAACTGGCGCAATGGCTCCGGCACCTTCCGCATGAATGTGGCGCTCCATGCCCTGCCCTCGTTCGCGGCGCTGCCGGGCGGGGGCGATCATCTCACCGCCGGCATCATCATCGCCCCTTCTTTGCCCTATATGGATCGCGCCTGGCAGGACGCGCGGATGCAGGGCTGGAGCCGCGAGCCGATCGTGGAGCTTTTGATCCCCTCGACCCTGGACGACACGCTGTGCCCGCCGGGCCGGCATGTCGCCAGCCTGTTCTGCCAGCACGTCGCGCCGCACCTGCCCGAGGGCCGAACATGGGACGATCATCGCGAGGAGGTTGCCGATCTCATGATCGCGACGGTAGATCGTTACGCGCCGGGTTTTGCGGCAAGCGTGATCGCGCGACAGGTGCTTTCGCCGCTCGATCTCGAACGTCAGTTCGGCCTGCTCAGCGGCGATATCTTTCATGGCGCGCTGACGTTGAACCAATTGTTCTCGGCGCGACCGATGCTCGGCCATGCCGATTACCGCGGTCCCCTGAAGGGCCTCTACCATTGCGGCAGCGGCGCCCATCCCGGCGGCGGCGTGACCGGCGCGCCCGGCCACAACGCCGCGCAGGTGATTTTAAGGGATCACCGGGCGCTGTTTCGTTGAGTCGACCGGCCTCGTCATAATGGCGCGATCAACGACCGCAGGATTACACAGGCGGGGCTCAGAACCTCAGGACCGTCGCAACGACCGTACTATCGGTTGATAACGCGGTGGATAGGCGGTGGAAAACCGGTTGATAGGCTTGGGAGAGGCTTGTGCCTTGGCGGTAAAAAAGCGGCGGCAAAGCTGTGTACAACCGGGGTATGTTCGCATGTACGATGCTGGTATGTTCCGTTGCATATGCCTGTAGGGGAACCTTGCATTGGGGACCGACAAGGCTGTGCCCGCCGGTCCCTACCGGAGCCTGAATATCCCCCTTCTTAATGGTCAGACTCCTGCAGCCATCCTTGCTATGCTGCGCCGAACGCAGGGAAAGGAAGCCGACATGGCGCTGATCAATCGTAAATTCTACCAGAGTTGGCGTGGGCCCAGCCCAAACGATCAGGATTTCTGGTCGTTGGTGTTTGATCCGGAAGCCCGGCGTTTGCTGGTGCGTCACGAATGGCAGACTTCGCGGCACAACGGCTTCGAGGATGTGGACATCGCAGAATTCCTGAAACAGACCGGGAACGCACAAACGGCCCTGATCGACAGCCTGTTTCTTGCACCCGTGGATGCCTGATCCTCGCACCCGTGGATGCCTGAGGCGAAGGTGGGGCACAACCTTGTGAGTAAACGGGGTATATCCCTGTGGATAAGGTAGTGTCTCAGTTCGAAATTCCGCTCGTGACGCCGACAGATTGAAGCTAAGCGACACAATCCGTCACCGGCCCGGAACTCGATGATCTCTACCCTTACCCCAAGCACCCACCGCGCCACCTTTGCCATCGGCCACGAACAACAGGCGAAGCGCGTGGTCGATCTCCTGACCGAGAGCTTGTTCGAGGGCCAGGCCGCGATCGCCGCGTTCGAGGGGCCCGGCGGGCGCTGGGCCATCACGATGCATTTTGCGGTAGCGCCCGACCGGGCCGAAATTCGCGAACTGGTCCGGCTAGCCGCCGGCGACGACGTCGCTGACGCCACCACCTTTGATAGCGTGGCGGCGAAAGATTGGGTGAAGGCGACGCTCGACGAACTGGTTCCGGTTCACGCCGGGCGCTTCGTCGTGCACGGCGCCCATGACCGCGGCAATGTAGCGCCCAACATGCTCGGCATCGAGATCGAGGCGGCGATGGCGTTCGGCACCGGCCACCACGGCACCACGCGCGGCTGCTTGTGGCTGCTCGATACCGTGCTGAGAGCCTATCGGCCGCAGCGCGTGCTCGATCTCGGCACCGGCACCGGCGTGCTGGCGATCGCCGCCGCCAAAGCCTTGCAAATAAAGGTGCTAGCCAGCGACATCGATTCCTTGGCGGTACGGACGGCACAGAACAATGCGGGGCTCAACGGCGTCGGCGGCCGGGTGCGGACCATCCGCGCCAACGGACTGGCCGCGCCAGAGTTCGCTTCGCGCGGACCGTTCGATCTGGTGCTGGCCAATATTCTCGCCAACCCCTTGCGGCAATTGGCAACGCCGCTGGCACTGCAGTTGGCGCCATCGGCGCTGGTGATCTTGTCGGGGCTGTTGCCGCATCAGGCCCGAGGCGTTGTTGCCGCCTACCGCGCGCGGGGACTGCTGCTCGTGCGGCATCTTAAAATCGAGGGCTGGAGCAGTCTGCTGATGCGCAGGGCGCGTTGACGCTTAGCATAAGCTGCCGTCATCGGTGGGCCTTCGGTCGGCGATTGCCGACTTGAGGCGCGGGCCCGGGATCCAAACTCCCGATCGTGGTCATGAATTCCGGGCTCGCTCGCCGCGCTCGCGCCATCAGATTTGCAATTGCACATCGGGGAATGACGGTGATTATTGTTGGCAGCCGGATCAGTTCAAACTGATCTGCATCAAGTCTGTGACTTTCGCTGGCGGCCGGATATGCCGCTCCTTTCCTGGCGCGGGCTGCGCTTGACGCGCACCTCGACGAAACGATCCAGGATTTGAGCGATCACACCGCGTTGCTTTTTGACGATTGGAGGAACTGGGCCAGGGCGCAACGGGGGTGAAATCTTTTCAAACGTGAAAGCAGGCATCGTGCATCCCCTCTTCGTTGAGTTGAAGCAATCCTGGATTTCCCCCTGAAGTTTAGGGAACGGCCAGTGATGGCAAACCGTTCCATCCTGTCTGCTGCAGGCGGGGCCAACTAAAGCATATGTTATCTCGAATCGAAAGCATTTTGCGCCGCATTGCGCAGCCCGGCGGGTAATCCTAAAGTAGCTCGGCCATGTTCGAAGCCCATTTCCAGACGTTCGAAGATCCCGAAACCGGCGTTGCGCTGAGCGCGCGGTTGTCGGCCTTTCGCGAAGAGCTGACGCGGCGGAACCTGACGGGATTTGTAGTTCCCCGCGCCGATCAGCAGCAAAACGAATATGTCGCGCCCTCCGAAGAACGGTTGGCCTGGCTGACCGGATTCACCGGATCGGCCGGCATGGCGATCGTGCTGACGCAAACCGCGGCGGTCTTCGTCGATGGCCGCTACACGCTGCAAGCGGCAAAGCAGGTCGACGCCAAGGCCTGGACTGTCGAGCCGCTGGTCGATCCTCCGCCCGAGGACTGGCTGGTCCGGCATCTCACCGCCGGCGATCGCCTAGGATTTGATCCATGGTTGCACACTTCTGCGGCAGTCGAACGGCTGATCGCTGCCTGCGCCAAGGCCGGCGCCGATCTGATCGCCGTCGAAACCAACCCGCTCGACCAGGTGTGGATCGAGCGCCCGGCGCCGCCGCTTGGCGCGGTTTCCGTTCACGGCCCGCAATTTTCGGGCACAGCGGAGGCCGAGAAGCTCAAGCGTATTGATCTTGAAATCGCCCGGCTCGGCGTCGATGCGCTGGTGCTGTCGGATTCGCATGCGGTGGCCTGGACCTTCAACATCCGCGGCGCCGACGTCTCGCATACGCCGCTGCCCTTGTCCTACGCGCTGGTGACGAAGGACGGCCGTCCGACCGTCTTCATCGATCACCGCAAGCTGTCGAACAGTGCCCGCGACCACCTCGAACAGACCGCCGATGTCGAGGAGCCGGCAGCGCTGGCGCCGTTGCTGACCGAACTGGCGCAGCGCGGCGCATCGGTCGGGCTCGACGCGGCCACCGCCTCGGACGCGCTGAGCCGGCTGATCACTGCCGCCGGCGGCAAGCCGGTGCGCGGCAACGATCCGGTCAGCCTGCTCAAGGCGGTCAAGAACCAAACCGAGATCGAGGGCAGCCGCATGGCGCACCGGCGCGATGCGGTGGCGCTGGCGCGGTTCCTGGCCTTCATCGACCGCGAAGCGCCAACAGGCGCGCTGACCGAGATAGATGCCGTCGAGGCGCTGGAGACCTTCCGCCGTGACACCGGCGCGCTGAAGGATGTCTCGTTCCCGACCATCTCCGGCACCGGGCCGAACGGCGCCATCGTGCATTATCGCGTCACCCGCAAAAGCAACCGGCGGATCGCGCCGGGTGACCTCTTGCTGATCGATTCCGGCGCCCAATATGAGGACGGCACCACCGACGTCACCCGCACCATTGCAATCGGCGCGCCGACGCTCGAGATGTGCGACCGCTTCACCCGCGTGCTGCGCGGCCATATCGCGATCGCGCGCGCGGTCTTTCCCGATGGCACCACCGGTGCGCAGCTCGACACGCTGGCGCGGCAATATCTCTGGCAGGCCGGCATCGATTTCGATCACGGCACCGGCCACGGCGTCGGCAGCTATCTGTCGGTGCACGAGGGCCCGGCGCGAATTTCAAAACTCGGCACCACGGCGCTGAAGCGTGGCATGATCCTCTCCAACGAACCCGGCTACTACAAGACCGACGCGTTCGGGATCCGGATCGAGAATCTGGAACTGGTGGTCGGCACTGAGATCGCTGGCTCAGAGAAGCCGGTCAACGCCTTCGAGACGCTGACGCTCGCGCCGATCGATCGCCGTCTGATCGATCTCAACATGCTGGATGGAGACGAGTTGAGCTGGCTCAACGATTATCACGCCAGGGTGCGTCACGAGGTGCGCCCGCATCTCGACGAAGCCACCAAAGTGTGGCTTGAAGCCGCGACGGAGCCGCTGTCGCTGTAGCGGGAATTGCCGAGACTGCTCGCCACAGCCTCGACTGTCATGCCGCTTTAAGCAGGGCATCCGGTACGCCGTGCCCTCTCGCTTCTATTACTCTTGCTCTGGAATGCTGGGTCACCCGCTATTCGCAGGTGATGAGGACCAGTTTGATGGCGGTCCCACCGCCCCGCTCGCGCATCAGGTAACCGCGTCCCGAAAACGGAATAGCCGCATTCCGAATCACAGCTGTTCCCGCTGACGCTTGAGGCGCTACAGTCCTGATTCACGAGACCGGAATCAGACCTCAATGCACGGCGTGATGGGCAGGCCGCCCGGGGCGGCGACGGAAAAGGCCGCGACATCGCCGATGATGCTGCTGTTGCTGGTCGCGATGACGGGCGTCGCGCCGATTTCGCTCTACATGCTGGTGCCAGCGCTGCCGGTGCTCGCCACTGCCTTCGGGCACGATATCTCGATCGCACAGATGACGGTGTCGCTCTACATGGTCGGCATTGCCTGCTCGCAGATTATCATGGGCCCGCTGTCGGATCGCTTCGGACGCCGCCCGGTATTGCTGGCGGGCCTCTGGCTGATGGTGATCGCGAGCGCGGCTTGCATCTTTGCCGAAAGCCTGCCGCAACTGATCGCGGCACGGTTTCTGCAGGCGCTCGGTGGCGCCAGCGGGATGGTAGTGAGCCGCGCCATCATCCGAGATCTCTACAGCCGCGAGCGTGTCGGTTCGATGATCAGCCTCGTGATCGCGGTCATGATGATCGCGCAGATGCTGAGCCCGCTGACCGGCGGGCTTTTGGAAACCGCTTTCGGCTGGCGCTCGATCTTCTACGTCATCACTGCGGCCTCGCTGGTGATTGCGGTTTCGATCGCCGTCATGCTGCCGGAAACGCGCCGCGTCCGCGCCGGGGGAAGCGGATTTCGCGGCGATGTCGGCAGCCTGATCAAAAGCCGTACCTTCGTCGGCTATATGCTGTGTCAGGTGCTGGCCTCGCAGATCATCTTTACCTTTGCCGGCGGCGGTCCCTATATCGTGGTCATGCAGATGGGCCGCAGCGGTGCCGAATACGGTGCCTGGTTTGCCACCACGGGGTTCGCCTATCTGATCGGCAATCTGTTTTGCGTGCGCTTCGCGCCACATCATCAGCTGGAGAAACTGATCTGGTTCGGGCTGGCCTTGCAGTTTGCAGGCAGCCTATTGAACCTCGTTTGGGGGATTGCCGGGCTCAACCAGGCGCCGCCCTGGCTGTTTGGCACCCAGATGCTGGTGATGTTCGCCAACGCCTTCGTGATGTCGAACTCGGCGGCCGGCGCCATCAGCGTCCGCCCGGAGGCCGCGGGCACCGCTTCGGGCGCCATGGGCTTTCTGCAGATGGGGCTCGGCGCGCTGCTCTCGCAATTCGGCGCCTATCTCGGCGGCCATTTTGCGACACCCGTGCCGCTCAATCTCGCCATCGTGGTTTTATCCGCCGCCTGCGCGTCGACCATGATTTTCCTGATTCCACGGCGTACATTGGTACTGAGCGAGGCGTTAGTCGAACAGGCGGAGGAGGAAGAGTCGGGGTTGCTGTGAGGGCGACGCACCGCCGTCGTTTCAGTAGATGAAGGTGTCATCGCCCGCTTAGGCGGGCGATCCAGTACGCCGGGCCCGCTCGATCCATCACGCTTGCTCTGGAATACTGGATCAACCACTGGCGCATGTCGTTGGCGGCGCGGAGCGCCGACCCGGTGGCGGGTGACGACATCGGTATGTTTGGCACCGCAACGGGCGATCTCACCCTCCCACCATCTTCAGCCATTCATCCTCGGTCAGCACGGCGACGCCGTGTTTTTTGGCATCCGTGAGTTTCGAGCCGGCGCCGGGACCGGCGACCACATAATCGGTCTTCTTCGACACCGAGCCGGCCGCCTTGGCCCCTAGCCGCTCGGCCATGGCCTTGGCTTCATCGCGCGTCATCTTTTCCAGCGCACCGGTGAAGACCACGGTCTTGCCGGCGATGGCCGAATTGCTTTTCGGCTTCTCGGCATCGAGGATGGTAACCTCTTTGGTCAAGCGCTCGACGATGCCGCGGTTATGGCTCTCGCCGAAATAGGCCTTGATGCTGGCGATCACGGTGTCGCCGATCTGGTCCAGCGCATCCATCTCGGCGATCGCCTCGTCGTCGCCCTTTGCCACTTTGATGCATGCATCATGAAATGCCTGCCAGGAACCATAACCGCGCGCCAGCGCCAGCGCCGTGGTCTCGCCGACATGGCGCATGCCGAGCGCAAAGATAAAGCGCTCCAGCGCGACGCGGCGGCGCTGCTCGATGGCGGCGAACAGATTGCGCACCGAGGTCTCGCCATAGCCTTCGATCTGCTCCAGCTTGATTTTCGTGTTTCGCGCTTCAAGCGTGAAGATATCAGCCGGCTCCTTCACCCACCCCTGCTCGAAAAAAAACTCGATCTGCTTCTCGCCGAGCCCGTCGATATCGAAGGCGCGGCGCGAGGCGAACAGTTTCAGGTGCTCGATCTTCTGGTAGGGACAGGCAAACTCGCCGGTGCAACGGGCGCGGGCGCCCTCCTCGCCGGTGGCGGTTTCCTCGCGGACCACGTCGGTATGCAGCGGGCACGGACATTTCTTCGGAAAGTGAAACTTTTGGGCGTCTCGCGGCCGCTTGTCGATCACGACGTCGACAATCTGAGGGATCACGTCACCGGCGCGCTGGATGATGACGGTGTCGCCGATCCGGATGTCGCGTCCTTCGCGTATTTGCTCACCGTCGCCGCCGATGCCGTTGATGTAATCCTCGTTGTGCAGCGTGACGTTTTGCACGATGACGCCGCCGACGCCAATCGGCTCGAGCTTGCCGACCGGCGTAAACGAGCCGGTGCGGCCGACCTGGATCTCGATATCCCGCAGCACCGTCATGGCGCGTTCGGCCGGGAATTTGTGCGCGATCGCCCAGCGCGGCGTGCGCGACACGAAGCCGAGCCGCTCCTGCCAGTCGAGACGGTCGACCTTGTAGACGACACCATCGATATCGTAATCGAGTTCGGCGCGCTGCTCCTCGATTTTGCGATGAAACGCGATCAGTTGGTCGACCGAGCGGCAGATCCGGGTCAGCGGATTGGTCCTGAAGCCGCAGCGCTCGAACCAGGAGATCATGCCGGACTGGGTATCGGCCGGCATACCCGTCATCTCGCCCCAGGCATAGGCAAAGAAGCCCAGGGGACGCGACGCGGTGACGGACGGATCCTTCTGACGCAACGAGCCCGCCGCCGAATTGCGCGGATTGGCGAAGATGGTGTCTCCGGCCGCCTTCTGCCGCTCGTTGAGCGCCAGAAAGGCCT
>NZ_JBEKXH010000194.1:0-11706 GCF_049512235.1 Bradyrhizobium sp.
TTATCTTATGGTCATATCTTACTGCCGCGGCCATCTAAACGCATGATCGACAGTGCTGGACTCGGTACCACAGCCCTAACCATGCTTTCACAGAAACAGGAATTTGCCTACACTGCCTGCTGCCGGACGGCTTAACGTGGCAGCGCCAGAGGTCGGTCAATGAAGTTCGCTCGCGCCGTTTGCGCCGCCGTGTTGCTGCTGGCGGGCAGCGCCGCGGCGCAACAGGGGGACAAGGCCATATCAAAGACCGCGATCAGTCTGGGGACGGCGACGCCGGGTGGCGGTTTCCCGCTCTATGGCCAAGTCTTCGCCGAAGTCATCAACGCGGCCGATCCGACGCTTTCGATCCTGCCGCGCAACACCAAGGGCAGCAACGAGAATATTCCGCTACTGGAAGCGGGCCAGCTTGATATCGCGCTGGTCGCCGGCGAGCCCGCCTACGAGGCCTTCATGGGCATCGGCCGGCCGGCGTCGCATCTGAAAATCCTGACCGCGATCTATTCCAGTCCCGGCATGTTCGTGGTGCGCGCGGACAGCCCGTACCGGACCATCCGCGATCTCGAAGGCAAGCGGGTTGCTTTCGGTGTGCGCGGTTCCGGTCTGCCGATCCTGTCGCGCTATGTGCTGGACGCTCTCGGCCTCAAGCAGGACGACGACTTTCAATCGATCTATCTCGATCATGCCGGCGACGGCCCGGCGATGGTGCTTGACGGGCGGGTCGACGCGCTTTGGGGCGCCGGCATCGGCTGGCCCGGATTCACGGCGGTGGCGGAAAGCGAAGGCGGCGGCCGCTTCATCGCACCTGACGCCGAGGAGATCGCGCGCATCCGGGCCAAATACGGTTTCCTAAAGCCCCTGACGGTGCCGGCCGGCAGCTATCCGAAGCAGATCGCGCCGATCAGTTCGGTCGGCTCTTGGAGTTTTGTGCTGGCGCGCGAAGCCCTGCCGGACGACGTCGCCTACCGGCTGGCGCGGGCGCTGCATGGCGCCGAAGGCGCGCTCTGCAAGAAGCTGGCGCAGGCCTGCGAAACCACGGCGCCGAATACGGTTGCCGCGGCGCCGAGCACGGAGCTGATCCATCCCGGTGTGCTCAGATACTTCCGCGAGATCGGGGTGATGAAGTAGGCGACGCCGTATCGCTGCCGGCGCACTACTTCTTCACCAGCGAGCACGCCGGATCGGGCGGGCCGAACGCATCCGAGCCGGAAATTTTCGCCAGGATCTTGTAATAATCCCAGGGATATTTGGACTCTTCCGGCTTCTTGACCTCGACCAGCATGAGGTCGTGAACCATCAGATTGTCCTCGCGCAGCCTGCCGTTGCGGGCAAAGAAATCCTCGACCGGCATTTCGCGCATCTGCGCCGCCACCTTGAGCGGCGCATCGGTGCCGGCCGCCTTGATGGCGTTGAGATAGTGGATGACCGATGAATAGACGCCGGCCTGCCACATCGTCGGCATCCGGTTCATCTTGGCGAAATAGCGCTTCGACCATTGGCGGGTCTTGTCGTCCATGTCCCAGTAGAACGATGTCGTCAAAAGCAGGCCCTGCGCCGCCGGCAGCCCAAGCGAATGGATGTCGGTGATCAAAGCGAGCAGGGCCGCCATCTGCTGGCCGCCCTTCAGCACCCCGAACTCGCCGGCGGTCTTGATCTCGTTCATGTTGTTGGGGGGACCGGCGGCGATGCCGATGATCTTGGCTTTGGAGGCCTGCGCCTGCAGCACGAAGGATGACAGATCAGGGGTCGCCAGCGGCGGGCGCACCGATCCCAAAACCTTGCCGCCGTTCTTGATGATCACGGCCGAAGCGTCGCGTTCGAGCGAGTGGCCGAAGGCATAGTCGTCGGTAATGAAGAACCAGCTGTCGCCGCCGCGCTTGACGACTTCCTGCGCGGTTCCGACCGCGAGCGCGCGGGTGTCGAACACCCACTGCATCGCATAGGGCGAGCAGAACTTGCCATGGAAATCCGCTGCGCCGGTGGAGTGGGCGATGAACAGCTTCTGCTTTTCGTTGGCGACGTTCTGGACCGCGAGCCCCACCGCCGACACCGGAACGTCGACGATGAGGTCGACCTGTTCGGTGTCGTACCAGCGCCGCGCAATGCCGGCGCCGATATCCGCCTTGAGCTGATGATCGCCGACCACCACGCTGATCGGCTTGCCCAGCACCGTGCCGCCGAAATCATCCACCGCCATCTGGGCCGCGGTCACCGACCCCTGGCCGGTCGGCGTCGACGCCGGGCCGTTCATGTCGGTGAGCACGCCGATCTTGACCACATCGTCCGAGATCTGGGCCCGCGCCGCCGGCATTGACGATAGCGCGGCCGCGAACGCCGCGAGCATGGCAATATGTCTGGCTGAAAGCAAAGCTGTCTCTCCCCCTTGGGTTCGGCGCGTGGCCGTATCGCTTGACCGGGCGCCGAAGGCGCCGGTTCTTGTTCCGTCGTTTACTCCGCAAGCCGCCGCCAAACCAGGCGACGGTTCATGCGCACCAGGCGAGAGAGAACAGGCGGCCTCGCCGGGTTTGCAAGTCCCTTCCCGCACTTTTATGCATAAACCTCGCTTTGTTCAATCGATTGACAATGGCAGGACCTTGTCGAACAACGCCTCCCGGAGCGAGCGATGTCGAACCCTGTGAGCGCCTGGCAGCTGATCCTGAGCGGCGACGCCGCGCTGTTTGCGATCGTACGGCTTTCGCTGGCGGTCAGCCTGTCCGCCGTCGTTCTGGCCGCCTTTGCCGGTCTGCCGCTCGGCGCGCTGCTCGCTTTGACGCGCTTTTCCGGGCGATCGGTGCTGGTCGTGCTGCTCAACGCGCTGATGGGATTGCCGCCGGTCGTGGTCGGGCTTGCGGTCTACCTCTTGTTGTCGCGGTCCGGGCCGCTCGGGGTTTTGGGCCTTCTGTTCACGCCAACCGCCATGGTGATCGCCCAGACCATCCTGATCGTGCCGATCGTCGCGGCATTGACGCGGCAGACTATCGAGGATCTCTGGGTCGAGTATCGCGACGAACTGACCGCGATGGGCGTCGGTCCATTTGGCCGCATGACGACGCTGTTGTGGGACGCCCGCTTCAGCCTGCTGACGGCGTTGCTGGCCGGATTCGGCCGGGCCGCCGCAGAAGTCGGCGCGGTCATGATCGTCGGCGGCAATATCGACGGCTTTACCCGCACCATGACCACGGCGATCTCGCTCGAGACCTCGAAGGGCAATCTGCCGCTGGCGATGGGGCTGGGGCTGATCCTGGTCGCCATCGTGCTCTTGATCAACGCCGCGGCCTGGGGAACGCGCGCCTGGTCCGAACGGCAGGCGGGGTGACGATGCGGGCGCCTTGCAGTGATCTTCCCCTCGTTCTCGACGACGTCTCGTTGCGGGCCGGCTCAACCACCCTCCTGAAGCGTGTGAGCCTGACGATTCTGCCGGGCGCGCCGACGCTGATCATTGGACCGAACGGCGCCGGCAAGACCAGCTTGCTGCGGCTCTGCATGGGGCTCACGGCACCCTCGAGCGGCCGCATTAGCTGGGGGGGCCGCGGCAATCGCGCGCCGGGGCGCCGCGCTATCCTGTTTCAGCGCCCGGTGATGCTGCGAAGGACTACCGCCGCCAACATCGCCTACGCGCTGGCGCAGGCCGGCATTCCCCGCCAGCAGCGCGCCCGGCGCGTGGCGGCCCTGCTGCAACGCGTCGGACTTTCCGAACTGGCGCAGCGGCCGGCGCGGCGGCTTTCGGGCGGCGAGGCGCAGCGACTGGCGCTGGCACGGGCGCTGGCGCGCGACCCGGAAATCCTGCTGCTCGATGAACCCACCGCCAATCTCGATCCGGCCGCGACCCGCGGCGTCGAGGAGATCATCCTGCTGGCGGCGCAATCCGGCATCAAGATCGTGATGGCCTCGCACGATCTTGGCCAGCTGCGCCGGCTCGCCGGCGAGGTGATCTTCATGGTCCGTGGAGCGCTGTGCGAGCGTGGTCCGGCCAAAGACTTTTTCGATCAACCGGCAACACCGGAGGCCGCCGCCTTTTTGCGCGGCGACCTCGTCATTTGATTGGCGGAGGAGATTCCGATGCAATCGCGGTTTTCAACGCTCGCGTTCACATTCTTGCTTGCCATCATCATCGGCGATCCGCCCGCGATCGCCGCGGACCGCTCGATCGTCGTGGCTTCGACCACCTCGACGCAGGATTCCGGGCTGTTCGGCTATCTGCTGCCGCTATTCAAGGCCGCGACCGGAATTGAGGTGAAGGTGATCGCGCAGGGCACCGGCCAGGCGCTCGACACCGCGCGGCGCGGCGATGCCGACGTCGTGTTCGTCCATGCCAAGGCGCAGGAGGAAAAATTCCTCGCCGAGGGATTTGGCGCCAAACGTCATGACGTGATGTACAACGATTTTGTCTTGATCGGGCCGCGCGACGATCCGGCCGGCGTCACAGGCAAGGATATCGAGGCCGCGCTGAAGGCCATCCAGGCCACGGCCGCGCCCTTCGTTTCGCGCGGCGACAGATCCGGCACCCACTCGGCCGAACTCGCGCTCTGGAACCATGCCGGTATCGATATCGCAGCCAGCAAGGGCCCCTGGTATCGCGAGATCGGGCAGGGCATGGGAGCGGCGCTGAACACCGCCAGCGCGATGGGCGCCTATGTGCTGTCCGACCGCGGCACCTGGATCTCCTTCAAGAACCGCGGCGATCTCGAAATCGTCGTCGAAGGCGACAAGCGGCTGTTCAATCAATATGGCGTCATGCTGGTGAACCCGGAAAAATATCCCTCGGTGAAGCAGGAACTCGGCCAGGCCTTCGTCGACTGGCTGATCTCCGGGGAGGGCCAGGCCGCGATTGCCGGCTACAAGATCGACGGCCAGCAATTGTTTTTTCCCAATGCGGCGAAGAAAGGGTCGTGACATATGATCCAAACCCAACGCCTGCCGGCCGCGCTCACGCCGCTCGAGACGGCGGTCGCGGCGTTGCTTGATGGCCTCGAGCCGGTCGCGCCGGTTGCGCTTCCGCTCCTGGAAGCCTTGGGCTGCGTGGCGGCGGAGATGCCCCCGCTCAAGGCGATGCCGCCATCTGACATCGCTGCCGCCGATGGCTTTGCACTGCGGGCGCGCGATCTCGTCGGCGCGTCCTCCTATTCGCCGCTGCCGCTGCGGCAGCTTCCGCACTGGGTCGAAGCCGGCGACCCCATGCCGGAGGGTTGCGACTGCGTGATCGATGCTGCTTGCCTCGATCAGACCGGCCCGATGGCCGAGGCGTTGGCGGAAGCCATCCCGGGGCAGGGCGTTCGCCGAAGGGGCGGCGACATCACAGAAGACGCTTCCGTCATCGCTGTCGGGCGGCGCCTTGGCCCGCTCGATCTCTTGATCGCGCGCGCGGCGGGACTGGAAAAGATCAATGTGCGCCGCCCGCGCCTGCGCCTCGTCAATATTCCGGCGACCTCGGGCCACACCATGACAGCGCAACTGATCCTTGAAGCCGCAGGCGCGGCTGGCGCCGACGTTCTTGTTATCTCGGCCAGACAACGCGATGCGCTTTCGATCGCCGAAACGATCGACGCAAGCGCGTGCGACGTTCTCATCACGATAGGCGGCAGCGGCGTCGGCCGCACCGATGCCGCCATCACGGCGCTGGCGGCGCGCGGCGAGCTTGTCGCGCATGGCATCGCCTTGCAGCCCGGCCGGACTGCCGCGGTCGGCAGGATTGGAAACATCCCCGTCATCGCGCTGCCGGGCGCACCGGATCAGGCGCTCGCGGCATGGTGGGCCCTGGTCCTGCCGGTGCTGGACCGATGGTCCGGGCTTCAGCCATCACGGAAGGTTATGCTGCCGCTGGCCCGCAAGATTGCCTCCAGCGTCGGTATCGCCGAGGTCGTCCTGCTGGAAAGAAGCGCCGGCGCCTGGCTGCCGCTGGCGGTTGGCGAGCTGTCGATCGAACTCATCGCTCGCGCGGATGCCTGGCTTTTGGTTCCCGGCGGTTCCGAGGGTTATGCGGCGGGCACGCCGATGGATGCCCATATGTTGCGGGATGGATAGGAGACATGACCCATGCTCCCCTGCCGAAAAGAGGGCCTGATGTTTTGGAATCAGGCTCGGGGGAGGGGGGCGATGCGCCGTTATCGCTGAATGCGCCGGGGGCGACGCTGGCGATGCTCTTCCTGCGAGGCATCCTGCTGAGCCTGAAGGCGTTGAATGAATATATTCGCCGCGCGCAAAATATGATTGCGACTCAGGCTCTCGGCTTCGGTGCCGTTGCCGGCGACGATCGCATCGAGGATTGCCGCGTGTTCTTGCAGAATTGTTCGCGGCATCTGCGCATCGTCCCGCAATACCTCGCCCATGACGCGACGTAGATAAGGCCAATGTGGCGCCGTGGTCTCGCCTATCAGGGGGTTGCCCGACAGTTCGTTGATGAAGGTATGGAATTGCATGTCAGCTTCGATTTGTTCGTGAAGAGAGCCGCTTCTAACCGCGGCACGGCCCGCTTCGAGAAGCGCTGGTCCCTCGGTCCTTGCCCGTTCCGGGCTAAGCTCAGCGGCCATCCTCGCGGCCAGGCCGTCCAGCATCGCCCGTATCTCATAGAGGTTCCGAACAAAGCCCACGTCCAATGGCGATACGATCAGGCCCCGGCCAGGGGCCTCCCGAACCAGCCCTCGGTCCCGCAGAAGTAACAGGGCCTGCTGAACCGGCTGCCTCGAGACGCCATAGGCCCGGGCGAGCTCGTCCTGGATCAGTCGCGTGTTAGCCGGCAGCTCGCCGTCGACGATCTCGGAAACAATAGCATTTACAACCTGTTCCACCAGAGTGGGGTGAGTTTGAACCTGCGACATCGGGGCTCCGAACGATTCTTTTTTGCCTTTTATCACCGCAGCGCAAAAAAGCTATTGCATTGCATTCGAATTCAGAATATGAATTCTGTATTCGAATTCAAGCCACGAAAATGTGGATTTTCACGGGGAGGTTGCAATGCGAGCGGTTAGCCGTCGGGTGCTTCTGAAATGCGCGGTTGGGGTCGGTGCAATTGCGGCCGGTGCGCTCGTCAAGAGTCCAGCGGTTCGCGCGCAGGCCGCCCCAATCAAGCTGAAATTTGGCAACGACCTTCCCGCCACGCATTCGGTCAACGTGCGGCTCAAGGAAGCTATCGAAGCCATAACCGCCGACACCAAGGGACAGGTTGCGATCAGCCTGTTCCCCAACAATCAACTCGGCAGCGACACCGACATGATGACGCAGCTGCGTTCTGGCGCGCTCGAACTCGCAACCATGCCCGGTACCGTTCTGTCGACCTTGATCCCCACAGCCTCGCTGACGGGTGTCGGCTTTGCCTTTACGAGCTACGACAAGGTGTGGGCCGCGATGGACGGCGAGGTCGGCAACTTCATCCGACGTAATATCGAGAAGGTGGGGCTGGTTCCGTTCAACTCTACCTGGGACAACGGCTTCCGCCAGATCACCAGCAGCACGCATCCGATCAAGAGCCCCGAGGATCTTGCCAATTTCAAAATCCGTGTGCCCGTCGTGCCGCTTTGGGTATCGATGTTTTCCTCGCTGGGCGCCGCCCCTGTCAGTATTCCCCTCAACGAGGCTTACTCCGCGCTGCAGACAAAAATTGCGGACGGTCAGGAAAACCCACTCGCCCTCATCGAGTCTGCAAAATTCTACGAAGTTCAGAAGTTCTGTTCACTGACCAACCATGCTTGGGACGGCTTTTGGCTGCTCGCCAGCGCACGGATCTGGAAGGGCGTTCCGCAAGATGCCCAGCAGGTCATGCAGAAGCATTTCAACGCCGCCGCGATCAAGCAGCGCGCCGACATCGTCGAGGCAAATGCCGATTACCAGAAGACCCTCGAATCAAAAGGACTCGCTTTCAATACAACCCAGGCGGAGGCCTTCCAGGCGGCGCTCGCGAAGACATCTTTTTACAAGGACGCAAAGGCCAAGTTTGGCGACGAAGCCTGGACGTTGCTGCAAAAATATGCCGGCAACATCGGTTGACCGCCATGCAGATAGCGGAGCAAGCCGGCGTCGAGCTGCCCCGGATGACCGGGGTCGCGGGCGCCCTGCAGAAAGCCGAACAATGGCTCGGCACTATCGTCGCGGGCGTCGCGGCGTTGTTGGTGATCGCGGAAATCATCGTGTTGTTCACCGGTGTTTCCGCACGCTACCTTTTCCACAAACCGATCATATGGTCGGACGAACTCGCCGGCATTCTCTTTCTATGGCTGGCCATGCTCGGCGCGGTTACCGCATTTCAGCGTGGCGAGCATATGCGGATGACTGCCTTTGTAGGCAGGCTCAGTCCGAGCAGGCGGGCCTTCTTTGAGGTGCTCGCGGTCGCTGCGCCGCTGGCATTCCTCGCCCTCGTCCTGGAGCCCGCTTACGAGTTCGCGTCCGATGAGGCTATCGTCTCGACGCCGGCGCTCGACATTTCCAATCTTTGGCGAGCAGCGGCGTTACCGGTCGGGCTCGGGCTGATGCTTCTGGTCGCCCTTCTGCGGCTGTTTTCGTTCGGTAACTGGCGGATGTCCGGAGCCGCGGTGGGTGCCGTCGCCGTCGTCGGCGTGGCGCTTTATTTGCTGGCACCTGCTCTCGTCCCGCTCGGCAACATCAATCTTTTGATCTTTTTCGTGGTGCTGGTGGCGATCCTGGTTTTCGCTGCGGTCCCGATCGCCTTTGCTTTTGGGCTTGCGACCTTTGCCTACATCACGCTGACGACAAGCACGCCGTCGACCGTGGTGATTGGACGCATGGATGAGGGCATGAGCCATCTGATCCTTCTGTCGGTGCCGCTGTTCGTATTCCTCGGTCTCCTGATCGAGATGACCGGCATGGCGCGTGCCATGGTCGGCTTTCTTGCAAGTCTGCTCGGCCATGTCCGCGGCGGCCTTCAATACGTTCTGGTCGCGGCCATGTACCTGGTCTCTGGAATCTCCGGCGCCAAGGCCGCCGACATGGCAGCGGTGGCACCGGTGCTGTTTCCGGAAATGATCAAGCGCGGTGCGAAGCCCGGTGACCTCGTCGCGCTGCTGTCGGCCACAGGTGCGCAAACCGAAACGATACCGCCGAGCCTCGTCCTCATCACCATCGGGTCGGTCACCGGGGTATCGATCGCCGCACTGTTTACCGGCGGATTGCTGCCGGGGCTGGTTCTTGCGGTCATTCTGTGTGCCGTGGTCTGGCGGCGCTACCGCAACGAGGACCTGTCTCACGTCAAACGCGCCAGCTGGGGGCAGGCCGGGTCGGCATTTGTTGTCGCGCTGCCCGCGATCGCGCTGCCCTTCGTGATCCGCGCGGCGGTGATCGGCGGCGTCGCGACCGCGACCGAAGTGTCCACCATCGGCATTGTCTATTCCGCTCTCGCAGGCCTTTTGATCTATCGCAACTTCGATTGGCGTCGGCTGTACCCGATGCTGACGGAAACCGCCGCGTTGTCGGGCGCGATCCTGCTGATAATCGGTGCTGCTACCGGAATGGCATGGGCGCTGACGCAATCGGGCTTCTCGACCTCGCTGGCGGCGTTCATGACCGGCTTGCCAGGCGGCGCGCCGATGTTCCTCGCTGTGACGATCGTCGCGTTCATTATTCTGGGCAGCGTGCTTGAAGGCATTCCGGCAATCGTGCTGTTCGGTCCGTTGTTGTTTCCGATCGCGAAACAGGTCGGAGTTCATGAAGTGCACTACGCCATGGTGGTGATCCTGGCGATGGGTATTGGCCTGTTCGCGCCGCCATTTGGCGTCGGCTATTACGCCGCTTGCGCGATCAGCCGCATCCATCCCGACGAGGGCATCAAGCCGATGGTCGGCTACATGCTGGCGCTGCTGATCGGCACCATCGTCATCGCCGCTGTGCCCTGGATCTCCATCGGCCTGCTGCACTGAACCAACCACACTGTCATCATCAAACCCGAAGGGAGCAAATCGTGAAGGACCTCCTCAATTTCGGACAAATGCTCTCGGTGCACGCGCGGCTGCTGCCAAATCGCGTCGGTGCCCGGGATCTCGAACGTTCGATGACTTTCGCGCAATGGAACGACCGCTCGTGCCGGCTCGCCAATGCCCTGCTTGGCCTCGGCCTGTCCAAGGGCGATCGCGTCGCGATACTCGCCTATAACTGCGTCGAATGGTGCGAAATTTTTGCCGCGACGGCGAAGGCGGGTCTGGTCGCGTTGCCGATCAACTTTCGCCTGATGGGCAAGGAAGTTCAGTACATCGTCGAGAACGCGGAAGCCGCGGCCTTCATCGTTCAGGATGAGCTCGTCGGAATTCTCGAAGATGTCCGGAAGGATTTGCCGATCGGGCCCGATCGCTATATCCAGTTCGGCGCGCATCCGTGTCCTGCGGGCTATCGTGCATACGAAGACTTCCTGGCCGCAGCTAGCGCCAGCGAGCCGGAGCAGAATGTCTCGCTGTCCGATCCCTGGACCCTGATGTATACCTCGGGCACGACCGGCAATCCCAAGGGCGTGGTCAGAAGCCACCGTAGCGGCGTGTTGCTCTCGATGGTCACCGAGATCGAGCTCGGGCTGCACCGCAACGACGGCGCTCTGCTGGTCATGCCGATGTGCCACGCAAATTCTCTGAACTTCTTTGGCGCATTCGGCTATTGCGGCGGTGCAAACGTCATCTACTCCCGCAAGAGCTTTGACCCCGAGCATTTCGTTCGGACCCTCGCAGAGGGTGGCTCGACGTTCACATCCCTTGTGCCGACCCATTACATCATGATGCTCGGATTGTCGAAGGCCGTTCGCAGCAAATTCAATTTCGATGCCGTGACAAAATTGATGATCTCGTCGGCGCCTGCCCGCCCGGAGACGAAGCGTGAGGTAATGGAGATGTTCCCGAACTCCGGCCTGTTCGAGCTCTATGGCGCCACCGAGACCGGTTGGGTGACCATGCTTCACCCGCACGAGCAGTTTACCAAGCTCGGTTCGGTCGGCCGCGAATGCGTTGGTGCGGCGCCGATAAAGCTTCTGGACGAAGCGGGCAACGAGGTGCCGGACGGCCAATCCGGCGAGTTGTTCTCCTGCAACGCCCACACCTTCGATGGCTATTGGCGGTTGCCGGAAAAAACCAGGGAGGCGTTCCGCGGCGACTATTGCACGGTCGGCGACATGGCCCGGCGTGATTCGGAAGGCTACATCCAGCTGTCCGACCGCAAGAGCAACATGATCATCTCGGGCGGCGAGAACATCTATCCGTCGGAAGTCGAGGCTCTCCTGGGCGCGCATCCATCGGTCAAGGACGTCGCGGTTGTCGGGCTTCCCGACGAAAAATGGGGCGAGCGGGTCCATGCCGTGATCGTACTGCACGAGGGCGCCTCACTGACGGAGCGCGATTTGACCGAATGGTCGAAGGAGCGCCTGGCTGGCTACAAGCGTCCCCGATCCTACGCATTCATCGCCGAAAGCGAGATGCCGCGCAACGCCACGGGCAAGGTCCTGCATCGCGAACTGAAGAAGAAATTCACCAACTGACCATGGCAGATCTGTTGAACCATTTCGCTTCGGGCCCTGGATCAGATGCACGCAGTATTGAACTCGGCACTACCGATTTTCGCCTTGATCCTGACCGGCTTCATTTGCGGTTATTTCGGTGTGTTCGACAGAACCGCTACCGACAATCTGAATCGCTTTGCAGTCTACCTGGCACTGCCGTCGCTGATGTTCGTCGCGATGTCGAAGATTACGCCGGATCAGGTGCGCCAGCTCGGCTTTGTCGGGGCGTT
>NZ_JBEKXH010000195.1:0-11675 GCF_049512235.1 Bradyrhizobium sp.
CACCCGCGGCAACCCACCTCTCGGCGGGCAACGGAACCGATCGGTCAGACTTTGTGTTGGTCGCAGGACGCGTCGAACTCCATACATCGGCCTTTGTTCCCGGTTGCAAAGCGGCTACCAACAGGCGATCAGACGCTGTTTTCGTACGCTCCCCTCAAAGGCACCCAACACCTCCCATGAAAATCCGCAAAGCCGTTTTCCCGGTCGCCGGCCTCGGCACCCGCGTGCTGCCCGCCACCAAGGCGATGCCGAAGGAAATGCTGACCATCGTCGACAGGCCGCTGATCCAGTATGTGGTCGACGAGGCCAGGGAAGCCGGCATCGAACATTTCATCTTCGTCACCGGCCGCAACAAGGGCGTGATCGAGGACCATTTCGACCGCATGTATGAACTTGACGCCACGCTCGCCTCCCGCGGCAAGAAGGTCGAGATCGACATTCTGGCGCGCGACCAGCCCGAAGCCGGCGCCATGAGTTTTACCCGTCAGCAGGCGCCGCTCGGCCTCGGCCATGCGGTGTGGTGCGCCCGCGACATCGTCGGCAACGAGCCGTTCGCGGTGCTGCTGCCGGATGAACTGGTCTTGAATACGCCGGGCTGTCTCGCCCAGATGATAGCGGCCGCAGCCCAGCTTGGCGATAAATCCAACCTGGTCGCGGTGGAAGAGGTGCCGGCGCATCTGACCCATCAGTACGGCATCTGCGGCGTCGGCAAGCGTCACGGGCAGAACGGCCTGTTCGAGGTCGACGGCATGGTGGAAAAGCCGCCCAGGGGCACCGCGCCGTCCAACCTGTCTATCACCGGGCGCTACATCCTGCAGCCGGAAATCTTCAAGATTCTCGAGAGGCAGGAGCGCGGCGCCGGCGGCGAGATCCAGCTCACCGACGCCATGATCGGGCTTTCGAAAACCCAAACCTTCTACGGTGTCGAGTTCGAGGGCGAGCGGCATGATTGCGGCTCGAAGGCGGGTTTCCTGCGCGCCAACATCGCCTACGCCATGGCGCGCCCCGACCTGCGCGACGGCCTGCGCGAAGAGATGCGGAAATATCTGGACCGCCCGTGAACCCCTATGATGCGCTGCGCGATTATCTGCAAAAGCAGAAGCTCCCCGAATTGGTCCTGAGTTTCGAGCAGATCGAGGCAATCATCGACGCCGCGCTGCCGCGTGCGGCGCATCGGGCGTCGTGGTGGGAAACCCAGCGCAGCCCGCAGGAAAAGATGCCGCAGCGCGAGGCCTGCCTCGCCAGCTGCTATATCGCGACCAGGCAGGCCGACGGCAAGAGCGTGCGGTTCAAGCGGATGAAGTGAGCGGTCTGTTGATTTGCGAGGCGTGCAACACCCTCCGCCGTCATCGCCCGCGAAAGCGGGCGATCCAGTATCCCAGTGACGATAGTTACTGAATCGAGAGGCCGCGGCGTACTGGATTCCCCCACTTTCGCGGAGGATGGCGACGGATGGTGGCGCAGCGAACGCGTCTGCATCACACGATCGTGCCGCGTTGCTAGCTCGCCGCTTCGAGCCGAACCTCGGTCAAAAGCCGCATCGCGGCGTCGGCGTCCATCGGTTCGCCGAACGCATAGCCCTGGGCGTATTCGCAGCCCAGCTGATAAAGCTCGACCGCATCCGAATCGGTCTCGGCGCCCTCGGCGACCACGTCCATGCCGAGATCGTGCGCCAGCGCAATGATCGATTTCAGGATCACCGGCCGCGTGCCGCGGCTGGTGGTGCGGACAAAGGACTGGTCGATCTTGATGGTGTCGAACGGAAAGCGCTGCAGATAGGCCAGCGAGGAATGGCCGGTACCGAAATCGTCCAGCGACAATCCGGTGCCGAGTTCGCGGATGCGCGTCAGCATCTGCGCCGCGTGCTCGGGGTTTTCCATGACCAGCGATTCCGTCAGTTCCAGCTTCAGCGTGCCGCGCGCCACCGAGGAGCGCGACAGCACGGTGCGGATATCGTGGATCAGATCATGTCGCAGCAACTGCCGCGACGACACATTGACGCTGGCAAAGATCGGTTCGCGCACGCGCATCGCGCGTTGCCAGATCGAAAGCTGTCGCGCGGTCTGGTCCAGCACGAACGTGCCGAGATCGATGATCAGGCCGGTCTCCTCGGCGATGCTGATGAACTCGACCGGCGACATCCGGCCCAATTTGGGATGGTCCCAGCGCGCCAAGGCCTCGAAGCCGGCGATCGAGCGATCTTCCAGCCGCACGATCGGCTGGTACAGGATCGTGATTTCCTCGCGCTCGATGGCGCGGCGCAGTTCGGATTCCAGCGTCAGCCGGTCGGTCTTGCGCGCGCGCATCGCCGGCTTGTAGACGTCGATGCGGTCGCCGCCGATCCGCTTCGAATGGTACATCGCAAGCTCGGCGTCCTTGATGATCTCGTCGGACAATTGCGTCTGCGGATCAGAAAGCGCGAGCCCGATCGAGGCGGTGAGGAATATCTCGCGGTCGTTGAACGCGATCGGCGCGCGAATGGTCTTGCGAATGGTTTCGGCGAAGCCGGTGATGCGGGCGGGGTCCTGTTCCGACAACAGGATCAGGCCGAACTGGTCGCCGGCGAGCCGCGCCAGCGTATCCTGGGGTTTGAGGATGCGGGTCAGCCGTCGCGCCAGCGTCAGCAGGATCGAATCGCCGACCGCGATGCCGACGGAATCGTTGACCTGCTTGAAGCGGTCGAGATCGATCACCATCAGCGTCGGCCGCAGGCTCGGCATGGTCTTGGCGAAATTGGCGACCGCGCCGAGCCGGTCGATGAACAGTTTGCGGTTCGGCAGCCCGGTGAGATTGTCATGCACGGAATCGTGCAGCAGTCTTTCCTCGGCGTTCTTGAGTTCGGTGACGTCGGTGAGGGTTCCGACCACGCGCGAAACCTCGCCGTCGGAGCCGACCACCGGGCGCGCCTTCAGCGCGAACCACATGAAATGGCCGTCGGGCGTGCGCAGCCGGAAATCCTGCACCAGCCGGCCACGGCGCTGGTCGAGTACGCTGTCGAGCGCGGCGCGGAAGCGGTCCTGATCAAGCGGATGCAGCACCTCGAGCCATTTCGCGGCAGGTCCTTCCAGCGTTCCGCGTTTCAAGCCCAAAAGGCTCTCGGTCTCGGGGCTGGTGAAGACCTTGTCGGCAGAGACGTCCCAGTCCCAGATCAGGCCGCCCGAGCCGGTCAGCGCCAGCGCCCGGCGCTCGACGTCGGAAACCACGCCGGTGGTGGCGCCGCCGCCGGCGAAGGCGTGCTGCATCACCGTAAATCCGATCAGCATCACGATCAGCACCAGGCCGCCGAGCAGTGCGGGGCCGACGATGTCGTTGGTGACGCTTCCCGCCACCGTCATGCCGGCCGCGATCACCCAGACCAGCAGCAGGAACCAGGTCGGGATCAACAGCACCGCGCGGTCGAAGCCGTGGGTCGAGAGATAGACGATCAGCGCGAAGCCCGCGAACGCGATCAACACCAGTGACATTCGCGCGATCCCCGAAGCGACCGCGGGATCGAACAGCGCCAGCGCCACCAGCGAGCCGAGAAAGGCCAGCCAGCCGATGGTGATATGGGAATAACGTACATGCCAGCGGCTGAGATTGAGATAGGCGAACAGAAACACCAACAGCGTCGCGGCCAGGATCGCTTCGCCCGCCGCGCGCCAAACCCGCTCGGCATTGTTCGACATGTCGAGCACCTTGCCCCAGAAGCCGAAATCGACGCCGATATAGACCAGCACCGCCCATGCCAGCGCGGCGGCGGCGGGAAACATGATGCTGCCTTTGACCACGAACAGGATGGTCAGCACCAGCGCCAGCAATCCGGAGATGCCGATCACGATGCCCTGGTACAGCGTGAACGAGTTGACCTTGTCCTTGTAGGCGTCGGGCTCCCACAGATAGAGCTGCGGCAATTTATCGGTGCGCAATTCCGCGACAAAGGTGATGACGGCGCCGGGATCTAGCGTAATGCGGAAGATGTCGGCGGTGGCGCTCTCCTGGCGCTCGGGGCGGTCGCCGGTCGACGGCGTGATGGTGGCGATACGCGACATTCCAAGATCGGGCCACAACAGCCCTGACGACACGATGCGATAATGCGGCGCCACGATCAGGCGGTCGAGCTGGTCGTCGGTGTTGTTGGCGAGCGCGAACACCACCCAGTTCTGGCCGCCTTCGCGGGCGCGGACTTCGATGCGGCGGACGATGCCGTCGGTGCCCGGCGCGGTCGAGACCTGGATGCGGTCGCTGTCGCTGTGCTGATGATCGAGTATAGCGGTGAGATCGATCGCAGGCGCGTTACTGCCTACGCTGACGGCGTCGATGGCGCGCGCCGGAGGCGGAGCGGCAACCACCATGAGGCCCAGCACCAGCGGCGCAAGGCACCTGATCAGACGCAATGTCAGTACTCCGCGGCCAACAATCAATCCGAAGCGAAGCGACCCGCCCGGCGTGGACCGGATAAATGACATGAATGCGAAGGAAATCAAACAGTTTCCCGCCGCGCAGAGTCCTGCCTGCGCTACATGGTCAACACAATTTTGCCAATATGTTCGCTGCTCTCCATCCGCCGATGCGCATCCGCGGCCTTTTCCAGCGGGAAGCTGCTGTCCATCAACGGTTTGATGCGCCCTTCGCGCAACAGCGGCATCACCCGGGCCTCGATGGCTGCGACCATCGCCGCCTTGTCGGCGTTGCTGCGCGGGCGCAGCGTCGAGCCGGTGTGGTGCAGCCTTTTCACCATCAGCCTGGCAAAGTTGACATTGGCCTTGGGGCCGCCGAGAAATGCGATCTGGACCACGCGGCCGTCGATCGCGGCGGCATCATAGTTGCGTTCGATGTAATCGCCGCCGACCATGTCGAGAATGACATTGGCGCCCGCGCCCGAGGTCACGACCTTTACCTCGGCGACGAAGTCTTCGGTCTTGTAGTTGATGGCCCTGATGGCGCCGAGCTTGAGACAGGCGTCCGCCTTGGCCTTCGATCCGACCGTGACGATCACTTTTGCACCCAAGGCCTTGGCGAGCTGGATCGCCATGGTGCCGATGCCGGAGGAGCCGCCATGGACCAACAGCGTCTCGCCGGCCTGCAACGCGCCGCGCTCGAACACATTGTGCCAGACCGTCATCAGCGTTTCCGGCACGGCGCCGGCCTCCTGCATCGACAGGACAGCGGGCACCGCCATCGCCTGGGCGTCCTGTGCGATGCAATATTGCGCGTAGCCGCCGCCGGCCACCAGTGACATCACCTTGTCGCCGACCTTGTGCCTGCGGGCGCCTGTGCCGACCGCCACGACTTCGCCCGCGATCTCGAGGCCGGGCAGATCGGAAGCGCCGGGGGGCGGCGGATAGGCGCCCGAGCGCTGCGCGACGTCGGGACGGTTAACGCCGGCGGCGGCCACCTTGATCAGGATTTCATCCGTCCCAGGCACCGGCACCACGCGGGTCTCCGGCAACAGCACCTCCGGGCCGCCGGGCTTGCTGATGCCGATGACGGTCATTTGCGCGGGCAGCTTTTCCATGATTTTCCTTGCAGGCGGTTGCGGCCACGGCTGGCATATCGCCTTTTGAAGCGAAGTGGAATGTCATTAGTATTGCCGGTAACGATCGCCGCCATGGCCGACTTCCCGGGTCAGTCCTGCCACTTTTTCGGAGCATGCTTTAGGCTGGGCACCTGCCAGACTGCTTTTCGGCGCAACGATAGGACGGAGGATCCCATTGGCCATCGAGGACGACGACCGACCGAGGAGGAAAGTCACCCACGAGATCGGGCAGGACCTTGCGCTGCTGTCAGTCGAGGAACTTGCCGAGCGCATCGCGTTGATGACGTCGGAAATCGAGCGGCTGCAGGCCGCCATGAGCAAAAAGCGCGCATCGAGGGACGCCGCCAACAGCATCTTCAAGACCTGAGTCGACACAGGCCGGGCTGGCGTCCCGGGTGCGGTGCAGCACTGCGGAGCCTGTATTCGGGCGGCGCCAAGCGTCCGGGTGCCTGTTCCGCAGCGCTCGGCCAGCGGCCGACATGGCAAATAAAAGCTGAACGAAACCGTCAATTTACGATCGATTAAGCTTTCTCAACTATAACTTGCATCGTCCTTTTGGACACCGAGTGGCTCCTGTCACTCTGTTTGACGCCTCCCTGTTATCAACTTCAAAGCCGCCGGAAACGGCGGCTTTTTTTTTGGGCGCCTTTGGTACCTCCGTGGAAACCATATCTGATCTTGCGGCTGGACTCTGAACGGCGGCCGCGTAATGATTTGTTCATCATAAGCTGGCGCGTTTGGAAGTCGGCGGCGTAATCTGTAGCGTGAGGCGTACGCCATGTCGGATCGTTCGCAAGGCGAAACCGCTCTCGTTCAATTCAACGAGCGGCTGACCAATTCCGCTGCATTCGCCACCCTGTTCCGGGAGGGCATGGATCTGGTTGAGCAGACCGCCGCCTATCTCGACGGGGCTGGCCGCGCCGAGGCCAAGGCGCTCGACCGCACGGTCAGCCTGACCTATGCGACCGAAAGCATGCGCCTCACCACCCGCCTGATGCAGCTCGCCTCCTGGCTATTGCTGCACCGCGCGGTCAAGGAAGGCGAGATGACGCTGAGCCAGGCCAATCGCGAAAAAACCAAGGTCAAGCTCAGCGCCGCCGATCCAGGCCCGGACGACATGGTCGCCAAACTGCCGCAGCAGTTGCAGGACCTGATCGCCCGCTCGATGGCGCTGCAGGGAAAAGTCCGCCGCCTCGATATCACCATCCATGCCCCGGCAGGGGAACGCGCGGCCATCGGCAATCCGCTGGTGCCGCAGCTTAATCGCCTGAAGGCGGCGTTCGAGCAGTGAAGGCAGCCCGACGCTTACGGATCCGCTCAAAGCGCCGGTCCAGATCATGATCTGATTGAATCGGATCACGATCTAGCCGCCCGACCGTGACAGCGCGTTGAAGAAAGCGCGCGTTCGGGCCGTCGCGCCCGGACCCGGGTGGAACCGGACCGTCTGTGCAGTTACTTCGCCGCCGCCGCTTTTCAATTTGACCGGTGCGACCAGCCGGTCCTTCTCGTCGGTCACCAAGACCGGCGGGTTGCCGGCGGAAACCCATCTGTCGCCCCATTGCATCAGCGCGACCATGGCGGGCAGCAGCGCGCGACCGCCGTCGGTGAGTTGATAGACAGGGCGCTTTTCCGCCCCGCCGCGCACGAGGATGCCGCTCGCGACAAGACGCTCCAATCGCGCCGAAAGGATGTTTTTCGCGATACCGAGGCTCTTCTGAAAATCGCCGAAGCGGCGAACGCCGAGGAAGGCGTCGCGGACGATCAACAGCGTCCACCAGTCCCCCACCACCTCCAGGGTTCGCGCCAGCGAGCAGTTCAGTTCCGAAAGATCCGTCTTGCTGGGCATGGTTGCACAGTGAAACCTTTTGTCGTATGGTTGCACTCTGCAACTAAACTGGCGCAGCCGCAACAGGAGCTGTCGATGACTGATACCGGTTCGGGGACGCTTGACCGTCATGAGATTGCGCTGAAGGATTTTGCGGTTTCCAATCTCACGGCAGGTGGCGCCGCGCTCGCGCTGGGATCGCTCGGTGTAGTCGCGACCAGCGTACTTTATGCGCTTTCCCCGCCTGCCGCGGCCCTGCCGGCGCAGCCCTTCGATCGGGCGGCGGCGCTGGTCGGCGCGGTTGCCGGTGCCCGGCCCATGTTCGCGGCCGGTACCGTCGGCATTTTCTCGGATATTGTATTGGCGGTGGGCGCGCTTCTTGTCGCGCTTGAACTGGCCCGGCGCGGCAGAGGTGTCGCGGTTGGCGGCTGGATCGCTATCCTTTTGGGTGCAGTCGTCTTTACGTTGGTCGATGCGATCCTGGGCTATGTGCTGGGCCCGCTCGCGGCGACCAGCGATGGCGCAGCCGCATTTGGCGGATTCAAGCGGCTGTTTGACGTGCTCTTTCTCCTGGGGACGACGGCATTCGGTGCTGGCGCCGTGGTCGCATTGATGAATGACATGCGCTCGCCGACGCCGATCGCGCGGAAACCTGTCGGGCTAGCGGGCGCGGTGACGGGATTGGCCGGGGTACTGGCGGCGGCGGCCTGTTTCGCAGGCTTTCCGCTGCAACAGGGTGTCGGTATCAGTATCGCTATCGGTTCAGCCATTTTTGCCGCGATTGGCGTGCAGATCCTGTTGAAACCACGATAAGGGTGCCGGCCCCATCCCCCTTACCAAACGAAAACGCCCAGGCGAGCGGCCGGGGCGTTCTGGCATCCGTCTCAAAGGTTGATCCGTCTCAAACGCTAACGGTTCGGGACTCTCACTCTTTTTTGAGGAAGCCGGAAAACTTCTTCTGGAATCGCGACACGCGGCCGCCACGATCGAGCAGCTGCTGGGCGCCGCCGATCCAGGCCGGGTGCGACTTGGAGTCGATATCGAGGTTCAGCTTGTCGCCTTCCTTGCCCCAGGTCGAGCGCGTCCGGTACTCGGTGCCATCGGTCATCACGACCGTAATCATATGATAATTCGGATGAATTTCTGGTTTCATGGCAGATCCCTGAAGCGCGCCGGCGCCTGTCTTTGAACTGGCTGTAAGGATGGATTTGGGCGGCTCTATAGCCCAGCGAGTGCGGCAAAACAAGCTGCGTATGGTCCCGGATTGGTAATCGGCCGGATTTGCCAGCGCGGGCGGGGAGGCCTATCTGGGGGTGGTAAAAGGGTGGTCCAGATATCATGAGCGCAGTGGAACGGCTGGAACAGCGGCATGGCGAAGCGCCGCCGCGGCTTGGTGGTGAGCCTGCGGGGATATCCTCCATCGAAATGCCGTTGACGCAGCCCAAGGCCAAGAGCCGGGCGAAGCTGCGTCCGCTGCTGGCGCTGGCACCTTATGTCGCGCGTTACCGCGGACGTGCGCTGCTCGCACTGATCGCGCTGACGGTCGCCGCGATCACGACGCTGATCGTGCCTGTCGCGGTACGGCGGATGATCGACTTCGGGTTCTCCCCCGAAGGCATCGCCATGATCAACCGCTACTTCAGTGTGATGATCGCCGTGGTCGCGGTGCTGGCCGGCGCCAGCGCCGCCCGGTTCTATCTGGTGATGACGATCGGCGAGCGCATCGTCGCCGATCTCAGGCGCGACGTGTTCGCGCACCTGATCTCGCTGTCGCCGGCCTTCTTCGATTCCGCGCGCAGCGGCGAACTGGTCTCGCGGCTCACCGCCGATACTACCCAGATCAAATCCGCGGTCGGGGCCTCGGTCTCGATCGCGCTGCGCAACCTGATGCTGTTCTTCGGCGCCACCGCGATGATGGTGATCACGAGCCCCCGGCTTTCCGGCCTCGTGCTGCTGGCGATCCCGCTGATCGTGATTCCGCTGGTGGCGTTCGGCCGCTGGGTGCGGCGCTTGTCGCGCAACGCGCAGGATACGCTGGCGGACGCCACCGCCTACGCCTCCGAACTGATCGGCGCCATCCGCACCGTGCAGGCCTATACCGGCGAGCGGCTCGCCAATGCGCGCTTCGGCGGCGAAGTCGAACAGGCCTATGAAGCGGCGCGTACCTCGACGCGCGCGCGGGCGGTTCTGACCGCGATCATCATCTTCATCGTGTTTTCGAGCGTGGTCGCGATCCTCTGGATCGGATCCAATGACGTCCTGACCGGCGCCATCACGCCGGGCCGGCTGGGCCAGTTCGTCTTGTACGCCGCCTTCGCCGCGGCCGGGCTCGGCCAGCTCAGCGAGGTCTGGGGCGAGGTCTCGGCGGCGTCAGGCGCGGCCGAACGGCTGTTCGAAATCCTGCGCGTGCAGTCGCAGATCACGGCGCCGGCATCGCCGCGCGCGTTGCCGGTACCGGCACGCGGCGATGTAAGCTTCGAAAACGTCGGCTTCGCCTATCCGACGCGGCCCGACGTGCGGGCAGTCGATGGCGTGTCGCTCGCGGTCCGCGCCGGCGAGAAGGTCGCGATCGTCGGCCCCTCGGGCGCCGGCAAGAGCACGCTGTTCCATCTGCTGTTGCGATTCTACGATCCATCGAGCGGCGTGATCTCGCTCGACGGGGTGCCGATCAGCACGGCCGATCCGCAAAAGGTGCGCGCGCGCATCGCGCTGGTGCCGCAGGACTCGGTGGTGTTTGCGGCCACCGCGCGCGAAAACATCCGCTTCGGCCGGCCCGACGCCGGTGACGCCGAGGTCGAGCGCGCCGCCGATCTTGCCCACGCCACCGAATTCATCCGCCGGCTGCCCGGTGGATTCGAGGCGCATCTCGGCGAACGCGGCGTCACCCTGTCCGGCGGCCAGCGCCAGCGCATCGCGATCGCGCGCGCCATCCTGCGCGACGCGCCCTTGCTGCTGCTCGATGAAGCCACATCCTCGCTCGATGCGGAGAGCGAAACGCTGGTGCAGACCGCGCTGGAGGAATTGATGCGCCACCGCACCACGCTGGTGATCGCGCATCGGCTGGCCACCGTGCTGTCCTGCGACCGCATCATGGTGCTGGATCAGGGCCGCATCGTCGAGCAGGGCACCCACGCCTCGCTGGTCGCCGCGGGCGGCCTCTACGCCCGGCTGGCAAGGTTGCAGTTCGAGGGGGTCTGAGGCCAGTACCGCTTCCGATGATTGGCTCGGATGCGAGACATCCTTTTCCGCTTCAGCTCAGGCCAAGCGGGCCTTGAGGCGCGGCGTCATCCAATTGAGAAACGCGCGAAGCTTGAGAGGAACCGGCTTGCGTTGCGCATAGACAATATGGGCGGGCAACGGTTCTGGCTCGAAATCTTCCAGTACAATTTCGAGTGTTCCAGCGCGCCTCGCGGCATCCATCTTGTACGACATAACCCGCGCCACTCCCATGCCAGCGAGGGCGGCAAGAACCGCCGCCTCTGATGTGTTCACCGTCAACCTTGTCTTTATCGGTGCGACAACCGTGCGACCGCTTTTGGAGAACTTCCAGGTGGAGGGCGCGGCAACATCATCAATCGTGATGCAATCATGCTCCCGAAGGTCGCCAAGCGTCTTGGGTTTGCCTTTCGCTGCAAAATAGGCGGGGCTCCCGCATAAGACGACGCGGATCAGGCCGATGCGTGTCGCGATCTTGCTGCTGCTGTCAGGAAGAGAGCCGATCCGGATCGCCACGTCGATGTTCTCCTCCACCGTGTTGACGACGCGATCGGTCAACACGAGCCGCAGACCGATTTCCGGATACGCGTTCAAGAACTCGACAGCGAGCGGGAGCAGATGCGTATGACCGAGACCCCAGGGCGCCGTCACCGCCAAGTCCCCTTTGGGGATCCTGTACTCGCCGGACAATTCCCGTTCGGCGTCGTCGACCTGCTCAATGATCCGCTTGCACGCATCGATGTAGGACCTCCCCGCATCGGTCAGCGTGACCCGCCGAGGGGATCTCTGAAATAACTGAGCTTTCAGGCGTTCTTCCAGTTCGGCGACTTGGCGGCTCACGGTCGCGACGGGCGTCTTCAGTCTACGCGAAGCCGCGGAGAAGCTCCCCGTCTCCGTAACGGCGACGATAACAGACATCACCTCCAAGCGATCCACTGTCTGCTTTCCAAAATCGAAAAAGTCACTTCTCGATCTTATGGACTGATCGTCCGCTTCGCAATCGGCTATTCTCTCGAAGCCTTTGTGGTTGCGCTCAAATCGTGAGCAGATCGAGTGCAGCCAGAGACTGCAAAATAAGGATCGGTTCAACAACGACCTTCTCGAATTTGTTCGAAG
>NZ_JBEKXH010000196.1:0-11592 GCF_049512235.1 Bradyrhizobium sp.
CGGTGTCACATGTCGACATCTCCATGATGGGAAATTACGTTTCCCACGTAGGTTCCTTCGATCTCGAACGGGGCGAGCGGCCCGTCAGTCTGCTGCGACGGCGGCCGCGAATGGCGGAAACCGAGGTCGTCCAAGACGGCAACCATTTGCCGCAGGGCCACAGCGCTCGGGTCCGTCCGCCACGCGGCCGCTCCTTAGCAGCGATCTGGCGCCGGCCAGCACCTGCGGCTCGAAGCCTTCGGCGTCGACCTTGAGGATGATCCTCGCACTCTCCGCGCGCGGAAAGGCGACCAGGGCGCGGTCCATCGTGACCACGGGGACCCATTTCGACGGCCCCCGGGCAAAGGGCGGCTTGAGGCCGACACCGCGAATGCTGTGCATCATGGTCGAGTTGGCGACCAGCGGCGCGATTTCGAAGTTGTCGCCGCAGGCCGCACAGACGACGGACACCTTGTCGCTCAGTCCGTTGTCGGCGACGTTTCTGACCAGAATGGCGGCATTGGCGGGATCCGGCTCGAAGCCTATGACGGTGACATCGCGGGCCGGATGGGTTGCGGCTTGCAGCGTGAAAAAACCCCAATGCGCGCCGACGTCGACGAACAGATCCCCTTGCCGGATCGCCCGCTCCAGGAGATTGCGCGTCGGCAGCTCATAGCCGTCTCGGAGCTCATTGGCCACGAGGCAGTTGGCGCCCGGATCGGCCGCGAACTGCGTGGGGAAGCCCAGATGAAATCGCGGCTCTCCGTTCGGCAAGGTGAGCGAAGCCGCGAGCGACACCCAGTTGTCCGTGACACCAAGCCTCGCCGCCATGCCGTCTCCGATCCGTGCCCTATGGAGCCTTGCGAGGTTCGACAGCCGCTGCCGCGTCAGCAGAATCCCGCGGATCCGCTTGACTGCGGGCTTCGCGGTCATGCCGGCCAAAGCCGGGGATGCCGCGGATGACGGCCTTGACCTGGTCTGGGTTGATCAGGCGCGTGCATTCGAATTGGCGCGGCGTGTCCTTGTGACGGGGACAATAGAGAAAGTCGTAATGATCAAACCTGATCCGCGGATCGTTCCAGCAGCTGTTGCAGGCGTTGAAATTGATCACCCTGTAGGGCGTGTGGAATTCGTTAATCGGGTGCGTAAAGCCCGATATCATCACCACGGGTATGTCGGCGGCCCATGCCAACCATGACAGGCCGCTCGAGAGACCGACAAAGAACGCGGCATGTCTGAGGTAGCGGATTCGCTCCGCGAGCGGCTTGTCGCCGGTCTCGTCTTCGGTACCGTGCGGAATGTGATTCCAGACCAGGCCTTGGCCGTGAACCGCTTTTTGGTCGATGCAGACGACCCGATAACCCTCCTCTTTCAGGAATGCGACGATGGCGCGCCAGCCCTCGGGGTTATTCCAGTATTTGCTCTGGGTCGTGCTCTGGACCGAGATGCAGACATAGGGTTCGGCGATCGGCCGCGTAGCGTTTTCAATGGCTAGAAGCGGCTTCATTTCGGTGGGATCGACACCGAGAATATAGCCGGCGGTACGGTGCAGCCCGACCTGGCGAAAGTCGCGCGGCTGAGAAATAAAGTTTTTGTCATCAAAGAACAGCCCGATGCTGTAAGTGGCGTAGTAACGCTCGGTCTTGACCTCATTATGAGTGAGGAACGTGATGCCGGGATAGGCATCGCGGAAAATCGCAATCAGTCTGCCGCCCATGGCGCAGGTCAGCCTGCAGCGATGGCGCTCGCCAAATTTCACCGCGTAGGGCAGCCATCCGATCGAGTCGCCCAGCGTGCCAACCGGAAATTGCACCAGCACCTCGCGATCCCCAGCCGAATACTCATGCACGAAAATGCTTTCGCCGGGCTGCCAGACCTCAACGCGATAGCGCGCATAGTAGCGCTTCTTGCTCCTGATGCCGCCGGCGCGCAGCTCGGTCTCGAACTCGATGGTGCCCTTGTCCAGATCGCTCAATCGGACCTTCCAGGGACGGCCATTTTCAGGAACCGTCACTCTGAAACCGTCATTGAAGTCAAATCGAATGCCGTTCGGGCCGTGCTGGGTCGGAACAGGTGCAGGGTCTGGATAGACCCGCTTGGTGGGTCGCGCTGTCGCCGATACGGCGACCGCCTCGCTCGCAAAACCGCCGGGGGATGCCGCAACGTTCATGGACGCACAGGGGTCCTCTTTCCGTCATTGCGAGCGCAGCGAAGCAATCCAGCTTTGCCGCCGCAAACGAAAGCTGGATTGCTTCGTCGCAAGGGCTCCTCGCAATGACGTGGTGAGATCAGGCGGTCCACGAGCTTTCCGCGCCTTGCGTCTCCGCCAACAGGGCAGGGATGTCGACCCCGAGCGCCTGCCCGAGGGGCGCGAGGTACTCCGCGTAGCGGCGCCAGGCGCCGATCGAGCGGCGGTAGACCGGCTCGCGCACCTGCATCAGACTGGCCGTTCGCACCGTCCGTTTGGTGTCGTGGAAATCGCGGCACGAATCCTCCCAATCGAGGCCGCAATGGCGGAGTGCGCGTCTTGCGGTACCCTCGAGGTCATCGACCAGATCTTCGTACTGCACGTCGATCAGGACATCCGGCGGCAGTACCTGGTGCCAGTGCTCCATGACCCCCTCGTAGCCGCGAAAGTAGCGGCCGAGCTCCGCGAGATCGTAGGCAAAGGGCTGGCTTCCCGAAAACAGCAACGAGAAGCACGAGACGCAGGTGTCGAGGGGATCGCGACGCACATTAATGAAGCGGGCGTTCGGCAGCGCCAGGTGGATCAGCCCGACAAAGCAGAAGTTGAGCGGCATCTTGTCGACAATCCGCTCCGCCTCAGGTGCGCGCGCCCGCACCCGCGTGGTGTACATTTCGCCGAGCTGGCGAATGTGATCCTGTGACAGGGACCCGACCAGCAGCGGATAGGCCGACACGATCCCCTGGCTGCGGACGCACTCCGCGATCGTTTCCTTGAATGCCTCCAGTTCTCCGGCGCCGAACACTTTCGAATGGCTCGCCAGCACCTGTTCCAGCAGGGTCGTCCCGGAGCGGGGCATTCCGACGATGAAGATCGGCGACCACGATTTGTCGCCGCCGCCCGATCTTGCTTTCATGAAGTCCGGCGAGAACGTCGTCCTGATATTGTCGAACATCGCCAGCCTCTGCGGCTCGTCATAGACGATGGTGCTCCGTTTCAGAGCATTGGCCTTCAACAAATGCTGGAAGGCCTCCTGGTATTGACTGAGATCGCCCAGGGCTTTGCCCATCGCGAAATGCGCAGCAATCTGATTCTCGACGTCCAGGGACTCCACTTCGCTCAATAGCGCGTGGAGGCCCGGCAGGCGCCGATCGCCCGCCCTGAACCGCGCCATGTTTGCAAGATTGAGGTGAACGGACGCCTCCCTCGGCACCAGTTCGAGCGCCCGCTCGAAGGCGCGTTTGGCCTCCTCGAACCGCCCCAGCGCCTGCAACGCCACCCCCTGATTGTTGTGCGATCCGAACCTTGCAGGCTTCAACTCGAGGGCGCGCCGGTTCTGCTCGATCGATTCCTCGAGACGATCGAGCACAAGATAGGCATTGCCGAGATTGCCATAGGCGTCGGCGTAGGATGGGTTGATTTCCAGCGCCGTCTTGTAGTGCACAATCGCACGCTCCATCTGGCCCTGCCGCTGGTACACATTGGCCAGATTATTGTGGGTTTCCGCGTGGCGAGGGCTGAGTTGCAATATCTTGAGGTAGCACTCAATTGCCTCGGCATCCTGCGCTCCGGCAAAATGCAGATTTCCGAGCGCGAAATAGGCATCGAGATGATCGGGCCTTGCCGAAACGGCGCGCCTGAGATGTTCGACGGCTTCCGCATTCCTCCCGCGCGACTGCAGCAGCATCGCATACCCGTAATGAATGCCGGGATGATCGGGCCCCAGCGCCAGGGCCTTGTCGTAGCAGGCCGCCGCGGCGTCGAAGTCCCCGGCGCTGGTGTGGACCGCGCCCAGGCTGCCATGGGCTTCGGCAGCGCGCTCGTTCACGGCGATCGCGAGCGTGAAGAAGCGTTTGGCATCGTCGAGGCGGCTGGTGCAGGCGCATATCGCGCCCATCGCAAGCAGCGAACCAAAGTGACGCGGATGCATCGCCAGCACGACGCTGAACAGCGGCTCCGCATCGCTGAGGTCGCCCCGGTCCTGCAGTTTCTTGGCCACTTGAAACGCGGGTTCTGTCCAGGGCTCCGGCCTGCCGATTGCAGCCCTTCGATTTGACGGAGCCGGCGGGTCGGACCGGTTTTTCGCGGTCGCGCGCCGGTGCGAACGCCGCCTTTGGCGCCCAGAGGCTTCATCCTGCCCAGCCCTGGAACGTGTACCATCGATCTCGAGTGCGTCCATGAGCGGCTTGAGCCTTGTACCATAAAAGCGCGATCGCCCGACCGAGCTGGTGTAGATGGATTTTCGCACCTGGACCAGACTTGCCGTTTGGACCGGGCGCTTGGTTTCGTGAAAGGCCAGACAGCGCCTGTCCCACTCCACGCCGCAATGCGCCACAAGACGTCGCGCCTGACCTTCGAGATCATCGACGAGGTCCTCGTATTGCACGTCGAGTATGCGTCCCGGCGGCAGAACGGACCGCCAATGATCCATCAGTGCTTGGTAAGCCCTGTAATAGCGGCCGAGTTCGCCGAGATCGTAGGCGTATGGCTGGTCTTCCGCGAACAGCAGCGAGTAGCAAGACGTGCAGGTGTCGACGGCATTCCGCTTGACATGGATGATCCGGGCGCGCGGCAGCGCCAGATGAATGAGGCCGACGAACAGGAAATTTGGCGGCAGCTTGTCGACGATGCGATCTTTCGCCGCCCCGTCCTTGCTCAGGCGTTCGACATAGGTCTTCCCGAGCTCCCGGAAGTCTTCATCCGGCATTTTGGCGATCATGTCCGGGTACGCACCGGCTCTGCGTTTCGCCAGTTCAGATGTCGCGGTGGCAAAATGCTCGACCTCGCCGGCTCCAAAGACGCGCGGGTGACTGGCGAGAATTTGTTCGACCAGGCTCGTGCCCGACCGCGGCATGCCGACGACAAAGACCGGGGCCTCCGAGTCATGTCCGACATTGGATTTGACCTTCAGGAGATCTTTGGTAAATGCATCGCGAATACGTTGCATCAGCAGCAAGGTTCCGCGCTCGTCATAAGTCACGTGCCGCCGCTTGAGACGATTGCCGGCGTCCATATGTCGAAACGAACGGTCGGGATCCCTGAGGTCGGCATAGGCCTTTCCGAGCGTGAAGTGCAGTACGATCCGCTCATCGTTGGAAAGCTGATCCTCGCGGGCGTGAAGGTCTTCCAGCCGGGCCAGGCGCCGATCGCCGGCCGCGAACCGCTTGACGGCGGCGTAGTTGTGCTGAATGCCGATGTTTTCGGGCGCGAGGTCGATCGCCGTCTCGTAGGCCCGCGAGGCTTCGTCAAGACGCCCTGCGACCAGCAGCGCCGATGCGAGGCGGTTCAGGGTCGTGGCATCCCCGGGTTCGATCGCCAGCGCCGCCCGAAAGCACACAATGGCCGCATCGATCTGGTTCAGGGCATGCAGGGCATCGCCCAGATTGCGCTGCGCGGAGACGTAGCCTGGCTTGAGGCGAATCGCTTCCTTATAGCGTTTGATCGCCTCCTCAAGCCGACCACACTTCTGCAGCACATTGGCAAGGTTATTGTGCGCTTCGGCCGAGCTCGGAAGCAGGTCGATGGAGCGCTCGTAGTGAACGACCGCCGCGTCCAGATTGTCGAGTTCGGCGTAGAGATTGCCGAGATTGTAATGCGCGTCCGCAAGACCGGGATTGATCGTCAACGCCCGCAGGTAACTGCCGATCGCCTGCTCGCGACGGCCCGTCAAGTGAAAGCAGCCGCCGAGGTTGATGTGGGCGTCCGTCAAACCCGGATTGATCGCGACCGCCTGCGCATACTGCGCGACAGCGTCATCATGTCGGCCAAGATGCCGGCAGGCGTCGCCCAGGCTGACCTGGATGGCGGCGGATTTCGGTGAGATCGCCAGTGCCGCCCGGTGGTGGGCGAGGGCGGATTCGAATTGGCCAAGCCGCTGCAGCGCCAGCCCTAGATTTTGATGGGCTTCCGCGTTGTCCGGATGGATCGCCAGCGCTCTTTCGTACTGGATCACCGCAGCGGCAAAATCGCCACGGCCGCAGAGGACGTTGGCCAGATGAAATCTGGCCTCTGCATGCGCTTCGTCGCGTGCGATAGCCATCTCGAACTGACGCTGGGCGCTGTCGAGATCGTTGATCCGGATGAAGGTCGTGCCGAGCACGACATGGTCTTCGGCCGATGGCCCTGCGGCATCGACGGCCTGACCAATCAGGTCGCGAGCCTCGCCGGGCGCACCAAGCTGGCCGCGAACCACGGCCAATCCGCAGAGCGCGCGGAAGTGACCGGGCTTGTCGGCGAGAACCCGCCGATAGGCCTGTTCGGCTGTCTTCAGGGCGTATCCCCCGGCGACGGGGATTGCAGAAGCAACGCGCGGCCGGTCGGCAAGAGCTGATTCATTCATCGGCGTGCTGTCTTCTGAGCCGCGTGCGCAAATGCGCGGTACGGGATTGTTCGGCTGCAAGCGGCAAGGGCCCCGCGCCGGCATGTTGCGCCGAATTCGCCACGGTGTCGGCCCCGGCATGGCGACGAACGGTTCGACATCGCGACATCAAAACGAGATGGCCGGGGCAATGTATTGCCCCGGCCGGTTGGCGAGATCGGGCGTTACATGTGCATGTGCATGTGCGCATGCATTTCGTGGGGTTGCATCGCCGGCACCACGGCGGCGGCTGGAGCAGCAGCAGCATCATGATGATGATCATGATGCGAATGGTCGCAAGACGGTCCTGAGCTGCTCTTGCCCGAAGAACCGGACTGGCTGGAGCCGCCCGCGCAATGGCTTCCCGTCGAAGTGGTGCTGCCGGTTCCCGTTGTACCAGTGCCGGTGCTCCCGGTTCCCGTTGTCGTGCCGCCACCAGCACCCGTCGTCGTGGTGCCCGTCGTCGTTGTGGCCGTGGTAGCAGTGCCGCCGGTGCCATTGGCGATGTTCGGGTTAGCCGTCACCGGGATGGTGCCCTGTGCCAGACCATGAACCGAGGTTGCCGTCGCCACGGTTGTCGCGGTGCCGACATAGTTGCCGCCTCCGACCGGAATGTTGTTGCCGCTGACGTCCTTGGCGTCGGCGACAAAGCCCATGCCCGCGGCCGTGATCTGCGCAATGTCCGCCGCAAGTGCCGCGCCCGTGGCGCCGTTCACGATGCCCGTGAGCCCCGCGACCGCGTTGGTGCTATCGGCCAGCAGCGTGCCGCTCAGCAGTTCGTTGTCGAACCGGGCCTCGAAGATCTGACCTTGCGCGGCATCGAAAGCGGCGCCGAAATGCTGATAGTTCTGGATCTGCGTGATCAGTGCCGCGCTCGCCGTCGCTTGACCGTTTGCGATCGCCGTCAGCTGCGCATTGATGGTATTGGCCTCGGACAAGAAAGCCGCCCAGAAATTGGTCTGAACCTGATTGTCCTGGAACCTGGTGACAGTATTGGTCAGACCGCCCGGCATTTCAGCGAATCCGCCAGCATGTCCCGCGGCGCCGTTGCCGCCCGCCGCCATGTTCAGGGCAGTGTCATTCTGAACGATATCGATGATGTCGAGAATATTGTCCGCGGTGCCGCGCAGGCCTTCCTGCGAGCCGGCGGCTTCCATGCCGTCATATTTGTTGAGCTGGAGGGCGACCTGTGTCCCCACCGTATCGAGGTGGATGGTCGTCAGCGCCATGGCGTTGGCGGTTTCGCCCTTTTCGATCGCGGCCAGCGCGGTCGCGTTGTTCAGGATGTTGGTGACACCCGTCTCAACCGCGGTGAGGTCCGCCGTTATCTCGCCGATATTGGACGCATTGATGCCGCCGAGGAGGAGATCGGCCGCCGCATTGTAGACCTCGCCGACCGCTTTCAGGCTGGTGCCCGCCGTTGCCGCGGCCACGGATGCCGGATCATCGGCGCCCGCCGGACTGTTCTGGAACGCGACGTCGACGGCGCCGGTCGTGGCCATGAACGGGACGTTGTTGATGGCGGCCGCGATATGGGGATCGTTGTTGATTTCCTGCAGGATCTCGGCTTGCACGGCGTGAACCGTCTGGTCCGCGGCTACCATCGTCGCCGGGTTGGTGGTCTGCGCCGCCGCCGTATAGAGCGTGGTCAGCTGGGCCTCGATGTTGGTCAGAACCGCGGTGTCGGTGGTGCTCAGGGCAAAGGCCTGTCCACCGGCCGTCACGGCACCGGGAGTGGCGAGCATCGCCATGATGTCGCTCTGCACCGCATGGGTGTCGGAAATATAAGCGCCCAGGAACGGGTTCTGGTTGCCGCTGCCCGACAGACTGAACAGTCCGGTCGACGCACGGATCGCATCGTTGAAGACAACCCCGGCCTGCACCAGGTCTGTTGACTGATTGAGCGCATCGGTGCGCACGATCAAATTCGACGTGCCGTTCGCCAGCGCCGTCTTATTGAACAAAGTAGTAGCCATTAGATCGTCTCACCGAATGTCATCGCTGGTCTCCTTCGTGGCGCGTTCCGCAGGACTGCGATGATGTTCAAAACTGAAGGGCCCCTTTGACCGACGTCCGCCGGCCTGGTGAGCTGGTGAGCTGTTGTCATTCGCCGCGCAACCGATTGATCGCCGTCAAACTTGACCTAAACATGCGTCGTTTCGGACTGAACTGTGATGATGTTCTGACCGAACGAGGCGATCAGGTGGCGCGGACCGCGGCAAGGACCATGCTGCCGGTATCGCCCCGGCTGCTCCGAGCCATCCCATGAAACCTCTGAATGCGCATCGCAGACCTCTTGGCGGGAAGGTTTTTGCGCGGTCCTATAGGCAGTTAACCGGCAGTCCAACCCTTAGCTCACCGCTATGTCCCGACCATGGGCGCACGAGAGGAAGCGTCTGCCGAAATTTGCTTCGACATCGCTCTCGCAGCGGCCGCCCGGTAATCTCTGGGGCGAACTGTGGATTCTCGGCAACATTTTTTTGACGAGCGGCGCCGTTGTCCGCTCCTCGCCCGGAGCGATGGAATTGCAGCTTACCCCTGGGGAGATCTGTCGATCTCGATCGCGTCGATCAGCGACTTGAGCCTTGAACCATAAAAGCGCGATCGCCCGACCGAGCTGCCTCAAATCGACTTCCCCACGTGCACCAGAATTGCTGTTTGGACCGGGCGCTTGCTCTCGTGAGCTGCGCGCGCAAATGCGCGGTACGGGATGGTTCGGCTGGAAGAAATGGCCAGCGCCGCAAATGCCAAGGCCGGGGCAGTACGTTGCCCCGGCCAGCTAGCTAGTCAGATGGCGTTACATATGATGGGCCATGTGCAGGAACGCATGGAAAGATTCCATTGGGGCCGGACCCGGATCCGCGGCGGCTTCGGCAGGGGCAGCTGCGGCTGGGGCAGCAGCTGCGGCAGCGGTTGGAGCGGCGGCAGCGCCGTTCCCGATGCCGGCCGCTTGGAGCAACGCCTGCAGGTCGGCAGTGACCGTCGCGATGCTGCCATGTCCTTGGGCGAAGCTGGTCAGGTCGGTCAGGAAGGCAGCCGCTTCGGTGGCGAGCGTCGTGGTCGTGCCCGTAGTTGCCGTGCCGCCGGTGTGGTTACCTGCAGCACCCGTGGTGGTGGTGCCCGTGGTCGCCGTACCGCCGGTGTGGTTGCCGGTACCTGCAGCCCCCGTGGTGGTGGTGCCCGTGGTCGCCGTAGCGCCGGTGTGGTTGCCGGTACCTGCAGCCCCCGTGGTGGTGGTGCCCGTGGTCGCCGTAGCGCCGGTGTGGTTGCCGGCTCCTGCAGAACCCGTAGTGGTTGTGCCCGTGGTCGCCGTACCACCGGCGTGGTTGCCGGTACCTGCAGCACCCGTGGTCGTGGTGCCCGTGGTCGTGGTGGCCGTGGTCGCCGTACCGCCGGTGCCATTGGCGATATTCGGTTCGTCCCCGACAGGAATGGTGCCCTGGGCCATGCCGTTGATCGAAGTCGCCGTGGCCACGGTCGTCGCCGTGCCGACATAGGTACCGCCGCCGACTGGAATGTTGTTGCCGCTGACGTCGTTGGCGTCGGCGACAAAGCCGTGTCCCGCGGCGGTGATCATCGCCTTGTCCGCCGCCAGTGCCGCGCCTTGGTCGCCGTTCAGGATGCCCGTGAGCCCCTGGCACGCGGCGGCGCTATCGGCCATCAGGGTGCCGCTCTGCAGTTCGTTGTCGAACCGCCCCCTGAAGATCCCACCTTGCGCCTGGTCGAAAGTGGAACCGAAATTCTCGTAGTTCTGGATCTGACAGAGCAGATTATCGTTCGCCGTAGCTTGACCGTTTGCGATCGCCGTCAACTGCGCATTGATGGTGTTGGCCTCGGACAGGAATGCGGCCCAGAAATTGGTCTGCGCCTGGTTGTCCTGGAACCTGGTGACGGTGTTGGTCAGACCGCCCGGCATTTCAGCGAAGCCTCCGGCATGACCCGCCGCGCCGTTGCCGCCCGCCGCCACGTTGAGGGCGGTGTCGTTCTGGATGATGTCGATGATGTCAAGCAGATTGTCCGCCGTGCCGCGCACGCCTTCAGCCTGGTTGCCGGCGGCCATGCCGTCATATTGGCCGATCTGGAGGTTGACCTGATTCAGCACCGTCTGGAGGTGAATCGTGGTCAGGGCCGCGGCATTGGCCGTCTCGCCCTTTTCGATCGCGGCCAGCTGGGTCGCGTTGTTCAGGATATTGGTAACACCCTGCGCAACCGCTTCGAAGTCGTTGTTGATCTGTCCGATGGTTTCCCCATGAATGCCGCCGGTGGCGAGAATGGTAGCTGCATTGAAGACGCTGCCGACCGCGGCCAGGCTGGTGCCCGCCGTCGCCGCCGCGAGTGCGTTCGCGGTATCGGAACCCGCCGGGAGGCCCTGGAAAGCAACGTCGGTCGCGCCCGTCGTGGCCATGAACGGGACGTTGGCGAGGGCGCTTGCCAGATGCGTATCGCCATTGATTTCCTGCAGGATCTGGAGCTGCACAGTGTGCAGCGTCTGCTCGCCGTCCGACTGCGTCGCCGGGCTTGTCGTCATCGGCGCGGCATTCAGCAATGTGGCAAGCTGACCCTCGACATTGGTCAGCACCGCAGTGTCGGTGGTGTTCAGGGCAAAGGCGTGGCCGCCGATCGTCACGCTGCCGGGCGTGGCGAGCATCGCGGCGACGTCGGCCTGGACCGATTGGATGTCGCTCATGTAGCTGCTCAGGAACGGGACCTCCTTGCCGCTGCCCGACTGGCTGAACAGGCCCAACGACGCACGGACCGCATCGTTGAAGATGACGCCGGCCTGCACCAGGTCGGTCGAATGATTGAGCGCCGCCGTGCGCACAATCAGATTAGACGTTCCGTTCGCCAGCGCGGTCTTGTTGAACAAGGTGGTTGCCATGCCGGTGCCGGTGCCTGTACCTGTACCTGTACCTGTACCTGTACCTGTACCTGTACCTGTACCTGTACCTGTACCTGTACCTGTCGTGCCCGTCGTCGCGGTGCCGCCCGTTCCATTTGCGATGTTCGGGGTCGCCGTCACCGGGATGGTGCCCTGTGCCAGACCATGAACCGAGGTTGCCGTCGCCACGGT
>NZ_JBEKXH010000197.1:0-13753 GCF_049512235.1 Bradyrhizobium sp.
CGTCGACGCGTCGGGCGTTATTGGCGACGAGGTTTGTTTGAGTTTCGGGTCAGCGTCGTTCAGCTTGAACATCCACAAAATCGACGAATTGTCCTATGTCGCCGTTCTGCAGGACATCTCTGAACTAGCAAAGCTGAACGGGCGCCTGCAACAGGTAAACCAAAGGCAAAAGCGTCAGACCGACAAGATCCGCACCATCGGAAGGCAATTCAGCGAGGCCCTGAACAACATCTCCCAGGGCGTATGCATGTTCGATGCTGAGCAGCGGGTCATCGTCGCCAGCGAGCCGTTTTGCGCGATCTATAAATTGACGCCGGATCAGGTGAGACCCGGCACGACGTTACGCCAGATCCTGGAGCACCGGCACGTGAGTGGTACCGACTTCGGACAGGATACGGCGAAATATGTCCTGACCAAACCAACGCTTGGAAATGAAAAGCAGCACCTGGTCGACGGAAGAGTCATTGCAATCGCCCGGCATCCGCTATCCAGCGGAGGCTGGGTGGCCACCCACGAGGATATCACGGAGCGCAACCGGACTGACGAACGTATTGCGTTCATGGCCCACCACGACCAGTTGACCGGCCTTCCCAATCGGGCCTTGCTGTCGGAAAAACTCGAGGAAGCAGCCGCGCAGATGCGGCGAAACGGCGGTGCCTTCTCCGTCCTGATGCTCGATCTCGACAAGTTCAAATACGTCAACGATACGTTGGGACATCCCCTCGGCGATGATCTGCTTAGAGCGGTCGCCGGTCGCTTGAGATCGTCCATCCGAAAAGGCGATATTCTCGCGCGGCTGGGCGGCGACGAATTTGGAATCATTCAGCGCGGGAAGGAGAATCTGCGCGAGGGCGCGATAGCTCTCGCGCTCCGGATCGAAAAAGCCTTATCCCGGCCGTTTTGCCTCGATGGCCACACGGTCGACATCGGCGCGAGTATCGGGATTGCCATGGCTGTCGACAGCACAAGCGTGCCTCATGATCTTTTGAAGCAGGCCGATCTCGCGCTCTACCGAACCAAATCCGACAGGCGAGGCTGCTTCAGCTTCTTTTCACCGGATCTGCTCAAGCGGGCGGAGGCGCGGCGATTGCTGGAAGTCGAAATGCGCGGGGCAATGAAACGCAATGAGTTCGAATTGCATTACCAGCCGATTATCGACGTCAATACACTCGGCGTAGCCGGGGTGGAAGCTCTGGTCCGATGGCGACACCCGAGCGAAGGTCTGGTTCCTCCCGATCAGTTTATTCCGCTGGCCGAAGAGACCGGCCTCATCAATCCGCTCGGGGAGTGGATCCTGCGGCAAGCATGCGCCGACGCCGTAAAGTGGCCCGACAATGTCAAGGTCGCGGTCAATCTTTCGGCGGTTCAATTCCGAAAGGGCAACCTGATTGATGTCGTCCTGCGCGCGTTGGTCGAGTCCGGACTGAACCCGCGGCGACTCGAACTGGAGATCACGGAAAGCGTCTTTCTGAACGGGGACGAAGACTACTTGGCGACCATCAGGCAGCTGAAAGATCTGGGGGTCACATTCGCGCTTGACGATTTCGGAACGGGATTTTCGTCGTTGGGCTATCTGACCAGATTTCCGTTCGACAAGATCAAGATCGACAAATCCTTTACCCAAGGCTACGGCAAGCACGGCAGTTGCGAAGCCGTCGTATCGTCGGTGATTGTTCTCGCGCGCGGCATGAAGATGGTCACCACTGCGGAAGGCGTTGAAACCGAAGAACAGTATCTACGCCTGCGCAAGGCCGGCGTGACCCTTGTGCAAGGCTATCTGTTCGGACGTCCCGTTCTGCCATCCCAGCTTAGTTTTTCAACACGGCAATCGTCCGGCCCCGCGGCGCCGCGAGCCGCGTAGCCATTTGGATCGAGCTTGGTCAAACTCGGTCGGTTCGGTCCCCGTATTTCTACAGCATGAATAATTAACCAATTACGCAGGATCGCGGAAGCATGGTCGATCAAGATCGCCGACCGGCCCATCCGAACCCGCGCCCTCGTCATTCCCCAGGGGTTGCCGACGCGCCTAGTCTTGACCCCAAGGAGAATACGATGCCACTGACCAAACGGGCACAGGTTGTGCCGGGAAGCCGCGAAGAAATTGGCCATGCTGCAACCACTATCGATCGCAGCGCCGGCCAGGCCGAAGTTCAGCGCAAGCGAGCCCGCACCTTTGCCCGTCAGCAGAAGGTTGCCGAGCGCGTCGCCGCCGCAACGGCGGAGATGGCTTCGGCGATCAGTGAATCCGCATCGGCAGCGGGGGAACTTTCCAAGTCGATGGAGCAGATTGCGGCCGGCGCCGAAGAGGCGTCGGGTGCGGCCCAGCAATCGCTCGTCGCTGTCACCGATATCGCCACCGGCGTGACCCAGGCCAAGGAAAAGGCCGAGATCTCGCGGCAGAAATCCGAGGCGTTGCAGACCCTGTTGGGCGAGCTGAACGCCCAGATCGGTGCCTCGGTCGCCAATATCGGCGCCGGCGCCGACCGCCAACTGGCCTCCGTCCAGATGGTCGTCGAACTCGAAAAACAGGCCGCCAACATCGGCGAAATCGTCAAGGCTGTCGCGCGCATCGCCGACCAGACCAACCTGCTCGCCCTCAACGCCGCCATCGAAGCGGCGCGGGCAGGTCAGCACGGCAAGGGCTTCGCGGTCGTCGCCGATGAAGTGAGAGCGTTGGCTGAGACGTCCGAGAAGAGCGCCAGCGACATCCAGGGCCTGGTGGGCCAGATTCAAGGCGAAGTAAAGTCGATTGCCGAGGGCATCAACGGGGCCGCGGAAGCGGCCCGGATCGAAGCCGAGAAGGGCAAGGCCGTGACGGTCCAGCTCGAAAAGGCGCGGTCCGACATGCGCGGACTCGTGGCGGCAAGCACTGAAATCGCAGCCGCGGCGCTGCAATCCGACCTCGCCACCAAGGAAGTGCAGAAGGGCTCGGAACAGATCGCCGCGGCCGCCACCGAACAGTCGGCGGCTTGCGAAGAGGCCTTGAAGACGGTCGACCAGCAGAGCGTGGCGCTGAACCAGAGCCAGACCGCGTCGGAGGAACTATCCACGCTAGCCGACGAACTGAAGAACTCTACCGACATTTCGAAAAGCGCCGAGGAAATGGCGTCCGCGGCCGAGGAACTGTCCTCCGCGGTCCAGGAAATCAGCGGCTCCGCGACTCAGATCATGGCGGCGATCGAACAGATCAATAAAGGGTCGCAGCAGGCCGCGGCGGCCGCGCAGCAATCGAGCGCCGGTAACTCCCAGATCGAAAAGGGCGCCGCACTGTCGCAAGCGCGGGCGAAGGCGGGGCTGGAGTCCTGTCGCGCCATCACCGATCTGGTGAAAGCCAGCCGTTCGGCGGTCGAAGAACTCATCCAGGGCGTCTCCAGGGGGCTCGAAGAAACCAACAAGAGCGGCAAACTGATCGCAACGCTGGAGCAGGTCAGCCGGCGCATCGACAAGATCGTTGACTCGATCACGACGGTGTCGATCCAGACCAACATGCTGGCGATCAACGGCTCGATCGAGGCGGCCCGCGCCGGCGAGTTCGGCAAGGGCTTCATGGTGGTTTCGACCGACATTCGCAATCTCGCGCGCGAATCGGCCGAGAACGCCGATCGCATCAAGGACGTCGTCAAGGCGACCCAGGATCAGATCGTCGCCGTCCGGCGTGATCTGGAGCAGATCGCCACCGCAGCGGAAATCGAAGCCCAGAACAACAAGGCGATCACGACCAACCTGGCGATGGTCGAGCAGGACGTGGCCATCGTCCTGGACGGCAATGAAGAGATCCTCAAAGGCTCCGAGATCATCCTGACCGCGGTCCAGGAGGCGCAGAAGGCGACGCAGCAGATCTCCATCGCCGCCGACCAGGCCAGCAAGGGTGCGGTCGAAGCGGCCAGCGCGGCGAAACAGCAGTCGAAGGGCGCCGAGGAATTGGCGGTCGCCGTCGAGGAAATCGCCTCGCTCGCCGACGAACTCCAGAACTCACGGGATTAATAGGAAAGGTTACGCTCGTGATCATGGAATCAAACGTGGCCGATGCGCCTCCGCTTGCTCCCGCGGATGAGCCGGCCGGCGATAGAAGGCAATACGGCAACTCGACCGGCGAAACCCGGCAATACGTCACCTTTCACATCGACGACGGCATCTTCGCGGTGCCGCTTGCCGAAGTGCAGGAAATCATCCGGATGCCGGATATCATCCAGGTGCCCCTGAGCCACGCCAGCCTGGAAGGATTGGCCAATCTGCGCGGTACGGTGATGTCCGTCACCAGCCTGCGGCGGATATTCTGTTACCCGGATGTCGAACACAATGATGCCACCCGCGTGGTAGTCATCAATCGCGGCACGCCCGTTGGTCTCGTTGTCGACCGGATGTCGGCGGTGGTTACGGCGGAGCCCGATCAGATCGAGAGCGTGAGTTCGATCGAGGCGACAGTCAACACCGACCTTCTCCTCGGCATGATCAAGACGGCCGACGGGAAGGGGATGATCATGATCCTCGATCCCATCAGGCTTTTCGAAAGCGATTCCGGCTCGGGGCGTCGACGCGCTCAAAAGGCCAGTACCGGCGAGATCAACGACGCCGTGGAGCGGGCGGCCGAGACGACCGACGAAATGCAGCTCGTGAGCTTCGAGGTCGCTGGACAGGAATACGCGCTGACGATCGAGAACGTGCAGGAGATCGTCCAGGTTCCTGAGCATATCAACCGGGTGCCGAAAACCGATTCTCATGTCCTGGGCGTGGTGACACTGCGCAACCGGCTGCTCCCGCTCGTCAGTCTGCGCGAAATGTTTGGACTACCCGCGGTGCCGCTCGATGATCGCAGCAAGATCGTCGTGGTGCCGCTGCCGGATCAAACCTCGGTCGGGATCGTGATGGATACCGTCAAGGAAGTGCTGCGCGTCAACCGCAGCGCGCTCGATCCCGTGCCGAGCCTGATGCGGGGCGGGAGAACGCACGGCGAAATCCAGGGAATTTGTCGGCTCAATGGCGGCAAGCGTCTGGTTTCTGTGCTCTCGGCCGAGGCACTTTTCGATAACGAGGTGGTTCGCCGCGCCGCGGCACAGCTCAGTACAGGGGAAAGCGGAGAGGACGCGATGGCTTCGGACGATGTTGGAGGCGCGCTCGCGCACGCGGAGGAAGAACAGTTCGTGGTGTTCCGCCTCGCCGACGAAGAATACGGCGCGCCAATCGACGCGGTACAGGAGATCGTGCGCGTTCCGGAATCGCTGACACGGCTACCCAAGGCTCCGAATTTCATCAAGGGAGTCGTGAATCTCCGAGGTGCCGTGCTGCCGGTAGTCGATCAGCGGACGCGGTTCGACCTCGATGACATGGAGCGTAACGATCGCCAGCGGATCATGGTGTTCACTATCGATGGCGTTCGCACCGGATTCATCGTCGATTCGGTATCTGAAGTGCTGAAGATTCCACGCAATGCCATCGGACCGACGCCCCTGCTCTCGGAGGAGCAGGCCCGGATCATATCGCGCGTGGCCAATCTGGAGAAGCAGAAGCGGATGATCCTGCTGATCGATACCGATCATCTCTTGGATAAACAAGAACTCGCGACGCTTGAGGAAGCCTCGGGCGTGACCAGGCAACGTGCGCCAGCCGTCGAACCGAGTCCGGCGCCATGCCCAAGCTTCTGATCGTCGACGATTCTGCCCTGATGCGAAAGTGTCTGGGCGATGTCTTCAAGGCCGAGGGCGATTTCGAGGTGAGTTTTGCCCGCAACGGCGCGGAGGCGCTGTCGATGGCGCGATCCATCGCGCCCGACGTGATCACGCTCGACGTGAACATGCCGGAAATGGACGGCATCACCTGCCTCAGCCGGATCATGGTCGAATGCCCGAAGCCCGTCGTGATGGTCTCGTCGATCACCAGCGAGGGCGCAGAGGTGACGCTGCAGGCGCTGAGCCTCGGCGCCGTCGATTTCGTTCCCAAGCCGGATGGCACCGTCTCGCTCCACATCGACAAGATCAAGGTCGAGCTGGTTGCCAAGGTGCGCAGCGCCGCGCGGGCACGCATCAGCAAGAGCCGCGGGCTTTTGGAGCGCGTTCGCAACCGCGCCCCCTCCGTCGAAAGCCCGAAGCATTCCGCCTGCAGCGCCCGAACTGGCGCCGGCACAGCGGCGGGCCCGGTAAAAGGGGTGGTCCTGATCGGCGTATCGACCGGAGGGCCCGGCGCGATCGAAATGGTTTTGCCACGGCTGCCGAGAAATTTTCCGTGGCCGATCCTGGTCGCGCAGCATATGCCGGAGAGCTTCACCGGGGTGTTCGCACGCCGGATCAACGATTTGTCGGAAATTGAAGTGGTCGAGGTCACCCGGCCGATGCCGCTGCGCGGCGGCGTGGCCTATATCGGGCGCGGCGATGCCGACTTTCAGGTTGGTCTGCGCAGTGGCGTTCTCACTGCCATTCCATATCCCGCATCGCCGCAACACAACTGGCACCCGAGCGTCGAACGCCTGGTCGCGAGCGCGCTCGAGCATGTCGCTCCGGATCACCTTCTCGGCGTGATGCTCACCGGCATGGGCAACGACGGCGCGGCGGCCATGGCCGAGCTGCGGTCGCGCGGTGGCCGGACCATCGCGGAATCAGAGGATACCGCGGTGGTGTGGGGAATGCCCGGCGAACTGGTAAAGCTGGGCGGTGCCACGGTCGTGCTCCCGATTGAGCGCGTTTCAGATCAACTCCGACGCTGGACCAATTGACATGCCATTGATCAGACCCGCCGCAGCCACGCTGGACGCGATACCTGAGGGCCTTGAGTCCCGCCGTGAAAAACTGGCCGGCGGTGACGTCGATGAGCGGCGCCATGCCGCTCGCGCGCTGTCGAAAGACCCGGCCGGCGCATCCATTCTCGCCGCTCGTCTTCAGTCCGAGCCGGATCCGCGGGTCCGCGACGCGCTGTTCGGAAGCCTCAGCGATATCGGCGGAACACACGCGGCCGAATTGGTTGCGCCGTTCATCCGCAGCGACGATGCCGGTCTGCGCGGGGGTGCCATCGAAGCCCTGAAGCGCCTCGAAGGCGACGCCGTCGCCGTGCTCGACGCGCTGATGAACGATCCAGATACCGACGTGCGCATTCTCGCCGTCGAGGTAACACGGGCGTGGCCGGGCGAACTCGCAATCCCGCGGTTACGGCGTGTGTTCGAGCTCGATCCGCATGTCAATGTTTGCGCCGCCGCGGTCGATGTCGCGACCGAGGTCGGTACCGAAGATTTGCTCCCGGCGCTGAACGGACTGCGCGATCGGTTCGCCAACGAGCAATTCCTGCTCTTTGCCGTCGATATCGCCTGCGCCCGTATTCTCGGCGACGATGCGCGGGCGACCTGATGTCGGTCCTGGCGCAACGCTCCACCGCAACGCTTGCCATCAGCGAATCCGAATATCAGAAATTCTGCGAGTTCTTCTATCGCCGTACCGGCATCTCGTTTGCCGCCAACAAACGCTATTTTGTCGACAAGCGCCTGATCGAGCGGATGCGCAAGATCGGAGCCTCGGGCGTCGAAGACTACTTCGAGCGCCTGCGGCAGCGCGATGCCAGCGGCGAGATTGAAGCGCTGATCAATCTGCTCACGATCAACGAAACCTATTTCTACCGTGAGGATCACCAGCTCGATTGTCTGGTCAACGGGATTCTACCCGAACTGGTCTCCGGGCGCCGCAAGGGCGACCGCATCCGCATCTGGTCGATGCCGAGCTCGACCGGAGAGGAGCCGTACTCGATCGCGATGTACCTGCTCGAGAATTGGCCGAAGGTTGACGACTACGACATCGAGATCATGGCCTCTGACATCGACACCAATGTCCTGCGCGCCGCGGAGGCTGGCGTCTACGACGCCAGGTCGCTGCATCGGCTGTCGCCGGCACTGGTACGGAAATATTTCGTGTCGGCCGGCCCCGAGGGTTTCCGCCTGATCGACGCCATCCGCCAATCGGTGCGCTTCACAAAAGTGAACGCGAGCGACGCCGCGGAGATGGGCGCGTTTGTCAGCATCGACGTCATCTTCTGTCGCAATATGCTGATCTATTTCGACGACCGTTCGCGTCGCCAGGTCGTCGAATCATTCTACGACAGCCTCGGCCAGGGAGGTTTTATCTGTCTGGGGCATTCGGAATCGATGAGCCGGATCTCGTCCTTGTTCGAGGTCAGGAAGTTTCCGCAGGCGATCGTTTACCAGAAATGTGGAGGTTCACGGTGAACGTACATGTCATTTCGAGGGCGGTATCGGCCCCCGAAAGGTTTGCCGCGCAAATTCTCGTGGTCGATGACGCGACCGTCGTGCGACTTTACTACCGGCAGATACTCGAACAGCAGGGCTACCGGGTCGAGGAAGCGATCAACGGTATCGAAGGCCTGGAGAAGGCCGTTCAGACGCCGTTCGATCTCTGCATCGTCGACGTCAACATGCCGATGATGGATGGCTACACGTTCCTGCATGCGCTGCGGCGGGAGCCGATCACGCACGCGGTTCCGGCGCTGATGACCACCAGCGAGGCCGGCGCCGAGGATCACCACACCGCGCTCAAGGCCGGCGCCAACGCCTATCTGGTCAAGCCGGTCGCGCGAGATCAGCTTGCGCTTTATGTCGCCGCCCTGCTCGGAAGGAGCGTCGCATGAACGAGCTGCTGGTCCAATTCGTCGCCGAGGCGGGTGACCTGCTGCGGGAAGCCGGGGAAGATCTGCTGGCGCTCGAGCGTACGCCAGAAAACGAAGATGCAATCAATCGGCTGTTTCGTTCGGTCCATACACTCAAGGGATCGTCAGGCCTATTCGACGTACAGCCGCTCACCCGGATACTGCACGCGGCCGAGGATATCTTCCAGGACGTGCGCGAACATAAGCTGGCGCTGACGCCCGAAATGGTTGATCTCACGCTCAAGACGCTCGACCAGGTCGGGCAATGGATTGAATACCTCGATCAGACCGAGAAACTTCCGGCCGACGCTGCCCCGATCGCAACGGATCTGGTTGCAGAATTGCGTGGGCATTTCACGCGAGGGCCAGTCGAAGCGCTCGCAAATCCCTTTAGCTCGATGGAGCATCCAGCGGGCTCCCTCGACCGCTGGTTTGGCAAGGATGCGATCGCGGACGCGGCGAAAACGGCTCGCAAAGAAGCCATCACTCTGGTGTCCTACCTGCCCGAGGAGGGGTGTTTCTTCAAAGGCGAGGACCCTCTCCATCTGGCGATGCAGATCCCGCAATTGCAGGCGCTCGGCGTTGCTGAGCGGTCGCCCTGGCCGGCGCTCTACGATCTCAATCCATTCAACTGCAATCTTGGCTTCCACGCTTTGTCGACGGCGGACCGTCCAGAACTTGAGACGTTGTTCCGCTACGTCCCCACCCAGGTGACAATCACCGAGCTCGCGGCCTCGGCGCTCGCCGATTCGGCGCCGGGATTGATGCTGCCCGATGTTGTCGAGGCGCTGTTGCGCGAGCAAATTGATCTTCTGGAATTGGACGCGCCTGCCGAGGAGTTCGCCGGTCGCGTTGCTTCGGCGGCGCGGGTCGTTGCAAACGCGCTGCGCTTCGCCGGACATTCTGAAAACGCGGCGACACTCGAAGCGGCGGAGGCCCGGTCGCTGGGCGCTGGATCGAGCGCGCCGCTGCGCGGCGCAATCGCCGATCTGCTTCGACCCGAGGTCGCGTCAGCCAGCATCATGCCTGACCCGCCAGCGTTCGCGGAAGAGGGTCGGTCCGCGCCCGGCGAAACAACTGAGCGCGCACCGTCACGAACCTTGCGGGTCGACCAGCAAAAGGTCGATTCCCTGATGAATCTGATCGGCGAGCTGGTGGTTGCAAAGAACAGCCTGCCGTTCCTGGCGCGACGGGCCGAGCAGCAATTCGGCTCGCGCGAACTTGGACGCGAGATCAAGGATCAGTACGGCGTCATCGACCGCATCGCGCAGGAGCTGCAGGGTGCCGTAATGGCGATCCGCATGATGCCTGTCGGCCAGGTGTTTCAGCGCTTTCCCCGGCTGGTGCGCGATCTCGCGCGCAAGCTCGGCAAGCAGGTCGATCTTGTCATCGAAGGCGAGGATACCGAAGCCGACAAGAACGTCATCGAGAGCCTGTTCGATCCGCTGCTGCACATGGTCCGCAACAGCCTCGACCACGGCGTCGAATCGCCCGAAGCGCGTGCGGCGTGCGGCAAGCCAGGCGCTGCGAAAGTCAAGCTGCTGGCGCGCCGCGACGGCGACCAGGTGGTGATCGAAGTGGTCGATGATGGCCGCGGCATCGATCCGGAAGTCATCAAGCGCAAGGCCTATGAGCGGGGGCTGATCGACGAGGCCCGCCTCGCCGCCATCACCGACGACGAAGCGACGATGCTGGTATTCGCCGCCGGGTTCTCGACGGCCGAAAGCATCTCCGACGTCTCCGGCCGGGGTGTGGGCATGGATGTGGTGCGCAACGCCGTCGAAAAGGCCGGCGGCCGGATTGCGATGACGAGCGTCAAGGGCGCGGGAACAACGGTCCGGATAGACCTGCCGCTCAGCATGGCCGTAAGCCGGGTGATGACGGTCGCCTTGGGCAAGAACCTGTTCGGCGTTCCGATGGATCTGATCGAGGGTATCGTGAAGGTGCCGCGCAGCGATGTGGTTCGCATCAAGACATCGGAGGCTTTTGTCCTCCGCGATCGCGTGGTCCCCCTGGTCCGTCTGACGCAGCTTCTCGAGCTGCCGGACGAAGCGGCCGCCGGCGAGGAGATCGCGGTACTGGTGGTTCGCGTGAACGGACAAACCGTGGGACTCGGGATATCGGCCTTCGGTGAAGGCATGGAAGTGATCCTGAAGCCACTCGAAGGCATGCTGGCCAAGATCACGGGCTATGCCGGCACCGCCTTGCTCGGCGACGGCCGCGTGCTGCTCGTGCTCGACCTCAAGGAGTTGATCTGATGACCATCCGGCGCCTGGGCGACACGATATTCCTCGAGGGCGTCTGTGCCGTCGAGGACGCGGAGGTTTTGTTGCAGCAATTGCAGGCCGGCGCGGACCTGATCGACTGGAGCGGTTGCACCCATCTGCACGCGGCTTGCTTTCAGCTGCTGTTGGCGATGCGGGTTCCGATGTCGGGAACACCCATGAATCCGGAGCTCGCGCGCTGGCTTGCACCAATCCTTCATTCGGCTGAGCTATCAGTTCGGGACGTTGCCGTTGCCGACACCGAAACCCTCTGCGAAATGGAGCCCTGAGCCATGCCTGCGATCCTCGTCCTCGACGACTCCGCCACGATGGTCATGAGCCTGTCGCGGGTTCTGAAAAATGCCGGCTACGAAGTTGAGACCGCGAGCAATGGCAAGGAAGGCATGGCCAAACTCGCCGCCGGCCTGAAGCCGAGCGTGATCCTGACCGATCTCAACATGCCGCAAATGGACGGCGTTGCTTTCATCAAGGAGGCCAGGAAAAGCGCCTCGACAAGGTTCACCCCGATCATCGTGCTGACCACCGAGTCCGGTGGGCAGAAGCGGGATGAGGCACGGGTCGCCGGGGCTTCGGCGTGGCTCACCAAGCCGACCGAGCCGAGTGAACTGCTGTCGACGCTGAAACAGCTCCTGCCGAAGTGAGCGACCGGCGAGAATCTTGTTTGCGCCGTCTTGGCGGCGCAGGTTGCGGAGCTGCGCGATCGCATAGACAGCGGCGCGACGGTCGAACTGCTGTGGCGAACCTCCGACGTGCTGGCGCAGCTGTCGGGCCTCGTCCAAAAGCTTGCAAAACGCTGCTCCGATTCTGACTCCGAGTTGAACGAGCAATGCAGCACCGCGGTCGCAGCACAGGCCGAGATCAGCCGCTCGCTCGAAAGTCTCGCCTTCGAGCAGGCACAGCGCAATGACTTCACCTGCCAGACGGTCGATTGCGTGGTGACGGCCCTCGAACGCCTGGCCGCAACCGATGTGCCGCTCGGCAATCGTCTGTCGCCCGACGAACTGGCCACGCTTTACGTCTCCGACCAGCAGCGCCAGGTGCACGAGGCCGCCACGCGGCAGTTCGCCGTCGGCGCATCGCCGGGGCGAACCGGCGCGGGGAGCCACAATCGGGAAGGACCGGGAAAATGACGATCGTTCTCCCGGCTGCAGGCTTCCATCGCGGTCGCACACAATGGGGCGCAATCGTGCCCACGCTTGCCAGCGCTGCTTGCGGTGTCGCCATCCTGGTATCGCCGGATGTCCCGACGCCGGCGCGGATACTTGCCGCGGCGGTCGCAGGCATTTCCCTGTTTGCTTGGATCGGCACGCGCCGGGCCGAGTCCGCCGAGGCAGATCCGCCGGCTCTCCCCGCGCGACTAAAAGACGTCATGGGCAAGGACATGACGGCAGAGGGCGCGAGCCATGGCGCATGGCCGGGGGAGCCGAATGGCATCCATCCCGGCACGGCACAGGATATGCAGACCGCGATGCGGTTGTTCGGTTCGGCGATCGTCGATCAGGTCGATACCTCGGTAAATACCGTGCTCGGTGACAACCACCAAATGCGTGAGATGGCGAGCGAAATGGCGACAGCTGCGGCGCAGGCCAAGGATCAATTCCGCGGCGCCATGTCGCGCGCGGTCGAGGCCGAAGGCGGGATCGAGCGGTTAAACGCGTTCGGCGGGGAACTCAGCGGTTCGATCCAGTTCATCGGTTCGGAGGTCAAGCGCTCGATCGACATCGTCAAGGATGCGACCGCCCAGGCGGAAATCACAAGAGGCTGCGTGGAGACCATGGCGACGCTGTCGCGGACGGTGTCCGACGTTACCAAGATGATCGATGGTATCGCCCGGCAGACCAGAATGCTGGCTCTCAACGCAAGCATCGAAGCGGCACGTGCCGGCGAGGCGGGCAAGGGGTTTGCCGTTGTGGCCAACGAGGTGAAGCAACTCGCGCACCAGACCGCCGAGGCAACAAATACGATCGGTCAGAAGATTGCCGAGATGACCGGGATGGTCGCCGAGAGCGTCGAGTCGCTGCAAGCCCTGGTGGGAACGATTGCCAGCGTCGACGAGGCCAGCAGCTCGATCGGAAAGGCCATTGTCGCGCAAGAAAGCCTGGCCGGGCAGGTATCCTCCAATCTTGAGACCATGCGCGATGCGGTATACACATTGTCTCGCGAAATCCGCGAGGCGGCGCAGATCGCGTCCAACAGCGGAATGTTGTCCGAACTCGTACTGGAAACGGCGAATTCCGTCGATGGGCACATGAGCGTGCTCAAAAAGAACCTTCAGGACATCGGCGCCGGCATGGGACCGGCAGCTTCCCAGATAGGTATGGAAAATCGGGCGCTCCGGTGAGGCCGCGATCCGCGGACTCACTGCTCTCGCTTTCGGCACAGCTACGGCAACGAACGGCGCCCCTGCATGGGCAGATCGAGGCCCTGCTTCGATTGCCCGGTGCCATCAGCACCCGCGCTGACTACCAGAACTGGCTCGCTCGTTTCCTCGGACTCTACCAGCCGCTTGAATGTTCCTTGGCGGCGTTCTCCGAGTGGAATTCGCTCGGCCTTTCGATGTCGGCGCGCGACCACACAAGCTGCCTTGTCGATGATCTCACAGCCCTTGGTATCGATCCGCGCGAACCACCACGGGCTTCGCAACACCTGCTACCGGATCTGCCGAGCTTTGCGCACGCCCTCGGGGCACTCTACGTGATCGAGGGAGCGACACTTGGCGGCCGACTGATTTTGCGCGACCTCGAGCCGCGGATTGGTGCCTCGATCGCCGGGGCGACGCGGTTCTTCGGAGGACGTGGCGAGGCGGTGGGACCGATGTGGCAGAGCTTCCG
>NZ_JBEKXH010000198.1:0-11531 GCF_049512235.1 Bradyrhizobium sp.
ACCGCTATCCTCCTCGGCATAGGCACCGTCGCCGAGCCATTGCGTCGGGTGGTTGCAGATTTGCTTGAGGCGCATCAGCGACGAGAGCACCAGGCCGCGACGCGCGATGTCGTCACCGGACTCCCGCAGCTGCTTCTCCAGCTCGGCAACCGCGGCCAGGTACAGCACCGCCTGCTTCTTGGTCAGGTGGCAGAAGGCTTTGACTTCGGTCTTGTCGGGAAGATCCGCGATGATGCTGCTGTCGGTCTTGAGTCGGCGCAGCAAATAGGGCGCGACCAGTTTGCGCAGCGGCGCGTAGGAGACCGGCTCGCGCGCGGCGAGCTTCTTGACGAAATCGGCGAACGCCTTGGAGGAACCCAGGAGACCGGGATTGATGAAATCAAAGATCGACCACAAATCCCGCAAATTGTTCTCGACCGGTGTGCCGGTAAGCGCGATCCTGCAGCCGCAGCGCAACGCCTTGACGGCCCGGGTTTGTCTGGCGTTGGGGTTTTTTATGGCCTGGGCCTCGTCGAGCACGGCCAGTCGCCATTCTGTCCCGGTGAGCCAGTCGAGGCGCGACAGCGTCCCGTAGCTGGTGACGACGAGATCGATGTCTGTCAGGCTGTCCGGCGTTATCGCCTTCAGGCGATCGGACGCGGTGAAGGATGGATGCGCGACCAGAAGGCGCAACGAGGGCGCAAAACGCGCGGCTTCCGCCGCCCAGTTGGCGAGCAGCGAGGCGGGCGCGACCAGCACGCTCGGTGCGGACCGCGCTTGGCGCCGATCGAGCGTCAAGAGCAGGGCGAGAACCTGTATGGTCTTGCCCAGGCCCATGTCGTCGGCAAGGCAGGCGCCGAGGCCGAGCCGGGTGAGGAAGGCGAGCCAGCGCACCCCGATCTGCTGGTAGGGCCGCAAATCCGCCGTCAGTGCGCCGCCCGGATCGGCCGACGCGAGCGCCTCCGGGCCGCGGCATCCGGCCAGCGTCTCGGCAAGCCAGGCGCCGGCTTTGACCTGCCCCCACGGGGTCGCCTCCATCGCCGCGGGCGAATCGCCGATCTCGGCACCCGCCAGCATTCGCATGGCCTGCGCGAAGGGTACGCCCTGCTCGGCCGACAGCCGCTCGATCGCCTCGAATTTGTCGAGCGTTACCCTGAGCTTTGCCGGATCGACTTCGACCCATCTGCCGCGCAGCAAGGCGAGGCCATCTGTTGCCGCCAGCAGCCGCTCGATTTCCTCCGCGGTGAGAACCTCGCCGTCCAGGCTGACGTCGACGTGGAAATCCAAAAGCGAGTCCAGTCCGACCAACGAGGGAGCGTCCGACCCGACCGTCGCCTCGACCGAAGGACGACCTGGCCGGTTCATGCGCCAGGTCGCCGGCATTCGCACCACGAGGCCGCAGCGTTCGAACGTCTCGATGTCCCGCAGCAGGCGTATCGCGTCGCGCGGAGTCCAGCGCAGCGGGTGGAAAATCTCGCCGCTGTCGACGATTTCCTTGAGCCAGACGCAGCTTTCGCCGGCCAGCTGCAGGGGCTCCAACAATCTCAGGAGCTTCTCTTTGTCGTCGACCCCGGCGTATTCGCGCAGCGCCTGCCCGAGCGGCAGATGCCGCAGCGTGCCATGGGCGGCGAGCGACGAGGTGTAAGTCGCCATGAAGGCGAAGGGGCAGTCGGCATCGCCGCGGTTTTCCGCCAGGTTGAAATGCACGCGCCCGACCAGATGCCAGCGGCCGTCGCGGCTCCTGAGAAAATCCTGCAGCGACAGGCCGCTCTCGGAAAGCTCGACGCCGAGCGCGCGCTCCATGGACTGCCAGAATGTTTCCAGGACCTCGACACGGAGATATTCACCGCCGCGCATCGGCGGCGCGGCGTCGATCAGGGCGGCGAGTTCGCCGGACGCCGGCGCGGGGATTTTTTTCAGCTTCCCGGCCGACGCGGTTCCATCGAGCGCGCACAGCGTCGCGACGAAGCGCATCGCGAAGCCACGCCAGAATGCGAGCGCGGGCGGCAGGTGGCTATCTGCTTCGCCGGCACCCAGCTGCAGCAGTCCCTGGCCGCCATCGCGCCCGAAAGCCGCGGTGAGCCGCTGGGCCACGGCGGCGTCCAACGCGACATCCGCGTCCTGATCCACAAGGTGCAGCGCGCCATGCGGAGTCAGAACAAGCGTGAGCGATTGCGGCATCAGTGGGAGCGTGCGCTCGTCGGAATCCATGATCGCACGCCTATCACGCTGGGAAGCCATCGTCCCGTGCAAGTCAGCTCGCCGATGCCAACGGGAGCCATTTTCACACAGCTTGTTGAGCAAACGCGGATTTCAGGCGAGCCGCCAGTTGCCCCCCGGGGGGAAACGGTGAAGGATTTCATGCGGCGATGGAGCCTCGCGGGATATTTTCGGGTGAGATTTCGGAAGATCTGCCGGCAGGTTGCGAAAGTTAAGCGAATGACCTCTCAACCGACCCGACGCGAAGCGCTGCTGCAAACGGTGGCGCTCGCGGGCGCGAGCCTGTTGCCGGTTGGGACGTCTGCTGGCCTCGCCGCTCCGCTGCCCGCGCTTTCGCGCAGCGGTGAAATCGACGCAGGTTTGCAGGCCAGCGTCGATTCGGCCGAGGTGCCGGGCGTCGTCGCAATGGTCGCGACGGAAAAGTCGGTGCTGTACGAAGGCGCGTTCGGCGTCCGCGATTTGCGCTCCGTCTCGAAAATGTCGGCGGACACCGTCTTTCGCATCGCCTCGATGGTCAAGTTGCTGACGTCCGTTGCCGCCATGCAGCTCGTCGAGCGTGGCAGACTGAAACTGGACGAGCCCGCGGCAAAGATCGATCCGACGCTCGGGTCGCCCCAGGTTCTTGCCGGCTTCGATGCACGGGGTCTGCCGCAATTGCGTCCCGCGCGTCAACCCATCACCCTGCGCAATCTGTTGTCGCATACATCCGGGCTCAGCTACCAGCTCTGGGATGTGAACGTGGCCCGTTACATCAAGGTTGCCGGCAACAATCCGGCGCTGCCCCGGATGCCGCTGATGTTCGATCCGGGGGCCGGATGGGCCTATGGCGGCAGCCTCGACAGGGTCGGCCGGATGGTGGAAATCGTCAGCGGCAAGAGCCTGGATGGTTATTTTCGCGATCATATCCTTGATCCGCTTGGCATGAAGGACACCGCCTTCTCGCTCACCGGGGAACAGCGCGCGCGCCAGGCAGCTTTGCATCGCCGCGGGGCGGACGGCGCACTGGTAGCGCAACCGACGGCGAACCGAGCTGCTCCGAAAGTGTTTTCGGGCGGTGCAGGTATCTATTCCACCGCGCCGGACTACCTCACCTTGCTTCAGGCGCTCCTGAATGGCGGAAGACTTGCGGGAACAAGCGTGCTCCGGCCCGAGAGCATTACGCAAATGTCGACCAACCAGATCGGCGACATCGAGGCCGGGATACTGAAAACAACCAATCCGGCCCTGTCGAATGACGTCGATTTCTTTCCGGGCGTCCGTTTGCGATGGGGACTGGGGCACATGATCAACCTTGATCCGGTCCGGGACGGGCGCAGGGCAGGCAGCCTGACCTGGGCCGGACTTTTCAATACCTATTATTGGATCGATCCGACGTCGCGCATCGCCGGCGTCATCATGATGCAGATCCTGCCCTTTGCGGATCAACCGGCGCTCGACGTCTACCGCAAATTCGAGCGCGCCATCTACAGCTCCTTCAAGCCGGCCTGAAAGTCGGCCCGGCGTCGCGGCTGCTCCAGATCATCGTTGAACCGGGGTACCCTGCCGCCAACTCTCGCCGCGCAAAATGTTGATTGCGGGCTTTGCTCATCGCGCGAATCAGGTATGGGAATACAAGGCACGCGATGCATAGCTAGCTGTTGCGCGACCCGCGACAGCGTCTTCGAAGCATGGAGGTCGTCATGTTCGCCGCCATCGGGCTCCGGAAAGAAAATACCGTCGAACCGCGGGCGCCGTCGCCAAGCCGTCGCGAGGTGCTGGCGCGGTATCGCCACCTGCGCGAAATCAGCAAGCACCATCTGTCCGAGGCCATGAAATTCCTGTCCCCGGATACGGTCCTGCACCACGCGCGCCGGCTCGGCCTCTATGTTCGCAAGACCATCATCCTCGACAACCCGGACGAGATTACGATGGCCTACGATCTTGCGATTCACACCGCTCCCGACGGCCGTTCCCGGGCGATCGATCGTTACGCCAGATCGGCACGGTTTGCGCCCGGATCCGACGAGGCGCTGATGCTTGAGGCGATGCGCAAGGCGCGCTTCGCGGTCGTATCGGTGCAGCGGCGACACCCCTCCGCCGGGCTGATCGTCACCGACCTGTTTCGGAACGTCGAGCTCTGGCTGGTCGATCAGGGCCTGGAGATATCGCTGCCGGCTGGAACTGTATTTGCGACCCGGTATTATGCGCCCGAGCGTTTTGTCATGACGGCCGGCGTCGGCATGCCGGTCGATCGTGCCATGCTCACCAGCGCGGTCGAATCGATGCCGCAGTCGCTGCGCAAGTCGCAGGTCGAGACGGTCGAGGACCGGCGCTTCGCGGAAGCCGTCTATCGGGCCGCGATCGCGAGCGGGATCATGGAACGGGTCGCCTATCAAGACCCTGCCGACACCGGCGATGCCGCCTGAAGGCTCGCGTCGCGATCCAGCGTCGATTGGCGGTGCCTGCTATGACTTCCGGTTGGGCCGGCGACTGAACGGATCGAGGACGGCGACCCCGCAGGGCTCGAAATCCGATACGTTGCGCGTTACTATGGTGAGCCCGTGTTCGAGCGCCGTGGCCGCGATCATGAGATCGGCGCTGTCATTGCCGAGAGCGGCGCTCAGGGCGCCCCAACGTCGCGCAGTTCGCAGATCGAACGACACGACCCGCTCGCCGTAGAGGGTCAGGACCCGGTCCAGCCAGTCCGCAAGAGCGCCCGCAAAGCCTGGATCAGTGGTGCGCTGTCGCGCAATGCCGCGCTCTATCTCGCCAACGCTGATGACGCTGAGGAATAGATCGGCCGTTCGCTGCCGTTCGAACCACTTGACGACCCTCGGATCGCGCTCCCGCTTGCGCAGTTCGGACAGCGTGACGGTATCGATCAGGAACATCAGAGATCGAGCTCGCGTGTCCGCACATTGCGGCGCGGAAATTCGCCATTATCCTGCGGCATGGCGAGCAGCGCATCGGCAAAGGATGGTGCCTGCGCGCGTTCGAGGTGCCGCAAGCGCTCGTACTCCACAACGTCCACTACGACTACGGCGGGCTTGCCGTGCTTGGTGACCATCTGCGGCATGCGCCGCGCCGCCTCGACGACCTCGCTGAAGCGGTTCTTCGCATCCTGCACCGACCAACTGCGCTGGGCCATGCCCCGGTTTCTCGCTAGCTAGAATTTCTGGCCAGAATATGATGACAACCGGCCACGGTCAAGTCAGGACTTCCCCGCCGCGCGTCCCTGCTCGAAACGCAACCGGCAAACCGTCGATCGGCGCCCGACACGTGCGGCCAGCTTGGGCGCCCGACGGAGGAACTCTCGCAACAGGAGCCCGGCGGCCCAACAGCTGCGCTGCCGGTCGAGCCGCCGGTCACACCCTTGTATCTGGAAATCGTTCCGGGGCCAGAAAGCGATCCGTCACACTTTCCCAATCCAAAAATTCGGAGAAGTCCGGTCGAAACTTCGGCCTGGAAAGAGCCTGGGTGAGCGCGTCGAAAATGCTTGAGGAGTTGCCGGGATCGTAGCCAAATCTTCCGGATTTCTGCCCGCACGCAAAGAACGGGCAGACCGCGTTCAGTCCCACGAACTCATACTGAGCGAGCTTCAACGAGGTATCCGACAGATAATACGGCGCGCCTTTATTGGCGTATGGCGCAATTCCGACGGAGGCATGCTTGATGTACTTGATGGTATCGGCAAAGGGCATTTCCGGTTGGACCACGGCATTGGGCGCGGTCACTTTCGAACTGCGGCGGCCTCCGCCGATGATGTGAAATTTTACGTCGGGAAACTGGCGGCAGGCAACCTGGAAAAGGCTTTCGTCGAAAAGCGTCGAGCCCAGGCTTACGGCGTTGATCGGATCGGTGTAGGGCGAGGCCGTGTCGTTCAGAAACGGCCTTTGGTCGAAACCATGCGGGACATACACCAGTTTCAATCTCGGCGGCATCGCGCTGGCAAGAAGCCTGGAAGTCAGCACGGCATATTCGAATGAGGTTGCCGAGCGATCCAGGCAATGAACGAGATGGCTGGAGCAGCCGATGGTCTTTAAATCGTCCGAGGCAAGATAAATCATTCTTGCTGCCGGGTTGGCCAGCGCAACCTGTTCGGCCAGCAAAACCGACATTCCTGACTCGAAAATGATGGTGGTCGCGCTCCTGACCCAATCCCAGAATTGCGTGCGCGGTCGTTTGGCGTAGGCCTCGAACCAAAGCGCTTCGGGAAAAGCAAGCCAATCCAGTCCTGTCGAAAATGGATGAACCAGCGTGCGTTCCAGAAAACATCGCACACCATCGAGTTCGCCGACGATGTTTCCGTGGGCCCAGAGGTCCACCCGGGGATCCATCTTGGCGCGTGACACGTGGCTGAAGCCGATCGAATAAAAACAGACTTCGCCGTGCGGCACCAGAGATTGAGCGATGAAATGCACACTCGCTTTGCGTCTCGACCTGAAATCATGCCCCGAAATAATAAGAAAACGGTCGCCGGCCATAATTCCTGCCTTAAAAGAACGAAATGTGCCACGACCGAATTAACTCTAACAGAGTTAATCGTGGCGAAATTGTTTCTCAATTCCATATAATGATTTTGACTATAGTGGGTTTGAGACTTTTCTTTGTCATCAAACTCGCAACGGTGGTTAATAATGGCCGAATTCCATCGGCGGCCTTTCGGGTCAGGCTTTCAGGCCCACTCGCCGTTGCGGAACACCGGCACAAGCCTTCCGCCGGCGTCAATGCCGTCGATGTCGGTCTGGTCCGAACCGATCATCCAGTCGATATGGATGAAACTCTTGTTGCCGCCCTGGACCGCGATCTGCTCCGGCGTCAGCGTGGCGCCATCGACGAAGCATTTCGAATAGCATTGGCCGAGCGCGATATGGCAGGCGGCGTTCTCGTCGAACAGGGTGTTGAAGAATAACAGCCCGCTCTTCGAGATCGGCGAGGAATGCGGCACCAGCGCCACCTCGCCGAGCCGGCGCGCGCCTTCATCCGTATCCAGCACCTTGTTCAACACTTCCTCGCCGCGCCTGGCCCTGGCCTCGACGATGCGTCCTTGCTCGAACTTGACAGCGATGCCGTCGATCAGCGACCCCTGATAGGACAGCGGCTTGGTACTGACGACGTGACCGTCGACCCGCCTTGCATGCGGGGTGGTGAACACCTCCTCGGTCGGGATGTTGGCGTTGCAGGTAATCCCGTTCCTGGCGGTGGAGGCGCCGCCCTGCCATTCATGGCCGTCGGCGAGCCCGATGGTGAGATCGGTGCCGGGTCCGGAATAATGCAGCGCGCTGAAGCGCTGGCCGTTGAGCCATTCGGTGCGCTCGCGCAGCACCGCGTTGTGCTTGCCCCACGCCGCGATGGCATCGGCATGATCGACCCGCGAGGCCTTGAAGATCGCGTCCGCAAGTTTTGCCACCGCGACATCTTCCTCGTCCCCGGGGAAAACCTGCTTCGCCCATGACGCGCTCGGATAGGCGATGATGTTCCAGTTGACGTCGAAACCGGTGATCTTTTCCAGCGCCGGCCGATAGGCGATGGAATTGGCCTTGCTGGCGCGTGCGACCTTGGCCGGATCTTCGCCCGACAGCAGCATCGGATTGTCGCCGACAATGGCGAGCCGCGCGGTGTTGCCGGCAAAGGCCTTCGCCATCCCCTCATAGAGCCAGCCGGCGGCGCGGTCGAAGCTCAAGTCCTGACCAAACCGGTAGCGCGACAGTGTAACCGCTTCATCCGACAGCATCGGGGTCACGAGGCCTGCCCCGGCCCTGTAGGCATGCTCGGCGATCTTGCGCACCAGCGGCAGCGCCGCCGTCGGCGCGGTCAGGAGCAGATCCTGTCCCGGCTCCAGCTTAAGCCCGACCTTGATCGCCACTTCGGCGAGGCGGTCGAGTTTGACGGGGTCGATCGACGCCGAGATGTTGCGTTCGTGCACGGTCATGGTTGCAAGCCCTTGGTTGGCGGGTGATCTGTATAAAGGGCTTGTTGCGGCACAGATCAAGGTCGCGGCGATCCGATCGCCATGGGCGGCAGGTGCCGGCGTCCGCCGTGACCTTCCACGCCAGATACTCACGCGAGCCGCTTTACCAACTGGGCTGCCATCCCCAAACGCCGCTTGTGCAGCGCAGCATAACCGATAAAACGGGCTATCGCCGGAGGTTCGCTGACGTGACCGACATCGACGCCAACGCCTGGGTTTCGTCGACCCACCGCCCCATGGGCTTTGCCGAATTCGTCGTGGTCATTGCATCGATCATGGCCCTGAACCCGCTGGCGATGGACATGATGCTGCCGGCACTGCCGGACATCTCCTCGGCGTTCCATATCCTGACCGCCAATCGCCCGCAGGCGGTGCTGTCGACCTTCCTGATCGGCTTCGGCATCGGTCAATTCGTCATGGGACCGCTTTCGGACCGTTTCGGCCGCCGCCCGGTCCTGCTCGGCGGCATGAGCTTGTACTGCCTCGCCAGCGTGTTCGCGATCGCAGCCCCGTCATTCGAGACGTTGCTGCTGGCGCGAGCGCTGCAAGGCCTCGGCACCTCCGCGACCCGCGTGATCGCAACCTCGATTGTTCGCGACTGCTACGCCGGCCGCCGCATGGCCAGCGTGATGTCGCTGGCGATGATGGTCTTCATCAGTGTCCCCGTGATCGCGCCGTCGTTCGGACAGGCCGTGATGCTGCTGACCCAGTGGCGCGGCATCTTCATCGTCCTCACGCTCTATGGCGTGATGGCGCTGCTGTGGAGCGCGCTGCGGATGCCGGAAACCCTGCCGATGTCGGAGCGGAAGTCGCTCGCCATTGGCGAGGTGCTCGGCGCTTATCGCCAGACCGTGACCAACCGGCAGACCCTGGGTTATGCGCTGGCGGCCGGCGGGGTGATGGGATCGCTTTTTGCTTTCGTGTTTTCCTCGCAGCAGATCTTCACCGAAGTCTACGGGCTCGGGCACTATTTTCCGCTGGCCTTCGCGGCGATCGCGGGCGGAACCGCCGTCGCCGGCTTCCTCAACGCCAAGTTCGTCGGCCGTATCGGCATGCGCGCGATTTCGCATGGCGCCCTGGTCGGCTTCGTCGCCGCCGCGGGCATGATGTTTGTCGCGGCGAAAACCCAACTGCTGCCGCTGCCGCTGTTCATGGCGCTGGCGGCGCTGATGATGTTTGCGTTCGGGCTGATGATCGCCAATTTCACCGCGCTGGCGATGGAGCCGCAGGGCCATATTGCCGGCACCGCTTCGTCATTGTACGGCTCCATCACCACGCTGCTCGGCATTGGCATCGGAACCAGAATCGGCCAGGACTATGACGGCACGCTGCTGCCTTTCGCGACGGGATTTTTTCTCAGCACGCTGGCGGCCCTCGCGGTCGTGCTGGTGGTGGAGAAGGGACGGCTGTTCAAGCCGCACCGGATGGCAGGCCAATAGTATCGGGGGGGTTTGTTGCGCGACGCGGCACCGATGCCGGCGAGCAAACCGTCGACGTCGCCACGCAATCCGGAACTGCTGTTTGCCGTGATCGGCAGCGATCGCCAAGTGCGGTCCGCTCACAGATTGATCGTCTCGTAACGACGGCGTTCGGAGGCTTTGGCCACCGCCTCGGTCCTGGTGCGCGCGCCCAGTTTCCGGAACAGCGATTCAAGATGGAATTTCACGGTGTGCAGCGAGATGTTCAACCGGCGCGCAATGGCCTTGTTGGTCATGCCTTCCGCCAGCGCCGTCAGCACTTCGAGTTCGCGCGGTGTCAGCAGGGCATGACGATCGGGCTCACCTGCCGCGCCAAAGCCGGCCTCGATCGCGCCGGGCGAGCGCACGATCAGGCCGGCGGCTACCGCCCGTATCGCCGCATCGATCTGGCTGGCGCTGGCGTGGCGCGCGAGCCCGCCGGGCACATCATCGTCGGCGCCGCCGAGGGTGACGACCGGGCGGGTTTCACCCGGCCGGCGGTCGCCATCGCTCAGCACCACGTCGGCGCTGTCTTGCACCCCGACCACCAGATGCCCGGCCTCGGCAACAACCTTGCTCAGGGCGCTGCGGCGCGGCAGATCCTCCGCCCAGACCGCGACGCGCAGCCGTCCGGCGGGCGCCAGTTTGCCGGCCGTATCGCTCATGCGGCTGGCCGTTCGGCAATCGTTGTCTGCACCGTCACGACCTTACCGCTTCTGATGAGGCGAAGATCTGCCTTGCGCCCGATGCTGTCGGTACCGAAATGCCCCGCGATTTTCCGGAATCGGTGCGTCGATGTCCCGTCGACACTCAGGATGATATCGCCCGCCACGATCCCTGCCTGCGCCGCAGGGCCGTCCGCAACCACCGACATCACCATCAGGCCGCTGCACTGCTCGGCGCTCTCGCGCAACGCGTCGGGCACGGCGACGGCTTGCAAACCGACGCCGAGCCAGCCGCGTGCGATGCGGCCGTCCTTGAGCAGCAGCGGTACGATGCGTTCGATGGTTGCCGTCGGGATCGCGATCACCTGGCTGCGCGGCCCGAAGGTCGACATGCCGAGACAGCCGCCGGCGGCGTCGAATACCGGGCCGCCCTCCTCGCGGCGGGCAAGGCTGATATCGAGCACGATGCGCCGGTCGATGCGGCCGCCGCGGCTGGAATGCCATTCGGGGCCGGCGAGATTGACGAGCCCGAGCCGGGCGCTGGCGCCACCGGCGCCGTCGGCTCCGATCGCAAGCGCCAACGCACCGCTACGCGCCTCGCCCGCGGCGATCGATGGCGATGCGATCGGCGCGGCCAGCCGCAGCACAGCGATGTTGGTACTGGGATCGCGTCCGGCGGCCTTGGCAGCCACGACCGAGCCGCCGGCCGCGACCAGTTCGAAATCGTCTTGTCGCGGCAGCGACTGTTCGGAGGCGACCACCAGATCGGATCGCCAAACCATGCCGGTCAAATGCCGCCCGTGGGCAAGGCGGATCGCGATCACGGCGTTCTCAGCGGCTTCCGCTCGCGCAGCCAGCGCGTTCGAGAATTGGGCCAACAGGTCTGTGGGGTCGGTCACGGGCAACTCCTATCCATTCAAGATAGGAACGAAACTGGACTTTGCCCGCGGTCCAGACTATCGGCCAGACGGCCGGGTTGGCCCCGGCCATTTGACCAGGCTGCAAAAAGGCAATGCGCGATGCCGGGCGCCACTGTCAGTTCCAGAAGCTCCCGTTTGACCCCGGCGTTTCCCGGATATTATTATTTGATCGCCTTCAGAGAGACCGGCAATGGTTGAACCTTCATATTTCTCAAAAACTCCTCCCGGGGGAGGTGGGGTTCGGAGTCCTCGATCGGATAGCCGAAAGCGACCTGAGGAACGACACGCTTTGAGGAAGGAATCTTAACCTGTAGAAAGCCTGGTCCGGAGGTTGAAAATA
>NZ_JBEKXH010000199.1:0-11521 GCF_049512235.1 Bradyrhizobium sp.
TTGGCGAACATGTCGTTGATCGGGGTGTCCTTCATCACCTTCATGACGGAAGCCGAGTCGGTGGTCCCGGCGGCCTTCACGGCCTGCAGGTAATGCGTCACCGACGAGTAGACGCCGGCCTGCGCCGCGGTCGGCTCCCGCTTCGTGCGCTCCATGAAGCGCTTTGAGAACGCGCGGGTGTCGTCATTGAGGTCCCAATAGAAGGCTTCGGAAAGCAATAATCCCTGCGCGGTCTCGAGCCCGACGCTGTCGATATCGGTGACGAAGGCGAGCAGCGGCGACAGCTTCTGGCCGCCCTTCATCACGCCAAATTCCGCCGCCTGCTTGATCGCGTTGATGGTGTCGCCGCCGGCATTGGCGAGCCCGATCACCTTGGCTTTCGAGCTCTGCGCCTGCAGCAGGTAGGACGAGAAATCCGAGGTGTTGAGCGGATGCCTGACGCTGCCGAGCACTTTGCCGCCGTTCTTGACGACGACGCTGGTGGTGTCCTTTTCCAGGTCCTGCCCGAAGGCATAATCGGCGGTGAGGAAAAACCAGGTGTCGAGACCCTGCTTGACGGCAGCAAGGCCGGTGACATTGGCCTGGGCGAAGGTGTCAAACACATAATGCACGGTCGTGGGGCCGCAGGCCTCGTTGCTCAGCCGGATCGATCCGGGACCGTTGAAGATCACGATCTTGTTGCGCGCCTTGGCGATCTCGCCGGCGGCCAGCGCGGTTGCAGATGCCGCCACGTCATAGATCATCTCGACCCCCTGATTGTCGAGCATGTCGCGGGCGATGCTGGCGGCCAGATCGGCCTTGTTGAGATGATCGGCGGCTATGATCTCGATCTTGCGGCCGAGCACCTCGCCGCCGAAATCTTCCGCCGCCATCTTCGCGGCAGTCTCGCTGCCGGGTCCGGTAATGTCGGCGTAGAGACCGGACATGTCGAGGATGCCGCCGAGCTTTAAGGGAGGCTTGCCCTGCGCCGATGCCGCGGTGGCGCCGACAACAGCCAGCACCATGGCGAGAACGCCGGAAACAACGCCTTTCGCTTGTTTCATTCAAAGCCTCCCTGTCACCGCAATCAAATCGCGGCCGTTATTTCAATTGATGCGATCATGCCGTAACGGGTCGGTAGCGGCAAGCCGCAGCAAAACACCGCGACGGTGCTCATTATTTCCGCTCAGCGGAATCAATGGTTTGTGCGAGCATGCCGTCATGCTCTCGGCCGCCCCGATAAAATTTCGATGCGCTCGCCGCACGGCGATCCGTTTCGCTGGGTTGCTGCTGGTCGCTGCTGCCTCCAGCCCGGCCCTGGCGGCGGGATGCGCCTTCGAGCCGCAGGGAGAAGGCCGCGTCGCCGCGGTGATCGATGCGCGCAGCTTTCGCCTCGATGATGGCCGCGAAGTTCGCCTCGCCGGAATCGAGCCGGTGGCCGCCGAAAAGGCTGATCGCCGATCGGCGCTGTCGGCGCTGATCGAAGGGCGCAGCGTGACGCTGTCGGGCGAAGACGACACGCCCGACCGCTATGGCCGGCAGTCTGCCTTCGCGTTCCTGGCAACCTCTGAGGATTCGGTGCAGGCTCTGCTGCTGGCGCAGGGTGAGGCGCTGGTGTCCGGCACCGTGGCTGACAAGGATTGTGCATTGGCTCTGACTGCCGCGGAAGCTGCAGCGCGGCGGTCAAAACTCGGTATCTGGGCCGATCCTGCGGCCATAAAAAACGCGGAAAGTCCCGGCGATATCTTGGCTGGGATCGGGCAGTTTACGCTGGTCGAGGGCAAGGTATTGTCGGTCCGGCAGGCCGGGGCGACGACCTACCTGAATTTCGGACGGAACTGGACACGAGGCTTCGCAGCGACTATTTCGAGGCGGGTGCTTTCGGCTTTCGATACTGCCGGGGTTGGCGTTAAATCCCTCGAGAACAGACAGATTCGCGTCCGCGGCTGGGTCGAGGCCCATGGCGGCCCGCGGATCGAAGTGCTCCGGGTGGGGCAGATTGAATTAGTAGGCGGGAATTAGCTCGCTGGACCGGTTGCGAGTAGCTGCTGTGGGGGAATGTTTGGCACGACGCGAGATAAGGACGGGCCGCCGCCTTCGGGCTGCGATCGCCTTGCTGTGCGCCGCCATCGGCCTTTCCGCGTGCGCCGACGTGAACCGGCTTCAGACCGCGTCTGTGGTCGCAAGTCCTGCGAAACCCAGTCGCACCGTCGCGCAAACCCCGGCCGCCGAGCGCGAACATGAGCGCATTCTGGCCTCCTATGGCGGCGCCTATGATGATCCCCGACTGGAGGCGCTGATCGGCAAAATGGTCGATCGGCTGGTGGCGGCGTCCGATCGTCCCGATCAGGCCTACAAGGTCACAATTCTCAATTCGGGCGCGGTGAACGCGTTCGCGCTGCCCACCGGCCAGCTTTACGTGACGCGCGGCCTGATCGCGCTGGCGAGCGATACCTCGGAATTGTCTTCGGTGCTGAGCCACGAGATGGCGCATGTGCTGGCCAAGCACGCGGCGATCCGCGAGGATCAGGCGCGCCAGGCCGCGGTCGTCACCCGCGTCGTCTCCGACATGAGCAACGATCCGGATCTCACCGCGCTGGCGCTCGCCAAGACCAAGCTGACATTGGCAAGCTTTTCGCGCGCCCAGGAGTTCGAGGCCGACGGCATCGGCGTCGGCATTTCGGCGCGCGCCCATTTCGATCCCTACGGCGCGGCGCGTTTCCTGACCTCGATGGAGCGCAATGCCGAATTGAAGGCTGGCAAGACGACGCTCGATCCGCGCGCGCAGGATTTTCTGTCGTCGCATCCGGCAACGCCGGAGCGGGTGCAGAACGCACAATCCATAGCCCGGCAGTATTCGTCCCCGGACAGCGGCGAACGCGATCGCGAAAGCTATCTCAACGCCATCGACAACATCGTCTATGGCGAGGATCCGAGCGAGGGGTTCGTTCGCGGCCAGCGTTTCCTGCATCCCAAGCTCGGCTTCACCTTTGCCGCGCCGGAAAACTTCACGCTGGACAATACCGCCCAGGCCGTTATCGGCGTGCGCGAGGGCGGCACCCAAGCCATGCGCTTCGACGTCGTGCGGGTTCCGGCGGAACAGTCGCTCGGCGACTATCTCAATTCCGGCTGGATGGAAAATGTCGACAAGGCCTCGACGGAAGACCTGCTGATCAACGGCTTCCCGGCGGCTTCCGCCAATGCCAGCGGCGATCAGTGGCAATTCAGGGTCTACGTGCTGCGGTTCGGCAGCGATGTCTACCGCTTTATTTTCGCCGCGCGGCAGCGGAGCACCGAGAGCGAGCGCAACGCGCGCGAAACCGTCAATTCGTTCCGCCGCCTGACGCTCGAGGAAATTCAGGACGCGCGACCGCTGCGGATCAAGGTCATCACCGTGCAACCCGGCGATACCGTGGAATCGCTGTCGCACCGCATGGCCGGCGTCGACCGCCCGATGGAGCGCTTTCGTATCCTGAACGGGCTCGACCCCCGCGCCCAGGTCAAGGTGCGCGACCTCGTCAAGATCGTGGTGGATTGAACGGAAAACGGCGATGCAGGCAAACAAAAAGCCCGGCCTTTCGGCCGGGCTTTTGATTTTGACTTCCGCGCGGCGCGTTACGCTGCTTCGTCGGCCACCGCGGCATCGTCGGTGTCTGCGCCGGCATCGCCCTCGGCATCGGCTTCACCGTCGACCCCGACTTCCGCTTCGGCCTTGGCGCCGCGGCGCGGGCTCTTGGCGAGCTGGCCTTCGATTTCCTTGACCGCCTCGGTTTCGGTCACATGCTGCACGACCGCGATTTCCCGCGACAGGCGGTCGAGCGCGGCTTCATAGAGCTGTCGTTCGCTGTAGGACTGCTCCGGCTGCGATTCCGAACGATAGAGATCGCGCACCACTTCGGCGATGGCGACGATATCTCCGGAATTGATCTTGGCCTCATATTCCTGGGCCCGCCGCGACCACATCGTGCGCTTGACGCGGGCGCGACCCTTCAGGGTTTCCAGCGCGCGCTTGACCAAAGCGGGCTCCGACAGCTTGCGCATGCCGACATTGGCGACCTTCGCGGTCGGCACCCGCAGCGTCATCTTGTCCTTCATGAAACTGATCACGAACAGCTCAAGCTTCGCACCGGCGATCTCCTGCTCTTCGATCGCCATAATCTGGCCAACGCCGTGCGCGGGATAAACCACGAATTCGTTGGTCTTGAATCCTTGACGCTGGGTCAATACCTTCTTCGGCTCCTCGATACGCGGCGCAGCAGCCGCAGGCTTGGCAAGGGGCTTGCCGGTGGCGGCGATAGGCTTGGTCGCGATCGGCTTGACGACGGTTTTCGCGATCGTGTGGGGGGCGGCCTTCGAAGCAGTTGCCTTCGAAACGGTCGCTTTCGCGGCAGTTTTTGCAGTCTTGTCTGGCATTGGGCTTCTTTTGTTCTTTGAGGACTTTGTAGCCTGGGCCCTGACGGCAGCCCGGGTCTCCTTGGGAGAAGTCCGGGCAGAGCTTTTGGTTGCGCTGCGGCCGGCCGCAGCTGCTTTTTTGGAAGATTTGTTAGTACTTTTTTTACCCTTACGCGATTTATGTGACACAGCCTGCGCGCGGAACTACCACGCCCCTGTTAGATGATTTTCATGGGAACCCATAGGGGCCATAACCGCGGCTGACGGGTTCAGCTCGTTGATGTGCTCAATATATCACATTTTCCGCAAAAATCAATGATTTAAGGCCCATCCGCGGCCTGATGTGGCGGTTTTGGCCATATCGTCGGCATTAGGGTTAAATCGATGCTTGTTCAATCAGTCTCCGGTGCCCGGCGCGGGAGAAAAATATTTCTCAAACTTTCCCTCCATACCTTCGTAATCCTTGGCATCAGGCGGAAATTCCTTCTTTTGGGTAATATTCGGCCAATTCTTGGCATATTCGGTATTCACTTCAAGCCATTTCTCCAGACCGGGCTCGGTATCCGGCTTGATGGCGTCGGCGGGGCATTCAGGCTCGCATACACCGCAGTCGATGCATTCGTCGGGATGAATGACCAGCATATTTTCACCCTCGTAGAAGCAGTCTACCGGGCAGACCTCCACGCAATCGGTATATTTGCACTTGATACACGCTTCAGTGACGACGTAAGTCATCCAGGGCTCCGAACGGGTCGATTTTACCAGGTTGCGTAGCGCAGGAACTCCACGGCCGCAAGGGAAGCAGCGCGCGCGGGGGAGAGCGTTTTCGCCCGACATTGATGGCAGCTTTTAGCTCAGCCCGAAATAGTCATTCCCGCTGTTCCTCCAAATCGTCATACAGCACGCGCGCCGCCGACGCATCGCCCCGCCGCTCGCTAAATCCGACCACCCTGAGAATGCGCACGCTGCGATCGAGTCCGATCGTCAGCACGTCGCCAGCCTTCACGGCATGGCCAGGTGCCCGTTCGCGTACGCCGTTGATGCGGACATGCCCGGCCTCGACCAACGCGGCAGCGCTGGTGCGGGCCTTCACCACCCGCGCGTGCCACAGCCATTTATCGAGACGCTGGCGCTCCAAGCCACACCACTTTCAGCGATCCTTGCGGTTGGCGGTGAGTTGCTCCCGGAGCGCTGCGAGCTTGGCAAACGGCGAATTGGGGTCGATCGGACGATCGCGTTCGCGCGGGGCGGCGCTGGTGGCGAACTGCCGATGCGAGGGGCCGCTGTCGGGACGCTTGTCGCGGCCGCCTTTGTCACGGCCGCCCTTGTCGCGACCTCCGCCGAATTTGCCCTTGTTCCCAGCGGCTTCTCCGCTTTTGTCCTTGTCCCGGCCCTGAAAGCGCTCGCGCGGCTGTTGCACCCTGTCCTGACGCGGCTGCTGCACCCTGTCCTCGCGCGGCTGCTCCGTCCTGTCCGGGCGCGGTTCGTGCGCCGGCGCGCTATCGACCGCTGGCGCCGTGGCTTCAACCGGCGCATCGGAGTGCGGTTTTTGGAAATCGCGGTTGCGGTCACGCCGCCCGCGCCGTTGCCGCTGGCCCTTGGCGGCGTCGCCGGCCTCGCCTGGGGCGGCGGCGGGCGCAGCCGCTTGCTGGGGACGGTCCTGACGACGATGACGGTTGCGATCATGATGCGGACGGCGCTCTTCCGAGCGACCGCCGGGCCGCCAGACCTCCACCAGTTCCGGCGCTGCTGCCGCCGCCTCCGCTGGCGCTTCAGCGGGAGCCGTGCCGGGCTCGACAGCGGCAGCATCAATCGCTGCTTCCGTCACTGTCCGGGCGGCGGCCTCGGGCTGCACCACGTCCGATATTGCGACCGGGATTGAAGCGGTCGAATCCGGCAAGACTTCCAAGGCTTCCAAGACTTCCAAGACTTCCAAGACTTCAGAGGCTTCCGAGGCTTCCGAGACTTCCGAGACTTCCGAGACTTCCGAGGCTTCCGAGGCTTCCGAGGCTTCCGAGGCTTCCGAGACTTCAATGACTTCCAAGATTTGAACGACGGGACTTTCGTTGACCGCGGCCGGCTCGACAGCTGCCGATCCCTCGTCGCCGGCGGCTGCAACGTCGTTGGCGGTGTCAGCGCTTGTCGGGGTCGCCTCAGGTGCAGCCGCTATCGCATCGCCGTGTTCCGCCGCGGCTTCCAAAGCCGTTTCGGAGGTTTGCTCCGGCAAAGCGGCCGGATCAGCCTCTGCCGCGGTTGCTTCCGCGGCCGCCGCTTCGACCACCGCAGGCGCCGGTTTCGGCGGCGGCGCCGGGCGGCGCTCGCTGCGATAGCCGAGCGCGCGCAGGATCGAGGCAAAATCTTCGCCGGCCGACCCCGTCAGGGACGTCATGGCCTGGGTCACGACAAAGCTGCGGCCGTCGAACGCGCCAGCGGGCTTTTCGCCCGGCGAGGTCTCGCGCCACGACAGCGCCGGACGAATGAGATCGGCGAGGCGCTCCAGAATATCGACCCGCACCGCGCGCTCGCCGCACTGGCGGTAGCCGAGCACGCGATAGGCGTCGCGATCGAGCGCCTTGTCGACCGGGAACGAGGTGCGGCCGCTGGCCGCCAGGTGCTGGGCCCCCGACAGCGCCGACATATCGACATTGTCCTTTTTCAGCGCCCACAATAGCAACGCCAGCGCGCGGCCTGCCGGCTTCAGCAGCGCCGGCAAATAAATGTGGTAGGCGCCGAAGCGTACGCCGTATTTGCGCAACGAGGCGCGCGAGGGCTGATCCAGATCCTTCATCTCGGTGGCGATCCTGGAACGCTCCAGCACGCCAAGCGCTTCGATCAGCTGGAAAGCGATGCCGCGCGCGATCCCGGTGACGTCTTCGGCCTTGGCGAGATCGAACAGAGGTCCCAACAGCTTCTCGATATGCGTCTTCAGCCACAGATCGAGCCGCGTCTGCACGGCCTCGCGCGGCGCGCCGTTCAGCCGCTCGTCGGAAATGATGCGGATGCGCGGATGCAGCGCATCGTCGGCGGCCATCAGCCGCGCCACTGCGTCGCCGGTCCAGCGGATGGTGCCATCCGATGTCAGCACAAACTGATCGTCGCGCGCCGCCGACAATTTCTCGGCACGCGCGTCGATTTCGCCGGCCAGCGCCTTTTGCGCGGTCGCCTGCAAGGCCTTGGCGTCGGAGCCGGCCTCGGCGGCGTCGGGCGCGAAAGTGAATCCGTCGAGCCGGCCGATCACATGGCCTTCTACGATCACTTCGCCGGTCTTGCCGATTTCCGTATTCAACATCGTGTTTTCCCGCAGGCGGCGCATCAATACACTGGTCCGGCGATCGACGAAACGTTCCGTGAGGCGAAGATGCAGCGCATCGGACAATTTATTTTCCACCTCGCGGGTGATCCCCTGCCAATGTTCGGGGTCGGCCAGCCAGTCCGGGCGGTTGGCCACGAAGGTCCAGGTCCGGATTTGCGCGATCCGGCCCGAAAGCGTGTCGATATCGCCATCGATGCGATCGGCCTGATCGACCTGGGCGGCGAACCATGGGTCCGGAATTCGCCCCTTCTGCATCAGAAAACCGAACAAGGTCGTTACCAGTTCGGCGTGCGCCGCCGGCGCGATATTGCGGTAATCCGGAATCTGGCAGGCATCCCACAGCCGTTCCACCGCCTCGGCGCCATGGGCCAAGGAACGCACATCGGCATCGCGGGCGGCATGGTCGAGCACGCGCAGATCCTCGGCAATCGGCGCACGGGTCAGCGCGTCGTGCGAGGGCGACAGCGCCAGCGACACCTGCAGGGCGCCCAGCGAAGAAAAATCCAGCGTCGTATTGCGCCATTGCAGAACTTTCACACTGTCGAAGGTGTGATTCTGCAACGCGTTGACCAGTTCCGGCTCGAACGGCGCGCAGCGGCCCGTGGTGCCGAAGGTGCCGTCGCGGGTGGCGCGGCCGGCCCGGCCGGCGATCTGGGCGAATTCGGACGGGTTCAGCCTGCGGAACTGATAGCCGTCATATTTGCGGTCGGAGGCGAAGGCGACGTGATCGACGTCGAGATTGAGCCCCATGCCGACCGCATCCGTCGCCACCAGATAGTCGACGTCGCCGGACTGGAACATCGCCACTTGCGCGTTGCGGGTGCGCGGCGACAGCGAGCCCAGCACCACCGCGGCGCCGCCATGCTGGCGCCGGATCAGTTCGGCGATGGCATAAACCTCGTCGGCCGAAAACGCCACGATCGCGGTGCGCCGGGGCTGCCGGGTGATCTTGCGGTCGCCGGCGAATTCCAGCTGCGACAGCCGCGGCCGGGTGACGATGCTGGCGCCTGGCAATAGCCGCTCGATGATCGGGCGCATGGTGGCGGCGCCGAGCAGCAGGGTTTCGTCGCGGCCGCGGCGATGCAGGATACGGTCGGTAAAAACATGCCCGCGTTCCAGATCGGCCGCGATCTGGATTTCGTCGACCGCCAGGAAGGACACGTCGAGATCGCGCGGCATCGCCTCCACGGTGGAGACCCAGAACCGCGCCTTCGGCGGCTTTATCTTTTCCTCGCCGGTAATCAGCGCAACCGCGTCCGGCCCGACGCGATCGACGATCTTGTTGTAGACCTCGCGCGCCAACAGCCGCAACGGCAACCCGATCAGCCCGGAGGAATGGGCCAGCATCCGCTCGATCGCAAGGTGGGTCTTGCCGGTATTGGTCGGTCCGAGCACTGCGGTGACCCCGGCGCCGGGAGCCCGTCCGCTTGATATCGTGGACGGTGATGACGGGAAGGCCATGTTTATCAGGTGTTTCTGCGTCGAAGGGCGCTTGAGACGTGTGTCATATTGCGACGCCAGCGCGGTCGCGGCTTAAGTTCTGGAACGAGTCCGGAACGAATCGCGCCCGAATCGCTGACTCCTATGCTCTCCGGTTTCGTTCACCGCAACATCTCGCGTCGACACCCCATTGCAGCACTAGATCAAGTTCGGCAGAGGTCGACGAGGGCTGCCTGTGGGCGCGCAGTCGTTAACCGCAGGTGCCGAACCCTTAGCTCAGGAGTCAACAGGATTCATTGTGTTTTGGCGACCCGCGGCGGGGTCGCCTGGGTGATGAACTGGGTGGCCTCCAGCATGGCTTTGCCAAGCGGGGTCGGGATCACCATCCGGAACGGCACCAGGATGCGCGTGCCGGCGACCGGCGCGAACGCGATTTCGATGTTGCGCTGGGCGGCGAGATATTTGATCACGGGACGGTCGGGGATATAGCCCGCGACCGGCGAGAAATAGATCGCGCACACCACGACAGGGCCATAATAGCCATTTTCGGCCTTAACGGTTTCCATGCGCTTGAAGTCGAGCTTGAGATCGTAGCGCATGCGGCCGTCGAAGATCGCAGCGCCGGTGTGGCAGGCCTCGGGGCTGAGCGGATCTGCCGTGCCGGGGACATGCAGCATCGATCCGGTCATCGGATCGTAGACGCCGCGCCGATGCGCCTCGGTCACGGGGATCCGGTTCGGATCGACCGGCGGTTCCGGCTCGATGCCGTATTCCTTGACGTTGCCGTTGGCCAGCGAAATGTGAATGGCTTCGGTCTTTTTCGCTGTCGAGGTGGAGGCGGAATAATTCGTCGCCACCAGCGCGCCGCCCACGACCCGGCCCTGGGACGCGCCGGTGCCGCTGCCGCCGGAAAATGCCTTCATCAGTCCGGCGGTGGCGCCGGAGGCAGTGGCGGAAAACTGATCGTCCGTTATTTCGATGGTCCAGGCGCCCTTGCCGACGGGAATGCCGGCCAGTGTCGCCTCATAGCGCGCATCCAGCCGGCCCTGGGCGGACGCGGCCGGCAGCGTGACCAATAGCAGCAACGCGCCGCCGCACAGTCCGGCCTGCGCCCGCAGCGCAGCTCTTGCCAGCCGGGGCGAAACGATGCGGGGCGGGGTCACTGCAGGGCGATCCTGTGTTACGCGCGTATCTCGGGTCATTTAAGCAAAAATATCCGTCAGACAACGCGTCGGCGTGCTTTTCCAGCAAATACGCGCCATCCCTAAAGGGTGCACGCCCACGATCCCTGATTTCGGCGGTGAATGCGCCGATAATATGATTGTTCGCGAGAGGTCGCGGGGAGGTGCGTGGAACCGGCTATTCGGGTGCGCAAAACCTTGACGCGCTGCCGGGCTGCCCCTATAGCTCCGCGGTTCCTGAAATGGACGTGATTTTTGAACCCCAAGGCGTGTTCGAGCCCGGGGATGCCAGAGGATTTGTGACGATGTCGCGGCGCTGCGAACTGACGGCCAAGGGCCCGCAAGTGGGCCACACGGTGAGCCACTCCAACATCAAGACCAAGCGCCGGTTCCTGCCGAACCTGTGCAACGTCACCTTCATGTCGGATGCGCTCGGCCGCAATGTGCGCCTGCGCGTTTCCACCAACGCCATCAAGAGCGTCGACCACAATGGCGGCTTGGATGCGTTTCTGCTCAAGGCCAAGGCGGCGGTGTTGTCGCCGCGGGCGCTGGAGCTGAAGCGGCAGATCGAGAAGAAGAAGGCGGCAAGTGCGCCGGTGGCGAAGGCGGGGTGAGGGTTTCGCGGCAAGCGGGTCGGTGCTGAGAGTGTTGATGGCCTGGTCGAAAGACCCGGATTTTTGTTTTGGGGGACTCACTTCAACGAATCAACGAAGCAATTTTCGGGCAGCCACGCCAGGGCGAACCGCGAGGGCCTGACGTCGCCCATCGGCGCCAGTGACAACGTCTGCTTCTACCGACATGCCGACAGATAGGCTGGAATAGACGACGATCCCGATCTGTTTTTCGGAGAAGTAGACGTCTGTTTCACCCCTGTCGGTTTCGATGAAGCCGTAACGAGGTCGCCCCATCGATTCGAGCAGTCGCTTGATTTTTCCAGTCAACCGAGGAGCCGCGGATGGCGCGGGGCCCTGTTCGACCTCTCTGAGTCTTTGGATCGCCCTCTCGTTTGGTGCAATGGCTAATGCCCGGTCCAACAATTCGCTCGCCTGCTGATTTTGGCCTTGCCGGACCAAGACATTGACAAGCAGTGGGGTGACGATCGAGAGGCCGCGCCTGTTCCTATTGCGTTCGTCCAGGAGAAACCCCTGGCGCAGTTGGTCAACTCCCCCGGACAGGTCGCCACGCGTGACCAAGGATCTCCCATAGGCAGTTCGAA
>NZ_JBEKXH010000200.1:0-11499 GCF_049512235.1 Bradyrhizobium sp.
TTCACGCCCGTTTGCGAATCCCCATTCTGTCCGCCGAGTCAAAACGCCGCATCCTCGCCGCCGCCCGAGCCTCAGCAAGCACCCCAGTTGCAATTGCGATTCATTCGTATTGAGAACTGCTGGCGGCACAAGCCCGCGATTGAACGCAGGGCTGGAATATGCAGAATATCCCGCTCGACCCGACGCCGACACGGCTGAGGGCAATTGGGCCTGCAGCGTCTATAAACATAAAAGACAGATCAGCAAACCGAGAGCAATCGGCTTGCAGGGGATGCGCGGACATTACCGGGAGGATGCGATGAACGAACAACCGAAGCCTGAATTCTGGCGTGGCCTGACGCCGATCGAAAAGGTCTTTCAACCCGACGCCAAGCCGGAAGTCTATATCTCGAATGCGCCGACCGACGATGAGCGCTATTACGTGCCCTTCAGCGACACCGTATCGTCGCGGCCGCTGTGGATTTCGCCCTCGCAGAACAAATGGGCCGATATCCTGATGGCCAAGGGGGCCGGCCTGGTCAACCGGCATTATCATCCGCATGAGGTGTTCGCCTACACCATCTCCGGTAAATGGGGCTATCTTGAGCATGATTGGGTCGCCACCGCCGGCGACTTCGTCTACGAGACCCCGGGCGAAGGCCACACGCTGGTCGCCTACGAGCATCCCGAGCCGATGAAAGTGCATTTCAACGTGACCGGTCCGCTGATCTGGCTCGATGAAAAGGGCGAGACCACCGGCTATTTCGATGTCCACACCTACATCGACCTTTGCCGCAAGCATTATGACAAGGTCGGTATCGGCGCCGCCTATGTCGACAAGCTTTTCAGGTAATCCGCCGGCGAGCGGACCGGCGATCGTCGCGGCGGCCTGAACTTCAGGCCGCTGACGGCCTCTTCTCGCCGTCGATCGCGGGACAGTCGCCTCAAGCACCTGCTCGACGGCTGACACGCCAGAGCTACGATAGCGCTGCAGTCCAAGTCGGGTGCGCACTGGTCCAAGACAGGGCCCGACAGAACGGCCTAATATTTCAGATTGCAATCCGGGCAGAGACCTGGACCATGAGGGGAGGGAAGTCATGAAATCCACGATCGGGATGTTCGCGGCCGCGGTGGCCGCAGCGCTGCTATTGCCGGCGGGGGCCGCGCTGGCCGCGCCGACCTGCGGGCTCAACAACGGCAAGAAGGCCACCGGCGAGCCGATCAAGGTCGGCGCCGTTGTCGGTCAAACCGGTCCGGACGATTTCTCGTCGTCGGCCTACGCGGCGAAGGCCTATTTCGCCTGCGTCAATGCCAATGGCGGCATCAACGGCCGTCCGATCGAGTATTTTATCGAAGACGACCAGTGGAATCCGGAGGTGGCGGCCCAGGTCGCGACCAAGCTTGTCAAGGACATGAAGGTGGTGGCGCTGGTCGGCAGCGGTTCGTTTGTCGAGATGGGCGTCAACGCCAAGCTCTATGCCACCGAGGACGTGATGTCGATGGCCGCGGCCTGCGCAGTGTCGGAGTGTTTTGAAGCCAAGAACATCGTTTCGACCAATGAAGGCCCGCTGCCGTCCAATGTCGGCGCGGTGCAATGGGCGGTGGCCAATCTCGGCACCAAGAACGTCGTCTGCGTCACCCCGAATATTCCCAGCACCGGCCCCTATGCCTGCACCTGGATCGAGAAATTCATGGCCAAACGAGGCCTCAAGAGCTCGAATGTCTATGTCGATCCCGCCGCCCCGGACCTCAATGCGGCGTTGCTGCAGGCGGTGGCCTCCGGCGCCGACACGATTCTGGCCGCGCTGCCGGCCGGGCTCGGCGCCGCCTTGCTGAAGCCCGCGCAGGAACAGGGATTGCGGGACAAGTACAAGTGGATCGCGCCGACCACGTTCTATGACAAGAACATTCCGGCCGCGCTTGGCGACTACTGGGCCGACCATGTCTACGTCAATATCGAACTGGCGCCGTTCGAGGAAACCGGACCGGACGCGGCCAACTGGCGCGACGTCATGGACACCTACGCCTCGCCCAAGGATCGGCGCGACACCTTCAGCCAGGCCGGCTTCCTGGCAGCTAAATTCTTCGTCAATGCGGTGCTGAAACTCGATCCGGCCAAGATCGACCGCAAGACCGTCACCGCGGCGATCCGAGGCATCGCCGGCGAGAAGTCCGACCTGCTCTGCGCGCCCTATTATGTCGGCGACGGCGACCGCCACATGCCCAACCACACCAACCGGATGGTGCAGCTGGTGAAGGGCGGCTTCAAACTGGTCGGCCAATGCAGCGACGTCGATAGCGCCTATCTCGACCCGATCCGCGACGCGGAGAAGAAGCTCGGCATCGCGGCGAAATAAGGTCGCGGCGCCAGCTAACCGGATGCTTCGCCACGATGGCCTATTGGCTGTTTCTTATCTCCGGCCTCGCCGTCGGCGCGCTCTATGCCCTCGGCGGGGTAGGCCTCGTGATCCTGAACCGCGCCACCGGCGTGCTGAATTTCGCCTATGGCGCGATCGGCGGGCTGGGGGCGATGGTGGCGTGGCAGCTGCTCGACTGGGGCTGGCCGGAACCCGTGGCGTGGGCGGCCAGTATCGGCCTCGGCTGCCTGATCTCGCTCGGATATGGCGGCCTCGTTGCGCCGCGGCTCGCCCATCGGGAGCCCGTGGTCAAGGCGGTGGCGACGCTTGGCCTTGCCATCGTCCTGCTCGGCATCATGAACCTGCTCTGGATCATCACGCCGCGGCGGTTGTCGCTGGTCACCGATCTCGCCTCGATCGAATGCCTCGGCCTTCGCATCACCGCAACGCGGATCCTGGCGCTGACGGCGGGGGTCGCAGCGACGGTTGCGATGGTGGTGTTTCTGGCCCGCAGCCGGATGGGGCTGATGATGCGCGCGCTGGCCGACAACCGGCAGGTGGCGGCCGTTCTGGGGACGCCGATCCGGCGAGTCGAGGCCATCGCCTGGGGGCTTTCCGGCCTGCTGGCCGGGTTCACCGGCCTGTTGTTCGGCGACCTCGTCCGGCTCGACCCGGCGGTTTTGACCTTCGTCGTCATTCCCGTCATCGCTGCCACCGTCGTCGGGCGGCTGACCTCGATTCCCGGCACATTCGGCGCCGGGCTCCTGATTGGCATCATCGAGAGCATGCTTGCGCTCGTTCCCTCGCTCTCGCCTTACCGCGTCGCCGCCCCTTTCGTCGTCGCCATCGCCGCCCTGATGTGGCTGCAGCGCGGACGCGCGCTGACCTTTGCCGGCGAAGACTGAGCCATGGGATCATCAAAACCCATTCGCCGGATCCTGGCGGCGTTGCCCACGGTGCTGATCGTCGCGGCCGCGGCGCTCGCGATCGTGCTCACCGCCAACGCGCAGTGGCTGAAGATCCTTACTTCCGTCGCCGTCTACACGCTGACATCGGCGGCGATTGCGCTGCTCTACCGCCGCCTTGGCCAGGTGACGCTGGCCCATGTGGCGCTGATGGGCTGCGGCGGCTGGGTCGCGCTGCGGCTGGCCCATGGCACCGAACTGCCGTTCGAAGTCGGACTGCTGGCCGGCGGCCTGTTCACCGCCATCGTGGGCATGCTGATGGCCTACCCGGCGCTGCGCATGCGCGGGCTTTATCTGGCGCTGGTGACGCTGATGGCGGCCGGCGGTTTCGCGATCCTGATCGGGGTAATCCGGTTTCCGAACGGCGGCGCCGGCTGGACCGGATTTGAGGTGCAGGCGGTCGCCTATATGCGCCGCCCCTTACTGGCGCAGTCGGACCAAGCCTATCTGGTCTATTCGATCGCGGTCGCGGCGCTCGGTTTTCTCATCATCCATTTGCATGAGATCGGGCGGCCGGGTCGCGCCTGGGCCTTGATCCGGAAGAGCGAGGCCTCTGCGATGGCCGCCGGTGTCAACGTCACCTTCTACAAGGTCTGGGGGTTCGCGCTGTCCGGATTCCTGGCCGGGATCGCCGGCGGACTGCTCGCCGGCAGCTTGCAGCTGCTCGACGCCCGCTCGTTTCCGGCAGCCGAATCCGTTTTGATCTTCGCGCTCACCATCGCCGGCGGCGCCTGGCATTGGTTCGGCGCGGTGATCGCCGCCGCGCTCTACCGGCTGTTGCCGGCGCTGTTCAATGATTGGGGCATCAACGGCAACGCCGCCTATATCATCTTCGGCGCCGGGCTGGTCCATGCGCTGATCACCGCGCCCCAGGGTATCGCCGGACAGATCGCGACCGGCCTCAGCGGTCTGTTTGCTCAAAGGGGAAAGCGGCCATGATCGCGATCGACGGCATCACCGTAAAATTCGGTGGTGTGACCGCGCTGAGCGATATCAGCGTCAAGCTGGATGCTCCGGTCGTCGGCATCATTGGTCCGAACGGGGCCGGCAAGACCACGTTCCTGAACGTGTTCTCCGGCTTCATCCGGCCGCGTGCGGGCTGCATCACCGCGTTCGATACCGATCTCCTGAGGATGGCGCCCTATCTGCGCGCCCGCTGGGGCCTGCGGCGGTCGTTCCAGATGGAGCAGGTGGTCGACGAACTCACGGTCGAGGACAACGTCCGTGTCGTCCTTGACCCGCTCGGCCTCGGCGGCCGCGAGCGCGACCATGCCGTCGCGGCGGCGCTCGACTTCACCGGCATCGCTGGCCTGCGGTCGGCGGCAACCGCCGAACTCGACAGCTTTCAGCGTCGCATGACCGAACTGGCGCGCTGCGCGGTAGGCTCGCCGCGCATCCTGTTGCTCGACGAGCCCGGTGCGGGTTTCGCGGAAACCGAGACCGCCCATCTGCGCCAGGTGATCGCCGGCATGCACGATTTCAATGGCGCGATGACGCTCCTGATCGATCATGACGTCGATCTGATCCAGACCACATGCCCGATGACGATGGTGCTGGATTTCGGCTCGCTGATCGCCTTCGGCGCCACCGACGATGTGCTCAGGAATGACCGGGTGAGGGCGGTCTATCTCGGTGTCGAGGAGATCCGATGAGCGAGCTCGTCATCAGGGATCTCGTCGTCAAGCGCGCCGGCAAGGTGGTGCTTGGCGGCGTATCGCTGAAATTGTCGGCCGGCAAGATCACGGCGCTGCTGGGTCCGAATGGTGCCGGAAAAAGTTCGCTGGTGCTGGCACTGGCCGGCGTGCTGCCGATCGATGCCGGCACCATTTCGCTCGACGGGCGGGAGCTGGCGGGGAGTTCGCCCGAGATCATTCGCCGCAACGGCATCGCCGCGATCCTGGAAGGCCACCGGGTGCTGGACGGCCTCACGGTCGATGAAAACCTGCGCGCCGCCGGGTTCCATCACGATGCTTCCGCGTTGAAAAGCGCGGTCGGCGATGTCTACGATCTGTTCCCCGAATTGGCCGAGCGCCGCGGCCAGCGCGCACGGCTGTTGTCCGGCGGACAGCAGCAGATCCTCGCGCTCGGCCAGGCGCTGGTGGCGCGCCCGCGCTTCATCCTGGCCGACGAGATGTCGCTTGGTCTGGCGCCTTTGATCGTCAAGCGGCTGATGGCGGTGCTGGCGCGGCTGGCGGAAGAAGGCACCGGCGTGCTCTTGATCGAACAATTCACGGCGGTAGCGCTGCGACTGGCGTCCGATGTCTGCGTGATCTCCCGCGGCCGCTTGACCTATGGCGGCCCGCCGCAGCCGCTGCTCGCCGATCCCGACATACTGCACCGATCCTATCTGGCCTGAGCGTTTCTATTTGGTACGGCGGCCGAACGATTCCGCGTAGGCCTCGGTGCGGGTGTTGATGATCGGGTCATCTGATGGATCAATGCCGGTCGTCACGTTGGTAGGCAAGAACAGCAAATCGTTCTCGACTTTCTTGGTGTCCAACGCCTTGATGACCGCGATTTCGCCGAGCGCCACCGTCGGCCGGCTGTCCGGCCAGACCTTCGTGGCATCGGTGATCGGATCATCAGCGGCGGCAACCTGCACCAGGAGGCGGAACTTGACCGGTCCTTTTTCCAGCGATGCCCGTAGATTGTCGGCGAGCGCATTCGGGGCACGCTTCGCGGCCTCCTCATCACTCACAAAAGCGGGGCCGCTCTCCGGCACGAGGCGGTAGCGGCCGAACTTGCTCGTTCCCTGCGCATTGGTGAACTTGAATGCATTGACGCCGAAGAACGGCTGCGTGCCATAACTGACCGCCACAGGCCGCGGCGTCGTGACAAAAGCGAGGGCGGCCGGATGGGTTGACAAGAATTTCTCGACCGGGGTCGGCTTAGGCGCATCGGGACCGCTCGCGCCGGCGGCCTGCAGCAGGGCCAGAAAGTCCTCGCCGGTCGCGACCGGAAACCCGTTTGCCGATATGCAAACAATGTCGGCTTCGCTTCCATCCTTAAGACGGAACTTGATGGCCATGCCGCGGACACCGCCGGTCGACGGATCGATGTCGGGCGCGTCCGGCACGCCGCCCGAATTGGAAAAGCGAATCGCCAGCGGCGTCGGGGCACCTTTGAGAAAGACAGCCGAACTCAGTGCATCGGCGCCTTCGGCCGGTGTGAACATGCCCTCGAATACGGCGCCCGTGGCATGGTTGGCCCGAACGCCCGGATGCGCGCCGTAGAGCGCGTTCATCTGGTTGACCAACCGAACGCCGAGCGGCTCGTCTTCGGCACCGGCGCCGGTGGCGCCTGCCGCCAGCAGCGCCGAGAATGCGATGCCGACTACAACACTTCGAAACAATCTCACGACAATCCTCCTGGTCCATCACAATGCGCTGCAGAGTTGCGTCAGTCTGTCGAAAAATCGCGCACACGTCTACCGATCCAAACTGAAACTGACCGGTTCAGGCAATTTTCGGTCCCGCAATGAGGTTGAGAAGGGCGCCCACAAGGGGCGACCCTTGTGGTCGCCCTCCTTCGGCGCCCCCGCATCCAGACTGCTTGGTCCAAGGGGTCGGCCAAAGGCTGGAGTCAAACTAATACAGTACGGTTGCTAGAAATCGAACGCGTCCGGATTCTTCCCGTTGTCGCACGGGCGTTCTGACATCTCGGGCACCCTGTCCCCGCGCCCTTGCGCCAGTCTCGGCTTCGGGACAAGGTCGAAGGCGTGATGGCTCTCGGATCGCCAGGGCCAGAGGCGCTGGTTCCGCGAGGATAAGACGACGATGACTTTCCAGCAGGTGGAGTCCGTAGAGACGCTCATCGTCGCCCCGCTTGACTCCGCCGGCCGGCGCGACCGGGCGGTCGACAACCGCTCTTCGCCTGCTATGAAGGTCGCGCTGTTTCGGTCGCTGTTTCGCGGCCGAGAGGATGTGTATGCGCGCCGGTTCGAAAGCCGGAAGTCGGGCAGATCGGGCTATCAGCCGGATTGCGCCAATGAGTGGGTGAGGGGCGTCTGCGAAAAACCGAAGATCAGGTGCACGGAATGTCCGCATCAGCGGTTCCGTCCGGTCACCGATGCGGTCGTCACCTGGCACCTGCAGGGTCACGACGACGTCGGGGCGCCGTTCGTGATGGGCGTGTACCCCATGCTCCCTGATGAAACCAGCTACTTTCTCGCGGTCGACTTCGACAAGAACAGTTGGCGCGCGGATGCCAGCGCGGTTCTCGAGACCTGTCATCTATTGAGCATTCCCGCAGCGCTGGAACGATCGCGCTCCGGCAATGGCGCGCACATTTGGATTTTCTTCGATCATCCGATTCCAGCGTCGCTGGCGAGACGTCTCGGCGCCCATATCATAACGGAGACGATGGAACGGCGGCCCGAGCTTGGCCTGAAGTCCTATGACCGCTTTTTCCCCAATCAGGATACGCTCCCGAAGGGCGGATTCGGTAATCTGATCGCGTTGCCGCTGCAAAAGCATCCGCGCGATCGCGATAATTCTGTGTTCCTCGACCCGAACTTCGCACCTTATGCCGACCAATGGGCATTTCTCTCGACCATCCAGCGAATGGATCGGCCTACGGTCGAGCATGTCCTTGAGCAGGCAGAGGCGACCGGTCGCATCGTCGGAGTTCTCCTCCCTGCAACGGAGGAAGAGACACACGTCCCATGGCAAACTCCGCCATCGCGCCGTCGGAAAGATCCCCCGATAGCCGGCCCGTTGCCCGAGATGCTGGAATTAGTGCTGGCCAACGAAATCTACGTCGCGAAAGAGGCGCTGCCGCCGGCGCTGCGCAACCGGCTGCTTCGCCTGGCGTCATTTCAGAATCCGGAATTCTACCGGGCTCAAGCCATGCGGCTGCCAGTCTACGATAAACCCAGGATCATTTCGTGCGCGGAGGATCATCCCTCACACATCAGTTTGCCGCGCGGTTGCCTTGAGCACGTGCAGCGGCTGTGCGCCGATTTGAAGATTTCCGTAACCGTGCGCGACGAACGTTACGCAGGTCTGCCGCTTGCGGCCGAGTTTCGCGGCGAATTGCGCCCGGAGCAGCTGGTGGCGGCCCAAGCGATGCTGGCCAGCGACACCGGTATTCTCGCCGCCACCACCGCATTCGGAAAAACCGTCGTTGCGGCGTGGCTGATCGCACAGCGCCGCACCAATACGCTCGTGCTGGTGCATCGAGCGCAGTTGCTTGAACAATGGGTCGAGCGGCTTCGTTCTTTTCTCGACCTGCCGGAGCAATCGATAGGCCGAATCGGAGGCGGACGAAGGAAATTTATCGGAGCGCTGGATGTTGCGTTGCTTCAGAGCCTGGTCCGCAAAGGCACGGTTGACGATCGCGTCGCCGACTACGGTCACATCATCGTCGATGAATGCCACCACCTCCCCGCATACAGCTTCGAGCAGGTCGCGCGTCGTGCCAGGGCGAAGTACTTTACGGGATTGACCGCGACGCTCACGCGCAAAGACGGGCATCATCCCATCGTGTTCATGCAGTGCGGATCCGTTCGCCACCGCGTCAATGCAAAAAGCCAGGCGATTATCAGACCATTCGAGCATCATGTCTTCGTTCGCCCGACGGCATTCCGTCCGCTACGCGAGCCGCATCCCGACGAAAGGATACAGTTCCACGACCTCTGCAGCGAATTGGCGAACGACGAGGTGAGAAACGGGCTCATCTGCGACGAAGTGGTCGGAATCGTCAAGCAAGGGCGTTCTCCGGTCATACTGACCGAGCGCAGGGAACATCTGGATCGCCTCTTCAACCTTCTCACACCGCGGATTCGGCATGTGATCGTTTTGCGTGGCGGCATGGGTCGGAAAGACCTTAAAGCGGCTGCCGAGCGGCTGGCGGCCATTCCTCGCGAGGAGGAGCGGCTGTTGCTGGCGACGGGGCGATACCTTGGCGAGGGATTTGATGATGCGAGGCTGGATACGCTGTTCCTGACCATGCCGGTTTCCTGGCAGGGAACGATTGCGCAATATGTCGGCCGGTTGCATCGCCGCTTCGATGGGAAGAACGAGGTCAGGGTCTACGACTATGCCGATCTGAACGTGCCTGTGCTGGCCCGGATGTTTGACCGGCGCTGCCGGGGATATGAAGCTGTGGGATACAAAATCCTATTACCGGCGAGTGCGGTTCCGGGGTGGCCGGCCGACGTTCCCTTGCCTGTTGATCCGCAATGGAAGCGGGACTACGCGATCAGCGTCCGCAGGCTGATCCGAGACGGCGTGGACGCGCCGCTCGGGACGCTGTTCGCGAACGTCGCCCGGGAATTTGCACCTGATGCCGAAGGTGCCGATCGGGCGAGGAGTGCAACCGAGGCATTTCTCTATCGCCGGCTGGAAACGCTGCCGACGATGGCGGGACGCTTCAGGCTCAATGCCGAGCTGCCGATTGCGTTTGACGGTTGGGGCCGAATGGAAGTCGACTTGCTGTGCCCGATCGCTCGCCTGGCCATAGAATTGGACGGCTCGCACCATCTCGGAAATGTCGAGGCCTACCGGCGAGATCGCAGAAAAGACCAGTTGCTCCAGGAGAATGGTTATTTCGTTCTGCGCTTCCTCGCAGAGGACGTAGGAAAAAAACTCGATTTCATCTTGGATGCCATCGAGCGAACTTTGGTTTGCCGCAGCGCGCGCAGTTGAGGCCATCGGGCGCGGTTGACCGGAGGCGCGCTTCAGGCAGGTCATCGGCGGCATCCTGATACGGAAACCAGTGCTGTAACCACACAAGCTTGGCCACGTAACAATGGGCGCTGCCGTTTCACATGTCGGTTGTGTGAGGAAATCCAAGAGTTTCTTCCGCTGTCGACAACGATCACCCCGATCCTCTCCGCTTGCGGCTCTGGGCGAGCTTGCCGCGCCAGCGGTACTTGCCGAACGCCGCGTCGACCTCGTGCTGCCGTCGCAGCCTGATCATCAAACGGAGCGCCTCCTCCACCGTCTGCTTCTTGGTTGTATGTCCGGAAGCCTTCTGGGCTTCTGTCATCAGCGTCTCGTCGCTCTCGATATTGGTGCGCATGGCGATTCATCGTAATGTGTGTGGCTGAGTGTGACGATACTCATGACGCCCGACGCCCGCAATGGCCGGGCGGCTCGACCCTGGCTCAGCCTTGAGCTTTCCGAAGGGGATTGTCAAAAAGCGGCGAGCTTGGGTCTGCGACCGGCCGTTTCAGCGAAGTGACCTGGCAATGTCGGCGATCGACCTGAACAGGATGAGCGGGTCGTCCTTTGAGGGAAGGAAGCCGCGCCGCCTCCAGAACGCGGCAGCCTCGACGTCAACCGCGTTTACAATCAGTGCGCGACCGCCGATGAGCTCGGCTGCCGTGACGCAGCGTTGCAGTGCATGTTTCAGGAGGCCCGTACCAACTCCCTTGCCGATCCAATTCTGATCGGTCGCAAGCTGCCCGAGCAGCAGGCAGGGGACAGGGTCGGGCGGCTGGCCGGTCCGGATAGACCGCGGCAGTATTGAGGGCACGATGGCCGTTGGCGCCAGTCCGTAATAACCGATCACCCGATTGGATTCATGGACGACGAGAACGGCCGTAAAACCCTTTTCCTGGTTAGACCAGGCTCGCATTTTGAGCCAGCGGTCGAGCGACGGCTTGCCGCAGGAGAACCCGGCGACATCGTGGCCCGCCGTCAACAATTCGGGGCCGGAGATCGCCAACCTCAGCTCTCGTTTCCCGCACCACCGGTCTCCCATGGGGCGCTGCGCCGGAACAGTTCCATCATCTCGGGGACGGCGCTGGCCGGTCTGGACAATGCCGCGACGAAGGCCTTGAAGCCTGTGGGACTCATCCGGATGGGCAAGGCCTCCATCAGAACATCCTCGGCCGCTCGGACAGCCGCTTCGCGCACAAAATCCGTGCGTGAGCGACCGCGGAGCGCTGCGGCTCGATCGATGATGGCGATATCAGCTTCGGGCAGCCGCATCGAAAGCGGATGCTCCTTGCGATCAACCGCCCGAGACATCAGAGACCTCCAAGCCGACGACTTATACACATCTCGGCAATCTAAAGCGCTGTAGCGCATTTTGCAATACGTTCGATGCAGAATTTTGAGCGGTCGAATAGTAATCTACCACTGAGCAGTAACATCGGGCGCGAAGGCGCGGACTTTACGTGGACAGCGCGTTTAATTCACTCGCAAATTTTGCCGAACTGGTCGTCCAACTTTGCTCCGCCTGACCTCACG
>NZ_JBEKXH010000201.1:0-11449 GCF_049512235.1 Bradyrhizobium sp.
CTCGGCTTGTCAGATCAACCATGGACTATGGGAAATTCACACCTTGAAGCCGTGGACGCGAGGTTGAACCTGCTTTGCCCGTTGCAAAAATGACACGAAGTTCCCAAATTAATGCAGGGGCGGGCGGCCCGGGGATAAACATTGTGATGATTGAAGGAGAGGTAACGGATGCGCGACCCCTATGAGGTCTTGGGGGTGCCGCGGGGCGCCAGCGCTGCGGCGATCAAGAGCGCCTATCGCAAGCTTGCCAAGAGGCATCACCCCGACAACAACAAGAACGATCCGAAGTCAGCGGCGCGCTTTTCCGAGATCAATACCGCCAACGAGATCGTCGGCGACGAGGACAAGCGCAAGCAGTACGACCGCGGCGAAATCGACGCCGAGGGCAAGCCGCGCTTCCAGGGTTTTCCCGGCGGCGACCCGCGCGGGCGCGGCGGTCCAGGCGGTGGTTTTGATGCCCGTCAGTTCCGCAGCGGCGGCGCCGGCCCCGGAGGCCTTGGCGGCAGCCAGTTCGAGGACATTCTCAACAGCATGTTCGGTGCCGCAGCCGCGCGCGGCGCCCGCACCGGCGCCGGCAATGCATTCGAGTTCGACTCTGGCGGCACAGCGCTCGATCTCGATCTCAACGTCGCCCTGACGGTGTCGCTGGAAGAGGCCGTGAAGGGCGCGGAGAAGCGCGTTCGGCTGCCGACCGGCAAAGAACTCAACGTCAAGATTCCCGCCGGTGTCACCGCTGGCCAGCAGATCCGGCTCAAAGGGCAGGGCGAGAACGCGCCCGGCCATCGCCCTGGCGACCTCCTGATCACGGTCGGCATCGCGCCGCATGCCTTGTTCAAGGTCGACGGCAGCGATCTGCGCGTCGAACTGCCGATCACGCTGTATGAAGCCGTGCTCGGTGGCAAGGTTCGGGTGCCGACGCTCGGTAGCGCTGTCGAGTTGTCGATCCCGAAGAATACTTCGAGCGGCCGGACCTTCCGCCTGAGGGGCAAGGGGCTTCCGATGCCGACCGGCACGACCGGCGACCTGTTTGTTACCACGCGCATCATGCTGCCGGACGGCAACGACTCCGAGCTGGAGGCGTTGATGCAGAAGTGGCGCGACGCACACCCCTACAATCCCCGCGGCGATCTTAGTTAACCGGTTTAGGCAATTTCGGTCCCGCAATGATGTTAAACAGGGCGCCCACAAGGGGCGCCCCTACGTGATATCGATATTCTGTAGGGGAGCCCCTTGTGGGCGCCCTGTTCGACCGTCATTGCCGGACCCGAGCCGACCGCGGTGGCTCCTGACGCCCTCAAAACGTCATAGTGGGCAGTGAAAGCCACGACCGGGAGGGGATGGCTCATCGCCGCACCCACGACTCGGATTTCCCATGTCAGCACATATATAAGCGTAAGGGCCGGCCGGGCGATCCACGGCTGCGGCCCGCGTTGTCAAGGACTGCACAACCCGACTTTTTTGTCCTATGGGTCTCGCCATGGAGCGATGGGCAGCCGCCCGTTCCTCAATCGCTTCGACAGAAGCCTTAAAGATCATTGCCGCTCCGCCGGGAGGAAGAATGCAGGGAATGCTGACCGCGCTGCGGCGTGGCTTCAAGAGACGGATCGGCTGGAAACGGCTCGGAATCGCGGCGAGCCTCCTGATCATCGCTTTTGCGATCACGACGCTGTTCCGCACCCTGCGGGGCATCGATACCGGCGTCCTCCTGACGGCATTGACGGAGATACCGCGCCGGAACATCGCGCTCGCCGCGCTGAGCGTGGTCGCCGCATTCTGCACGCTGACATTCTATGATTTCTTCGCGCTGCGCACGCTGGGCAAGAAGCAGGTGCCCTATCGCATCGCGGCGCTGTCGAGCTTCACCAGCTATTCGATCGGCCACAACATCGGCGCCACCGTGTTTACCGGCGGGGCGATCCGTTTCCGGATCTATTCGGACTACGGGCTGAACGCCGTCGACGTCGCCAAAATCTGCTTCCTCTCCGGACTGACATTCTGGCTCGGCAACACCTTCGTGCTCGGCATCGGAATGGCCCTGCACCCTTGGGCCGCCTCGGCGATGGACCAGCTGCCGCCTGCCATCAACCGGCTGATCGGGCTCGGCGGCATCGCCGCCATCGTCGCCTATCTGGTCTGGCTCACGGCCGGCGACAACCGCCGCGAACTCGGGCAGAACGGCTGGAAAGTGGTGTTGCCCTCGGCGCCGCTGACGCTGCTGCAGATCCTGATCGGCGTGGTCGATCTCGGATTTTGCGCGCTGGCGATGTATCTCTTGATGCCGGCGCAGCCCGGCATCGATTTCATTTCGCTGGCGGTGGTATTCATTTTGGCGACGCTGCTCGGCTTCGCCAGCCACGCGCCGGGCTCGATCGGCGTGTTCGACGTCGCCATGCTGGTCGCGCTGCCGGAATTCGGCAGGGAACAGCTGCTGGCGACACTGTTGGTTTTCCGGATCCTGTATTTCCTGATCCCGTTCGGGACTGCGGTCAGCATCATGGGAACGCGCGAGCTTTGGCTCAGCGTGGTGGTGCCGTGGCAGCAACGCCGCAGGCTGCAGGAGGCCTGCACCGTGCCGCCCGCCGCGGTGCCGCAGCCGGTGAAGCGGCGGAGCTCGCAAGGCTGAAAGCTTCCGTCACCACGTCTTCCGGTTTTTGATCCATTCTCCGGTTCCACCTGGCATTCCGCTCCAACAGTGACATCAAACCCATCATGGCCCGAATCTGCCTCCGTTTACTGATTGCAGGCGCCCTGACCGCGGCGGCGCTGGCGGCGCTGCCGGCACCGCCGGCGGCGGCGCAGAACCCTGCCGCGGCGGCGCCAGGCGCGCCGGATGGCGAGATGCAGATTGCGTGGGAGGTGCGCAACCGCTTCCGGCTGTTCCGCGAGGAGCGCGATTTCCTGCTCCATGCCGACAGCGCGCGCGGCGGCGGCATTCTGGCCTCGGAACAGGCGCTCGAACTGCAGAGCGACGGCCGCGGCTGGGCGCGCAACACGGTGAACCGTCTCTGCATCGATCTGTCGGGCCGCGTCAGCGAGCCCTGCACCCGCGACAATGTCAAGGAGAGCTATTTGACGCCGGCGGATCATCCGGTCACGGTGCGGCTGACCGGCCCGGTTCCGGTCGGCGCCACCTGCGCCTGGTCGTTCGACGATGGCGGTGGCGCCAGGCAATCGACGTTGGATTGCGCCGCGCCGGTCGATCTGCGGGTGCGCTATGGCCGCACCACGCTGGCCAGCGTCGATGTCTCCAGCGGACCCGAGGCGCCGCAGCGGTTTTCAACCGAGATCGCCGTGCGCGACATCTTCATCGCCGGCCTCGGCGACAGCATCGCCTCCGGCGAAGGCAATCCGGACCGCGCGATCGCGCTGGCGGACGAGGGTTTTTGCTTCCGCAATTATCTTGCGACCGCGGCGGCGCAGTATTATCGCCCGAGCCGCGCCGGTTACAAGGGCGGACGGGCCTGCGAGGCTCCGGACACGCTGCAGATCTGGCAGCGCCAAAGCGCGCTGTGGTTCAATGCCGCCTGCCATCGCTCGCTGTACAGCTACCAGACCCGCACGGCGCTGGCGCTTGCCGTGCAGTTTCCGCACATCGCGGTGACCTATCTGCCGCTGGCCTGTACCGGCGCCACCATCCCCGATGGCCTGTTCGGCCCGCAACGCGCCCGCGAATGCCCGCCGACCAAATCGGCCACCACCTGCGCCGGCGGCGTCAATGCGCAGCTGGACGAGTTGCGCGAGGCCCTCGCCGCGGCGAAGCGCCGGCAGCCCGACCGCAAGCTCGACCTGATCCTGCTGTCGATCGGCGCCAACGACATCAATTTTTCCGGGCTGGTCGCCGACGTCATGGTGGACACTCCGACCGAGCGCACGCTGTTTCGGCGCAGCGGCGTGATCGGATCGGTCGAGGATTCGCGCGCGTTGCTGGCGCGGGACCTGCCGCAAAGCTTCGGCAAGCTCCGCGAGGCGCTGAAGCCGCTGGTCGGCGGCGAGCTGTCGCACGTGGTGTTCACGTCCTATGCCAACCCGGCGCTCGCCGACGGCGCGCCCTGCCCCGGCGGACGCGCCGGCTTCGACATCCACCCCTCCTTCAACCTGCGGCCGGAACGGCTGGCGGCGGTGTCGAACTATGTCGACCGCGAATTCCTGCCGCAGCTGAAGGCGCTCGCTGTGTGCCAGTCCGGCGTATTGTGCCGCGATCCTGCTGCCGACCGCATGACCTTCGTCGATGCCCATCAGGCGGCATTCGCCGGTCACGGCTTCTGCGTCCGCGCGGCGAGCGATCCGGAATTCGACCGGGCGTGTTTTTCAGCGACCGGCGACAGCTTCGATCCTGACATTGTCGCTTCCGCCAGCCAGCCGATGCTGTGCGGCCGCAGCGCCTCCGAATATCGCGCCTATCTGCCGCGCGCGCGCTGGATCCGCGACGCCAACGACAGTTACTTCGCGGCGATGACCTATCCGCAGGGACTGCCGGCTTCCAGTCAGCCCGCCGATATCCATGACGCGGCCTGGGGCATTCTTTCGGCGGTGTATGGCGGCGCCGTGCATCCTTCCGCCGAAGGCCACGCCGCGATGGCGGAAGCGGCCCTGCCGGCCGCGGTCACGGTGCTGCAGCTCAACGCCGCCGTGCCCGAGGTGACCGCCGAGCCGGCGGCGCCGGTCGTGACCGCGCCGGACACGCATTGACCTTCAACAACCTTCAACCGCCGCGGAGACTTGCGCAACGGCGAGCACCCCTTACGGCGTGATCGTCACCGAATAGGGAACCGACACCCTCGTTCCCTGCCCAACCGCCAATACGTTGGTCGCGAACAAGTCCGAACTGAAGGTCTCAAGCCGTGTTTGGCCCTTCGGCACGTTGACGACGATGTCGCTGGGCAGCCCGCACGGATTGGCGCGCGGACCGATGCAGAAATTCAGCGCGTAATCGACGCCGGCGTTGACCGGCGGCGCGTAAAAGCGAAACTGCAGCGGCTGAACCAGGCTCGGCTTTCTCACCGCGAGGATCGCCAGCCGGCGTCCGGGCGGAAGCGTACCGGTGATGGTCTGGCCGGCCTCAGCCGGCGCCGGCAGGGAGCAGATCATCGCAAGCGCGGCAAGAATTCTGTTTCGGGTTCGCATGGGGTCCTCGAACATCCGGAATGCAATTCGGGGTTGCGACAGCGGATGATTGTCGCGGCGCCAAGACAATGCAAGCGATTATTTTTTGGCGCGAGGCGATCGATCAGGCTCGACCGCATTCAGGCCGAGCGATTCCGAACCCGTCATTGCGAGTGTCGCACCGGCCTTCGGCCGACCCGCTTGGATGAAACGGGCTGGATGCGGGCCGCCGAAGGAGGGCGACCACAAGGCTCGCCCCTACAAATATCGACATGATGGGGCGCGCACGCCAATGGAGCGCTCCCCCCATCACGGCCCCGCGCAAAAACCTCTGGTTGTAAAGCGGCGGCGGAGTTGCTAGCCTGGCTCGGGGAGCCGCGCTTGACGGCGTTGTCCGGCGGATCTCAGCCCTGGGGGGAGCGAGATGGTGCTTTGTGCTCCTGTTGTCGTCGGGCCGATTTCCCCGTGTGTGGACAGCGTTCGCGTCCAGAACCAATTGATCGGGGCGACGGTCGCCATTCTTCGCAATGGCGGCCAGGTCGGTGGCGGCGCGGCGACGTGGACCGACCAGACCTTTGCGCTTGATTCCGGCGTCACGCTCAATCCCAACGACCAGATCACCGCGACGCAAACGCAGAGCGGTACGAGCAGCGCAGCGACACCGATCCCCGTCATTGTTCAGCACAAGCCGACCTCGCCCTTGAATGCGGTGACGTTCGCGAGCCCCGTACTCAACTGCTCCAATGCCTTGTTGATATCCGGTACGGTTCCGGGCGCCAAGATCACGCTGACCGACATGGCGGGAACGGTTCGCGGAACCGGCGTGGCGTCGCAGGACGGATCGGTCGGCATCGCCATCTCGCCACAACTGGCAAGCGGCCAGATCCTGCGCGCCGCGCAATCGGCCTGCGGGCTGACGCAGACGACGCCGAGCGTGGCGCCCGCTCCGGCCGCCCTTCCCACCGACCTGCCGCAGCCGATCGTCGAGTCACCGCTCTACGCCTGCGCCGGTTCGGTCACGGTATCGGCTGTCATTCCCGGCGCGGAAGTGACCTTGATGCGAACGGCGGGGCCGACGGCGACCGGCGCCTTCGCCGTCTCGTCGGAATATTTCAACGTACCGGCGCTCAAGCCGAATGAAACCGTGACGGCATCCCAGGCCTTTCCGAAGTGCCGCCCGGAAGTGAAGAATGCAACATCCGCGCCGGTGAAGGTGGGGCGGGCGCAACCGCCGCCAGCCCCGGTCGTCGTCGGTCCGCTCTGCCCGGGCGCGCTTTCGGTTCGGCTCACCGGGCTGACGGTCGGCGACAGCGTCGAGGTTTTCCAGAACGGCGCCTCGATCGGCCAGGCCGGCGTCGCCAAGACGACTACGGATTTCTATGTCAGCACCAAGCTCTTAGCCAGCGCGAAGATCACCGCGCGCCAGCATAACCAATGCGCCAACAAGCTCTCGAGCGCGGTTTCGAATACCGTCACCGTCAGTGCGGTCGCGGCCGCGCTGACGCCGCCTGCGATCACCAAGCCGCTGTACGAATGCGCCTCGCTCATTCGCGTCACCGACATCCATCCGGGGGCGCTGGTCCAGATCCTGTCGGCGAAGAACGGCCTGATCGGCTTCAAGACCGTGTATGCGGTGGCGGCCGACATTCCGGTGGCGCCGCAGCTTACGGCCGGCGACCATATCACGGCAGTTCAGATCGGTTGCGGCGACACCTCGAAGACGTCCGCCGCCGTGGTCGTGGACACGCTGGGCGACCTTGCGCTGCCGACGGTGCTGCCGATCACAACCTGCGCGCGGTCGGTGCGCGTTTCGCAAGTGACGCCTGGCGCGATCGTGGACGTGTTCCGGCAGGTCGGGACCAATGACCTCTGGCTTGCTTCCGCGACGGCGACCCTGTCGACCACAGATGTGCCGCTCGGCTCAGGCGTCACGCTGACGGCGGGCGAGGCCTTGACCGCCAGACAGCGGCTCTGTGCGAAAGTCGCAGGCCCGGGCAAGCCGACCAGCGTCACGGCGGGTGTCTGCAGCTATACCACGCAACATTTCGATGCGATGCGGACCGGCTGGAATTCCTATGAGACGACGCTGACCCAGGACAGTCTCGCCACCGGCTTCGGCGTGCTCAGGACGCTTTCCGTCAACGGACAGGTGTTCGCCCAGCCGCTTTATCTGCGCGGCGTCACCATCAAGGGCGTGACCCGTGATGTGCTGATCATTGCGACCGCGACCGACTGGATCTATGCCTTCGATGCCAACTCCTTTGCCGAGGTCTGGCCGGCCCGGCAATTGATCCAGGCCGGTGGCCGGCCAATCCCGTCCGCCGATGCCTATAAGGAGGGACCGGGCGAGCCGACCTATGCCCCGGACATCCAGCCGACGCTCGGCATCATCGGCACGCCCGTGATCGATCAGGCCAATCTGATCATGTATGTGGTGGCGACGTCGCAAGGCCCGTTGGTGGGTTCCTCGCGGACCACGGTGACCAACCTGCATGCGATCGATCTGACCACGGGGCTGGACCGGGCCGGTTCTCCCGTCGCGGTAGCGGCGCAGTTTCCCAAGAATGCCGACGGGACGCCGTTTGGCGACGGCACCGTCACGGGTGGTTTTCTGCAGTTCGATCCGACGCGGCAGATGCAGCGACCGGGCCTGCTGCTGGCGCAGCGCAAACTCTTTCTCGGATTTGGCTCCTATGGCGACTTCACGCCCTGGCACGGCTGGCTATTGGCCTACGACGCCGCGAGCCTGACCGCCGTCGGCCATTTCTGCACCACCCCGGATCAGGTGACGCCGACGCCGCCCGATGCCGGCAACAATGGCGGCGCGATCTGGCAGGGCGGCATGGGCATCGCCGCCGATAATGCATCGCTGTACTTTTCGACCGGCAACGGACCGTTCAACGCCAACAGCGCTACGGGGCGCAACTATGGCGATTCCATCTTGCGTTTTTCCCTGGACTTCGCCGTTGGCGGCGACCCCGTGCTGCAGCGAGCGGACTATTTCTCGCCATGGAACCAGTACGTTCTCTGCGGCGATGACGGCGATGTCGGCTCCGGCGGGGTGATGCTTATTCCGGGCCAGGTCGGCGGCAAGAACCTGCTGGTCCAGTGCGGAAAGTCCTCGCAAGTATTCGTGCTGGACCGGACCAATCTCGGCAAATACAACGGACCGCCGCCGAACCTGCCGCCCCCTGGCGGCCAGACCTTTACCAACAACGTGGTCGATGACCACTATACGCTCGACGGCGGCGGGGTCTGGGGCGGGCCGGGCTATTATTCGGACGCGACCGGCCAGCCCGTGGTGTTTTACAGTGGCACCAACGGGCACCTCAATCGCCTCACTTTCAACGCCCAGCAGCGCCTCACCCAATCGGCGCAGACGGCACAGACCTTCTCCTCCGGCAACAGCAATGGCTTCACGGTCAACGTGTCGTCCAATGCCGCGGCCGAACGGACCGCGATCGTGTGGATGGTCGATCGCAACAACCTGCCGGCCGATCCCGATGTGCGGCTCTTCGGCTACGATGCCGACACCCTGAAGAACCAGCTTGTCGAAATCATCTGCGGCTCCTGGACCACCAAGGGGACGTTCACCGATCCGACCGTGATCGATGGACGGGTGTTTGTCGGCTCCGACGGTCAGGTCACGGTGCTCGGCATCGACCCCGCCCTCGGTCCCGCCTGAGCCTGCCAAAAGACGAGAGGGAGAGTTGACGTCATGGTTGCAGCGATATGGTTTTCGATCCTTCTCGGCGCCGATGGTTTCGTGATCTCACTTGGGTTGGGGCCGCTGGTTGCGGGCCGCAAGCGCTACACGGCCGCCGCCGCTTTTGGTGTTTGCGACGGGGCCGCCATCGTGATTGCGCCCCATCTGGGATCGCCATTGGCGAGCGCAATGTCGTCGTGGGCGGATCGCGCGCTGCCCATGCTTCTGATCGCCTATGCCGTTTATGTGGCGATCCTGACGCTCAATTCGCGGGCGCTGGCCGGAGGCCGGGCCGGATGGCTGCTGCTCCCGATCGCGTCCAGTATCGATAATCTGGCAGCCGGGCCGCTCTCCGGCAGCACGGTTCCCCTCGGCGCGGTCGCATTGATGTCGGCATTCATCAGCGCCGCGATGTCGTTGTTGGCGTTTGCCACAACCGACGCGCTGCAGAAAAGCGTTCGCCTTGCCCCTGAACGGCTTGCGGCGGCGGCCTTGCTGGTCGCCGCGGCCTTGCGAATATCGTTCGTCTAGAGCCTAGTCTTTTCGGACTCGGTCGTTGCGGCAGCTTGCGCGCCGGACTGTGACAGTATTTCAGAGACGATGACAACCTCTCGCGACCGGCGCGCGAGATCGTCCTTCCGATAGGGCTTGGTAAGAACGACCGCGCCGGCGCGCAACCGGCCGTGTTTGGCCAGGGTCTCCAGTGCATAACCCGAGGTAAGGAGTACCGGCAATCCGGGCCGCAACTGTCTGGCAAGATCGGCAAGTTCCCAGCCATTGATGCCAGGGGTGGGTAAGAAAGAGCGCGGTGCGCCGGTGAACCGGCCGGCAAGACTTTATTTTATTTTTGTCTCGGCCGCGATCAGCTCTCTATCTTCGGCGGTCCTGATCGTCAGCCGTATTTGTTCGCCGCTGCCGCCTTCAGGGATCGTCGCGGCAATGCGATTTCCGTTTTTCGGGTCGGCGATCACGGCGTCATCGAACAATACGGCCTCGCCGCGTTTCAACGTGACGCGCAACAGCCTGGCCGGCTCGATGCTGAAGAACTGAAGATTGACGCTCGATGCCCCGGCCGAGAGATTGATCAGGATGTTCTCGTTCGCATCCGTCACGTTGCTCATGCCGGCGGTCGGGCTGTAGGTTTCCGCAATCGACACTTCGCCCAGTGCGGGAAACCTGGCGCTGTGGAAAAACTGGTCCGACACCCCCGCCCACAATTCGACGTAAGGCCGCGCTTCGTTCGGGTCCTTGCGCGCGTCGGTTTCGTTCGTGAACGACGGAAATCCCCAGGTCCACATTTTCAGGCCCGGCGTGACCCTGTTGTCGGCGATGCGGATGATCCCCTCTTCGTTGTCGTGGTTGATCACGCCCCAGAAATTGCCGCCCTGCATATCGGGCGCCGCGTAGGCGATGCCCATGGTCGGCCAGTTCCTGAAGTAGCGCAGTTTTTCGAAACGGCTCCGGCCCGGACCCAGGCTCTCCTCGCCGTCGGCCAGATTGGCCGACCAGGCGGGCGTGCTGTAGGCCCGGATCGGCGCGATGATTTCGGCGCCGCCGGTGGTTTTGGGATTTTTCGGGTCCGATCCCGGCGCCAGCGTGGTGCAGGTCCAGTACTCGTAGTCGATCGTCTTGTCGTGCGGATTCTTCAGCACCATGCGGGCATCGATCGCGGCGCGACCGGCTTTCAGCGTGACATAGTAGGTCGCTTCGATGCCCGTCGAGCCGGCCCTGAACACCCTCGGTGCCGCGGCATAGGCGAAATCGTCCTTGAGCGACATTGCCACCGTCACTTCGCCGGCACTCTCCTTCACCACCTCAAAATCCCACGGTTTCAGCCACGTCTTGCCGTGCTCGGGATCCGGGAAGGTGGGGAAGATGCCGCCATACACCATCAGCCAGTCGTAATAGAAATTGCCGGCTTTGATCCCGTAGGGCACGCCTACTTGCGTGCGATAAAGCTGTTCGTGTCCGGTCGGCTTGTAAATGATGGAAAGAATGCGCCCGCCAAATCCGGGCACCAGCGTGACCTTCAGATAGCGATTCTCGAGCACGCGGGTCCTGAAGGTGCGATCGACGATGGCCTTCTTGTCGAGCGACCCGCCGACCAGTCCGTTGTCCGCGGAGGTCGCGTACTTGACGGTGCTCCACGTGATCGTCGACTCGCTGAGAGACACCCTGTCGGGCACCGGCGACGCCGCCTGCACGACGGCATGAAACGCACAGACCGCCGAAAGCACGGCCGCCGCGAAACCGATACGGGTGCGCGATGGAGCATGTATCGCCATTGACGTCGCTTTCGAACCAGCGCAAGCGACAATTCTAGCATATCGATGCGCCCGCAGCGAGTTGGTCCAAATCTGGTTTCGCGGGCCTGTCGCACAACGCACTCAGGCCAGCCGTCAAATTAACCGCTTCGGATTTTGCAGTCGGTGCGTCCATGGGTCGGCGCCGCCGGTGGGTAACACAGGAGGTCATAAGCTCCCCTCCCCCCGCGCGCATTCGCGCGTGGCGGGGAGGGGTGGGGGGGGGGGGGGGGGGGGGGGGTGGGCCGACCCAAGGCTTCTGGGGCCGGGGGCGCCCCCCCGGGGCGCCCCCCCGCGGGGCGCGGGGGGGGGGGCGGGGGGGGGGGGGGGGGGGGGG
>NZ_JBEKXH010000202.1:0-11414 GCF_049512235.1 Bradyrhizobium sp.
AAAGCGGCCGGCCTCGAACAGTTCAACGATCTCCTGCAGGGGCAATCCGAGATCGAGCCCGACATCGACATCGACGATCGCGATCTGGCGATGATCATCTATACCTCGGGCACCACCTCGCGCCCGAAAGGCGCGATGCATTGCCACCTCGCGGTGGTGATGGCGGTCATGAGCAACGCCATCGAAATGCACCTCGACCGCCATGACGGCGTGACCGGACAGTTCCCGCTGTTCCACTGCGCCGGCCACGTGCTGCTGTTGAGCTACCTCGCGGTCGGCGGAAAAATGGCGCTGATGCGCGGCTTCGATCCCGTGATCTGCATGGAGGCCATCGTGCGCGACAAGCTCACGGTCTTCGTCGGGTTATCGCTGATGTATCAGGCCATCCTCGATCACCCGCGCCGCCGGGAATATGACCTGTCAGGCCTGAAGACCTGCATCTACACCATGGCGCCGATGGGCCGTCCGCTGCTGGAGCGCGCGATATCGGACCTGTGCCCGAACTTCGTGCTGACCAGCGGCCAGACCGAGATGTATCCGGCCACCACGATGGCGCAGCCCGACCGCCAGCTCCTGCGCTTCGGCAATTACTGGGGCGAGTCGCTGATCGTGAACGAGACCGCGATCATGGACGACGACGGCCATCTGTTGCCGCGCGGCCAGGCCGGCGAACTGGTGCATCGCGGGCCCAATGTCATGATGGGTTATTACAAGGATCCGAAGGCGACCGAAGAGGCGCGGAAATTCGGCTGGCATCATACCGGCGATCTGGCGCTGATCGACGAACATGGCGAAGTGCTGTTCCTCGACCGCAAGAAGGACATGATCAAGTCCGGGGGCGAGAACGTCGCCTCCGTCAAGATCGAGGAAGCGCTGCTCGCCCATCCCGCCGTCCAGAATGCGGCCGTGGTCGGCCTGCCGCATCCGCAATGGGGGGAGGCGGTGTCGGCCTTCGTCAAGTTGAAACCGGGCACCCAAGCCGATGAAGCCGGCATCATCGAGCATTGCCGCCAACATCTCGGCGGCTTCCAGGTGCCGAAATTCATCCGGATCCTCGATGAAATGCCGATGACCGCGACCGGCAAACTGCGCAAGGTCGAATTGCGGCAGACCTTCGCCGAACATTTTGTAAAGAGCGCGTAGTGGCTGGTGTCCATGGCGATCATTGAAAACACCGTCGCGCCCTCCAGCGCCGCTTTCAAGGCCAACCGCGAGGGCATGCTGGCGCTGATATCGCGCATGCGCAAGCTCGAGGAGCGCACCCGCGCGGCTTCGGCCGCCGCCAAGGAGCGCTTTCACAAGCGCGGGCAGTTGCTGCCGCGCGAGCGCGTGGCGCTGGTGCTCGATCCCGGGGCGCCCTTCATCGAGCTGTCGACACTCGCGGGCTACCTGTTCGACGTGCCGGACGCTGACAAGAGCGTTCCCGGCGGCGGGGTGATCGCCGGAATCGGATTCGTCGCCGGCATCCGCTGCATGGTCAGCGCCAATGACGCCGCCATCGATGCCGGCGCGCTGCAGCCTTACGGCCTGGACAAGACGCTGCGGGTGCAGGAACTGGCGCTCGAAAACAAGCTGCCTTATGTGCAACTGGTCGAAAGCGCCGGCGCCAATCTGCTGCGCTACCGCGTCGAGGATTTTGTGCGCGGCGGCAATATCTTTCGCAACCTGGCGCTGATGTCGGCGGCCGGCCTGCCGGTGATCACGGTGACGCATGGCTCGTCGACCGCCGGTGGCGCCTACCAGACCGGGCTGTCGGACTATATCGTCATGGTGCGCGGCCGTACCCGCGCGTTTCTTGCCGGGCCGCCACTGCTCAAGGCAGCGACGGGCGAAATCGCCACCGAAGAGGAACTCGGCGGCGCCGAGATGCACACCTCGATTTCCGGTCTCGGCGACTACCTCGCCGAGGACGACCGCGACGGCTTGCGCATCGCCCGCGACATCATGGCCAATCTCAGCTGGGACCGGCCGAAGCCAGCCGAGATATCTCACCATCCGCCGCGCTATGATGCCGACGAACTGCTGGGCATCGTGCCGATGGACCACAAGCGCCCCGTCGACATGCGGCAGCTGATCGCGCGCATCACAGATGATTCCGACTTCACCGAATTCGGCGGCAATTACGGTCCGGCCACCGTCTGCGGCCACGCCCGCATCGCGGGCGAGGCGATCGGCATCATCACCAACAACGGCCCGCTCGATCCCGCCGGCGCCAACAAGGCGACGCATTTCATCCAGGCCTGCTGCCAGTCGCGCACGCCGCTGCTCTATCTCAACAACACCACCGGCTACATGGTAGGCAAGGCCTACGAAGAGGCCGGCATGATCAAGCACGGCTCCAAGATGATCCAGGCCGTGACCTCGGCCAGCGTGCCGCAGATCACGATCTATTGCGGCGCTTCGTTCGGCGCCGGCAATTACGGCATGTGCGGGCGCGGCTTTCACCCGCGCTTTTGTTTCTCGTGGCCCAATGCCAAGACTGCGGTCATGGGCGGCGAGCAGGCTGCCGAAACCATGGCGATCGTGACCGAAGCCGCCGCGATCCGGCGCGGCAGGCCGGTCGAGCAGGCCAAACTCGATGCCATGAAGGCGGAGATCATCGGCGTGTTCGACGGCCAGATGGATGTGTTCTCGACCAGCGCGCGCCTGCTCGACGACGGTGTGATCGACCCGCGCGATACCCGCGGCATTGTGGCGGAGGTATTGGCGATCTGCCGTGAGGCCGAGGCGCGCAACCCAGAGCGTATGCAGTTTTCGGTGGCGCGGCCATGAGCGTTCAATCGATGACGCGCAGGCCATTCCACAAAATCCTGATCGCCAATCGCGGCGAGATCGCGCTGCGCATCATGCGCACCGCGCGCCGGCTCGGCTACGGCGTGGTCGCGGTCTATTCCGACGCCGACGCTGCCGCGCTGCACGTGCGTGAAGCCGGCGAAGCCGTGCGCATCGGCGAGGCGCTGCCGGTGCAGTCCTATCTGCGGATCGAGGCGATCATTGCGGCGGCCAAAGCCAGTGGCGCCGACGCGGTTCATCCCGGCTATGGCTTTCTTGCCGAGAACGAGGATTTTGCGAGAAGCTGCGGCGATGCCGGTCTGGTGTTCATCGGGCCGTCGCCTGAGGCCATCAAGGCCATGGGCAACAAGGCCGGCGCCAAACGGATCATGCAGGCCGCCGGCGTGCCCTGTGTGCCCGGCTATCAGGGCGCGGACCAGGCTGACACCGTGTTGCTTGCGGAAGCGATCGGCATCGGCTTTCCCGTGATGATAAAAGCCGTCGCCGGCGGCGGCGGCCGCGGCATGCGGCTGGTCACGGACGCGGCGGCATTTCCCGATGCGCTGCGCGGCGCGCGCTCCGAGGCGGAGGGCGCATTCGGCGACGGCACCGTGATCCTGGAACGCGCGATTTCCGATCCCCGCCATATCGAGATTCAAGTGTTCGGCGACGCTTTCGGCCATGCCATTCATCTCGGCGAGCGCGATTGTTCGGTGCAGCGGCGGCACCAGAAGCTGATCGAGGAAGCACCATCGCCGGCGGTGTCGGGGGAATTGCGGGCGCGGATGGGCGCCATCGCGGTCACCGCGATCAAAGCCTTGCGCTATGAGGGCGCCGGCACGCTGGAATTTTTGCTCGACGCCGCCGGCGAATTCTATTTCATGGAAATGAATACGCGGCTGCAGGTCGAACATCCCGTCACCGAGGCGATCACCGGGCTCGATCTCGTCGAGCTGCAATTGCGTGTCGCCGGCGGGGAGCCGCTCGGCCTTGAACAGGACGACATCAAATTCTCCGGGCACGCGATCGAGGTGCGGCTGTGCTCGGAAGATGCCGGCCACGATTTCATGCCGCAATCCGGCCGGATGGCGCTGTGGCAAATGCCCGGCGAAATCCGTGTCGAGCACGCGCTGCAATCCGGCTGCGAGATCCCGCCGTTCTATGATTCGATGATCGCCAAGCTGATCAGCTTTGGCGTGACCCGCGAGGAAGCGCGGCGCAAGCTCATTCTTGGGCTCGAACATACCCTGGCGTTCGGCGTCACCACCAATCAGGCCTTTCTCGCCGCCTGCCTGCGCCATCCTGCCTTCACGTCCGGCCACGCAACGACTTCGTTCATCGGCCTCTATCGCGACGATCTGCTGGCGCCGCGCGGGGAACTGGCTTCGGATGCGGCGCTTGCGGCGTTAGTGCTGTTCGTCACCGACCCCCATGCGCCGCGGTGGCGAGGCGGGCGGTCGCTGGCCGCCACCTTCCCGCTTCCAGCTCGCATCGAAATTGCTCAAGGCATCCACGATCTCGATATCGCGCGCGAGCGCGATGGCCGCTATCTCGTCAATCGCGACGGCAGCGCGCACCGGTTCGAGATCGAAGAGCTCGGCGGCGATAGCATCCGATTCCGCAGCAACGGTCTGATCCATTCGGCAAGATTTTTCCGCGACGGCGAGCTGCTTTATCTGCTGCACCGGGGCATCGCACTTGCGGTCCGCGACCTCAGCCGCGCCGCCCCGGCAACGGCGTCGGCCTCCGGCAGCGACGGCAGGGTTCGCGCGGCGATGAACGGCCGGGTGGTGGCTGTTCTGGTCAAACCAGGCGAACGCGTCGCGGCCGGCCAGCCGGTGATGACGCTCGAAGCCATGAAGATGGAACATGTGCACATCGCGCCGGTCGCGGGCACGATTTCCTTGATCGACGTCGCCGAAGGCGAGCAGGTGACGACCGGAAAAATCGTCGTCGAGATCGAACTCGAGGCGCTCTGATGCTAGAACTTCTCGACCCAGGGCCGCACTTCCAGTTCCCAGCTCCAGGCGCTGCGCGGCTGCTGCAGTACGTTCCAGTAACTGAAGGCGATGGCGTCGGGATCGAGCATCGAATCCGGCCGGTCGGCCGGCTCAACGCGCGCGGCGCTGCGGATGCCGCCGTCAATGACAAAATGCGCGACGTGAATGCCCTGCGGCGACAATTCGCGTGCCATGCTCTGGGCCAGACCGCGCAGCGCGAACTTGCCCATCGCGAACGGCGCCGACTGCGCATAGCCCTTGACGCTCGCCGACGCCCCGGTGAACAGGATCGCGCCATGCCGGTTGGGCAGCATCCGCTTCACCGCCTGCTGCGCCACCAGAAAGCCGCCAAAGGCGCTGACCGCAATGGCCTGCGCGACCTCGGCGGGCACCAGGTCGAGGAAGGCGCCGCGCGCCCGCGCGCTGGCGTTGTAGACCACGACATCGGGCGCGCCGATCTCGCGCTCGACCACGCCGAACAGGCGCTCGACGTCATCGGGCTCGGTGGCATTGCAGGCAAAGGCGCGGGCGCCGGACTCGCTGCAGAGCGCGCCCAGTTTTTCGATCGCGCGTGCCGCCAGCGCGACGCGGATACCTTGCCTGGCGAACAGGCGCGCCAGCGAGGCGCTGAGACCCTCGCCGGCGCCGACGATCAGGGCGATCTTGTATTTTGCAGGTTCCATGGATGTAATCCTTAATCTTCCGGGAGGACATTCCCCTGATGGTTTTTGACGGCTTGGCTGTAGAATGTTCTATATCATCTAAAGCACGGGACGGAACGAACAAGGGTTGCAAAATGCACCGACTGAACAAGCACGACGATGTGACCATTGCGGGCGCTCCGCCGGGATTGCTGGCGCCGGATACGACCGGGATGAATTTCTACCGCGCCGATCCGGCGCTGACGGATCTGTTGCGCATTCACCTGCCCGATCGGCTGTTCCGCCATATCGAGCCGCATCTCGACCGGCTGGGCGCGCTCGCCGGTGGTCATCTCGACGAATGCGCCAGGCTTGCCGACCGCCATGTGCCGGTGCTGCACCAGCGCGACCGTTTCGGGCGCGACGTGCAGTGGATCGAATATCATCCGGCCTATCGCGAGCTGGAGCGCGCAGCCTTCGGGGAATTCGGCATTCACGCGATGTCGGTGCGCAAGGGCATTCTGGGCTGGCCCGATAAATATCCTGTGGTCGCAAAACATGCCTTCACCTTCCTGTTCAACCAGGCGGAGTTCGGGTTGGGCTGCCCGATCAACGTCACCGATGGTTGCGCCAAGCTCTTGGCGAATTTCGGCAGCGAGGCGCTGAAGACCAGATATCTGGATGGGCTGACCCAGACCGACATGGACAGGCTGACCCAGGGCGGCCAGTTCATGACCGAGAAGGAGGGCGGCTCGGACGTCGGCAAACTCACCACGTCAGCGGTGCAGGAAGGCGATCACTGGCGTCTTTCGGGCGAGAAGTGGTTCTGCTCCAATGCGGACGCGCAAGTCGTGATGCTGCTGGCGCGGCCGCAGGGTGCGCCAGGCGGCACACGGGGGGTCGGTCTGTTCCTGATGCCGAGATGGCTCGACGACGGCTCGCTTAATCACTACAGGATCGTTCGGCTGAAGGACAAGCTCGGCACCCGCTCGATGGCCTCGGGCGAAATCAAGCTGGAAGGCGCGATTGCCTATGCGGTTGGAAAGCTCGATCGCGGCTTCGTGCAGATGGCCGAGATGGTCAATTCCTCGCGGCTCTCCAATGGCGTCAAATCCACCGCGCTGATGCGCCGTGCGTATCACGACGCGATGACGGTGGCGCAAAACCGCGTGGTCTTTGGAAGCCGCATCATCGATCTGCCGCTGGCGCGGCGGCAATTGATGAAGATCGGACTTGCCACCGAGCAGGCGCTGTCGATGAGTTTTGTCACCGCCGATGCGCTCGACCGCGCCGAGGCCGGCAGCCAGGATGCGGCGGCGCTGTTGCGCATTCTGACGCCGACCTTGAAATTCCGCGCCACCCGCGACGCCCGCAAGGTCTGCGGCGACGCTTTGGAAATGCGTGGCGGCATCGGTTACATCGAGGAATTTGCAACCAGCAGGCTGTTGCGCGATGCCCATCTCGGTTCGATCTGGGAGGGCACCGGCAATATCGTAGCCCTAGATGCGCTGCGCCGGGCGGTCGGCCGTCATGGCGCCGAGGCGGCACTGGCGGCCGATCTGCATGCCCGGCTCGATGACAGCCCCGGCGTGCCGCAAGCCTGGCGCGGCCATCTGCGCGATCTCACCGACCGCGCCATCGGTTTCGCCCGCGAGGTCGCCGCCCGCACCGACAACGAAGCCGATGCGCGCCGCGCCACCAGCCTGCTCTATCACGTCGCGAGCGCCGTGGTGCTGGCATGGGAAGGCGGGCGCATCCACCAGATGCGCGGCGATGCGCGCCGGCTGTTGCTGTCGCGCCTGGTGATCGATCACCGAATCATGGCCAGCGATCCGTTCCGGCTCGCGGAAAATGCAACGCAGCGCGTCATCACGGACCATCTGCTCGGCGAGCGCGCCGTCGGCATGGCCGAGGTTGGCGAATTGCTGTCGGCGGCGTAGGCTCGTGCGCGCAAAAACTCGGTTTCAAGAACAACAGGAATAAAGGGAGCATTCGATGAAGGCCGCCGTCCTGCATGAAGTCAACAAGCCGCTGGTGATCGAGGACGTCAGCCTGCAAAAGCCCGGACCGCGCGAGGTTCTGATCCGAACCTCGGTCGCCGGGCTCTGTCATTCCGATCTGCATTTCATGGAAGGGCTCTATCCGCATCCGCTGCCGGCGGTGCTCGGTCACGAGTCCGCTGGTGTCGTCGAGCAGGTCGGCTCCGACGTCACTTACGTCAAAGCCGGCGATCATGTCGTGACCTGCCTGTCGGTTTTCTGCGGCACCTGCGACAACTGCACCACCGGGCGGCCGGTGCTGTGCACCGACACCACGGTGAAGATGCTGCCCGGCGTCTCCAGCCGCCTGTCATGGGCGCGTTCGGAGAAGATCCATCAATTTCTTAACCTCTCGTCCTTTGCCGAGCAGATGCTGGTGCACGAAAATGCCATCGTCAAAATCCGCAAGGACATGCCGATGGAGCTCGCCGCGCTGATCGGCTGCGGCGTCGTCACCGGCTACGGCGCCGTGGTCAACACCGCCAAGGTCGCGCCCGGCGAGAGCGTGGTGGTGATCGGCTGCGGCGGCGTCGGCATGGCGGCGATCAACGGTGCAGAGATCGCCGGCGCCGGCCGCATCATCGCGGTCGATACCAATCCCGCCAAACTTCAATTGGCGACCAAACTGGGCGCCACCGACATCGTCGATCCGGCCAACGGCGATGTGGTGAAGCAGGTGCGCGATCTCACCAATGGCGGGGTGCATCATTCCTTCGAGGTGCTGGGCCGCAAGGAGACCGCCGAGCAGGCCTTCGCGATGCTGGCGCCCGGCGGCACCGCGACCATCGTCGGCATGATTCCGTTCGGCCAGAAGATCGAGCTGCACGGTTTTGACTTCTTGCGCGAGCGCAAGATCCAGGGCTCGTCGATGGGCTCGAACCATTTCCGCGTCGACATGCCGCGGCTGGTCGAATTCTACATGCGCGGCAGACTGCATCTGGAGGACTGGATTTCGGCCAAGCTGAAGCTGTCGGAAATCAACGAAGGCTTTGCCGCGATGAAGGCCGGCAAGACCGTGCGCAGCGTCATCATGTTTGATGCATGACGTTATGACCTTGCCAGCTAGTCATCGAAATCTGGCGGCGGGACAAAACCGCCGAATTCGCGCTCGATCAATTCGGCCAGTTTCAATGGCGTGCGGTCTTCCAGCCAGGGGCCGACGATCTGCACGCCGATTGGCAGGCCTTCCGGCGACAGGCCGATCGGGATCGCGGTGGCAGGCAGACCGGGCAGCGTCGCAATGCCGGGCCACGCCAGCTGATCGGGATAGACATGGTCCTGGCCATCGATGTTGATCCGGCGCTTTTCCTGGTCCGCCGAATGATCGTGCGGATAGGCCGGCGTCGGCATCACAGGGCAGATCACTGCGTCGAAGCTCTTGAACAGCTCGCGCCATTGCGCCCGCAGGCGCGCCCGCCCGCCATCGGCCGTCACCCAGTCGCGGTGGCTGAGCGCAATGCCGCGCAGACGCTCGGCCGCCAGACTGAGGTCGTCGTCGGCGAGCGCTGCCGCGGCGGCCTTGGCGCCCGCGTAGCTCTCCGGCGCGAACGTCGCGCCGAGGAACGACAGCAGCATGCGCATATAAAGCCGCGTCGAGGCCGCGAAGTCGGGCAGCAAGGGACTGTGGCGCTCGATCTTCACACCGGTCTTGCCGAGATCGACGGCCAGTTTCTCGATCGCGGCGCGGACGCTCTTTGCCGTTGGCAGCAGCGGATCGCTGTCGATCAGCAGCACGCGGAAACCGTGCAGTTCGCCATGGCGCGGCGGCGGCAGCGCAAGCTTGTAGGCCGTGCCGGCCTCGAGCGGGTCCGGCCCTGCGATCACGTCGAGCAGCAGTGCAAGGTCGGCGGCACAGCGCGCCATCGGCCCGATCACGGCCAAATCGCGATCGAGCGGCAGCGGCGGCAGCGGCGGCGGCGTGTGGCCGCGCGGCGGCACCAGCGCAAAGGTCGGTTTGTGGGCGTAGACGCCGCAATGAAAGGCGGGCACCCGCAGCGAGCCGCCGATATCGGAGCCGAGCGACAGCGGCCCGTAACCGGCCGCCAGCGCCGCGGCCGATCCGCCGGAGGAGCCGCCGGGCGTGCGGCCGAGATCGTAGGGATTGTTGGTGGTGCCGTAGATATCGTTGTAGCTCTGCCAGTCGCCGAGCCCGAGCGGCACATTGGTCTTGCCGAGGATGACGCCACCGGCGTTCTTGACGCGGGAAATCGACAGCGCATCTTCGGACGGGACAAAATCCTTTTGCGCGGGAAAGCCCCAGGTCGTCGGCAGCCCGGCGACGTTGTAGGATTCCTTCACCGTGAGGGGAAGGCCGAGCAGCAGCCCGGTCTCGCCGCGCGCGCGCGCGGCGTCGGCGGCACGGGCGGCTTCCAGGCCGCGTTCGAAATCGCGCACGCAGATCGCGTTGATCTTGCTGTCGTGACGCTCGATGCGCGCTACGGCGTCCTGCGCCAGCTCCACGGCGGAGACGTGCTTCGCTGCAAGGGCCGCTGACAACTCGACGGCAGTCTTGAAGCTCCATTGCGAATTGGCCAAGGGGGGCTCCCGGTTCGATTTTTCGATCTTGCCGGATAATGCTCAATTCCGGCGACGGCCGCCAGACCGTTATTGCTGTCGCGGTGCCGCCTGTCCCGGCAGCATGCGTTGCATGATGCGGTCGCGATAGACGAAGACGTGGGCCAAAGCCGACGCGACGTGGATGGCGACCAGCGCCAGCAAGGTCCATTCCATCGCCTGATGCCAGCCGTCGATCGCCTTTAGGGCCGCGGCGTTTTCGGATGCCAGCATTGGCAGCGGTGCCAGATAGAAGAACGATAACGACCAGCCGCGATAGGACGCGAACAGCCAGCCGGTCAGAGTGGTCGCCAATACAACCAGATAAAGCGCCCAATGCACGGCTTCCGAGCTCAGCCGCTGCCATCCGGGAAGCGAACTCTCCGGTGCGACCGGGTGGGTCAGCCGCCAGGCCATTCTGACAACGATGAGCAGGAGAATTACCAGGCCGAACGAGACATGAAAGGTCATCGGCGCGCCAGGCTTCATGGCCTTGTGGATGTCGGGCATCAGCCAGCCGATCGGGTATTGCACCAGTAAAAGCGCTACCACCAGCCAGTGAAAGGCTTTTGCGGTGGTACCGTAGTGCAAGCGAGCGGTCATCAGGGGCTTTCCGAGCTTAGCGGGGTGCATTCGACGGGGTGGCATCACCCAGCGGCGCGCCGGACAAGGCCCAACGCGCGAAGCCTTGTGTCGTTTCCTTTAGGGCTGAACTGGTCGCAGCGAGGAGTGTGACATCGGATTGATAGGTCCGGCGGCGGCGGCACCTTCGCTGGCCGAGGGATTGCCTCCGGGGACCGGAAAGGCGTATCCCCAAATGGTCTTGAGGACCCAGCGATCGGACCCGGGGGTCAGTCCGTAGCCAGCACCGAAATCCACGTCGAAGACGCCAAGCTTGAAATCCGTAACGGCGAACAGCGTGTGCTGCTGATCGGCAAACCTGGCGAAGTCTCCGATCCTGCCAAAGTCGGCATAATACTCAAGCCCCACGAACAGGTCATGGCCGAGATTCCGCGCCAGGCGAGCCGCCGGAGCGAAATCGGCCTCGCCATATTTTCCGAAGGCGATATCCACGATCGGGTTGACGATGAATTCGTAGTCCGCGTTGCGGACGCCGATGATGGGCCGTATCTCCAGTCCAAATCGCGACTGCGAGAATTTCGGTGTGGTGTTGCTGAACTCGAAATTGATCCCATAAAAAAAGTCGCGCTGATCGGCGTGGGGCGAGACAAACAGGGTCCGAAGCTTGAAGGAGTCCGACAGGAACTGCTGGTCCTGAATCGCGAAGGGCAAATAGAGCCCGAGTTCCCACCAGTCGGTCACCCCATAAGCAAATTCCGGTGTGCCGTTGATGCTGCCATTGGAAATCAGGCCGCCGGGAAACGGCGGCCCCTTGATCCCGAGGGGGA
>NZ_JBEKXH010000203.1:0-11204 GCF_049512235.1 Bradyrhizobium sp.
GAGAATGTCCAGGCGACCTGCAGCTTCTTGACATTGGCGGAGGTGATCTGATGGAGCTTGGAATAGCGCGTATTGGCGTCGTCGCCGGCCTGCATGACCCACTGCTTGGGATCCTTGGCCGCTTTGTCCAGCGCCTCGTCCGCGCGCGCGGTGTAACCTTGGATGGCCAACAGGCCGAAGATCGAAGTCGTAGCGACTAAAAACTTTTTCATTAGCTTCCTCCCTGGGGTTTTTACTTGGTTTTTACTTGGTTTTTACCTGGAGGGTCGCTGACGCTCCCTGGACAACGCGTAAACTGCCACGGGACGTCGTTCGCCCTCTTTTGGATGATTCTTGGATGATTGTTCTTTCGGCACCGCCACAGCGTTTAGATCTCTAGAGCCGAGACTCTCCGTCGATAGTCTGTCCGTAGGTCTCCAGCAAGAATCCAGGCGCAGCGCCCGCTGATAACAACGGGTCTCCCTGCTACCGTTGCTCGCAAATTCAGTAGAACTCGCAAAGCCGTAGAAAAAGTTTAAGTAACTCTTCGAACTTTAGCAAGCTATGATTTGTCCTGAGGTCGAAGGTTTGTCGCACTGCAATGTAAACGAGAACAGTCCAATGGCCCACTCCGCTGGAAGTGGGACGGCTCGCGACAACTTTGGGGCCGACGAGAGGATGTTGCCTCGTCGGGTCATCCGGCAAGCCCACCACGACATCAGCCCAAGACGGGCATTCGGTTTTGTGGGCATCGTTTTTGCAATGATCGTCGCTCTGATGCTGCCTCCGAGCCGCGGCGCGCAGGCGTCAGAAACCGTCGCGCCATTGCCGATCGCCGAGGCCGCGCCTGGCCTCTATGTTCACATCGGCGGCATCGAAATGATGCGCCAATCAAATCAAGGCGATGCCGCCAATGCCGGCTTCATTGTCGGTGACGACGCGGTTGCGGTGATCGATACCGGAGGCAGCGCGCGCGAAGGGCAGCGGCTGCTGGCCGCGATTCGTGCCGTAACATCCAAGCCGGTCCGCTATGTCATCAATACGCACGTCCATCCCGACCACATATTTGGCAATGCAGCATTCGTGCAGGACGGGACCATTTTTGTCGGGCACAGGAATTTGCCGCGCGCGATTGCGGCCCGCGGCGAGTTCTATCTGAAGGCCTTTCGCCCATTGCTCGGCGATGCCCTTATCGACGAAACAAGGATGGTGGCGCCGACGCTCGTCGTCGACGACGAAATGCGGCTCGATCTCGGCGGTCGAATATTGACGTTGAAGGCTTGGCCCGCCGGACATACCGACAATGACCTGACGATATTCGATATCAAAAGTTCGACGCTGTTTGCCGGCGACCTGCTGTTCGTTGAACATATTCCGGTCATTGACGGCAGCATTCGCGGCTTTATTGCCGACATCGAGCAGTTGCGCCGCCTTCCCGCCGAGCGCGTGGTTCCCGGGCATGGCCCGATTGTCAGCAACTGGCGGGGGGCTGTCGATGACGAGCGACGCTATCTCGATGGCCTCGCCAGCGAAGTGCGCCGCTGCATTGTCCAGGGCATGCCCCTGACCAGAGTGGCCCGGGAGGCCGGGCGCAGCGAAGCTTCGCAGTGGCTGCTGTTCGACGAATACCGTTCGCGCAATGTCATTGCGGCGTTCGGCGAACTCGAATGGGAGTGACGGCAAGGTCGTGCCGGATGCCCTGGGCATGCCACTGGGCATGCCCTGGTGACGCCCGTCTTGCCGCTGGCAGGCGTATCAGATAGACTTACCATCCAATGATTGTGGAAGTGGAACTCGATGATGTCGATCTTCTCCAGAGTGATCGTCCCTGCCCTGGTGACGGCGCTTTATTTGGCCGGACCACTGGCGGCCCATGCGCAGTCCGCCGCCGGCGCGCAGGATCAGCCTTCGGAAGAAACCTGGAACAGTATCAAAGGCGATATCTTCAAGGATCGTCCCATTCTAGACGGCTCGGGCCTCGTGATATTGGATGCGCCCCGGCGCGCCGAGGATGCCGCCATCGTGCCGATCGGGATGCGCGTCGACTTCGCCGGCGACGACAAGCGCACACTGCGGTCGCTGACGCTCGTGATCGACGAAAACCCCGCACCGGTTGCCGGAACCTTTACGATCGGCCCGCATTCCGGCGTAACTTCGATTTCAACGCGGGTCCGGGTCAACACCTACTCCTATGTGCGCCTCGTTGCCGAACTCAGCGACGGCCAGCTCTATGGCGTCAAGGCTTTCGTGAAGGCGTCAGGGGGTTGCTCGGCGCCGGCGTCGTCGAATGCCGACGCCAGCAAGTCGACGCTCGGGCAGATGAAGTTCCGTACCTTCCGGCCGGAATCCGAGGCGCTGCCTGAGGCCCAGCTGATGCTGCGGCACCCGCAGAATTCGGGCCTGCAGATGGACCAGCTGACGCGGCTTTACGTGCCGCCATTCTTTATCGAGAACCTGAAGATCTGGCAGGGTGACGAACTCGTGGTGGCGATGGATGGCGGCATCGCGATATCGGAAGATCCCAACATCCGTTTCAACTACAGGCCGAACGGCGCTGCGAAATTTCGTGTTGAGGCCGTCGATACCAGCAAGGAGCAGTTCCGGTCCGAGTGGGAAGTTGAAAAGTCGATGCTGTAGTGCGCCGCGGCGCACGCCGGTCCGCAGTGACTAGACGACCGATGCCATGAAACCGATCACTTGCAGATGGGTAGAGTGACCAGATCGGACGCCTGTCCGAACTGGTCACGAAACTCATCGCGGCGGCGGAATTGGTGGGTTTCGCGAAGAGCTCAACCCACCCTACGACATCGACTTTCTATCATTCGCATCAAGCAAACGCTGTACTAGAAGCAGCGGACTTCCGCTTCCGCCTGGGCGCGGCGGAATTCCTGCAGCGTTATCCTGGCCGGCTCGGTCGATCGAAATTCAGAACCGACGGGCCCGGTAACCTCTGACATCGAGAGAATGGTCTCGGCGGCCACGTAACGGTCATAAGGGATGATCGACGCGATGACGTCGATCGAACAGGAGCACTTCTCCAGCAATTCGCGCGTTTCGCCATTAGCCTTCATGCAGGCGAAAACATAGTCCGCGCGCGCCGCTGTCGGGTAGTCGTTGAGATCTTGCGCCGACGCATTGGAAGCTGCGGCGCCGATCAAGACCGCCCAAACGCCGCCCCACCGCAACCATACGTGCAAGCAAGCCATCGTCCAAGCCTTTCACGGTTCAAGCCTTTCACGGTTCAAGCCGTTCTCGGGCCAAGCCGTTCACGCCACGCCCCGTGCCACCAAGCCAGGGGCAAAGCTCCAACCGTGGGTTTGCAATGGGTTGTCGATCCGGCCTGCGCCGCCGCTCAGGTCTTTTTGCCGTCAGGCCCGAACTGCTTCAGGTAGGCGATGACATTGTCGATGTCTTCCTCCTTCGGAAGGCCAGGGAAAATCATCTTGGTGCCGGGAACCTTGGCGCGGGGATTTTTCAGATATTCCTTCAGCGTCGCCTCGTCCCAGGTCAGGCCCGAATTCTTGTTGGCGTCGCTGTAGTTATAGTCCGTGGTGCCCGCCTTTCGTCCCACCACGCCGTTCAGCACCGGTCCGACGGCGTTCTTGGCGCCCTCGCCGATCTGGTGGCAGGCCTTGCATTTGAGAAAAACCTTTTCGCCAAGCGCGGCGTCCTGAGCGCCTGCGGCGCCCGCCGAAGCTGCAAGTACAAAGGCGGCAAAGACGTAACCTTTAAGATTTGTCACTGGCCCATCCGTTATTTTCTGCATCCTATGAAATGGCGTGCCAGTCGCTGTGCCGGGACACGACCTGCAAGACTAAAAACCTCGCAGGGACCATGCTCCGCTGATCCGCAGCCAATGTACGCCGCTCGGGACGAGAGCATCAGGCCCGCGCAAGCAATTTTGCTTCGAAACCTGCATCTCACGACGGCGGTGATTTAGTCCGGATCGGCAATTCAGGTCAAGCCGGAGCTTGGTATTGGGCTTGAACATGCCGCCGTCAGCATTGTGTCGGCAGCCAGCGAGCAGCCAGCGTCGCCGACCTTGCTGCAGACCACGCAGTAGGCTAAATGCCGACACCAAACCTTCGGGAGTCTGCGGCGCGGGAAGCTGCCAGCATGAGCATTTTGTCTCGTCGGCTCAACGGTGGTTCGATGGCACGGCGCACGGGTGACAAAATGATCCACCGGCCACACCCGAGCTTTCTGGAATGCCCATGAGGCCATCTGACCTCGCGCAGACCGCCGCCCTTGAAGTCGACCGGGTCAGCCACCGCTACGGCGAGCGGATCGCATTGAATGATGTCAGCCTGACCGTCAAGCAATCGTCCTTTACCGTGCTGTTGGGGCTGAATGGGGCCGGCAAATCGACGCTGTTTTCGTTGATCACGCGGCTCTATGCCATAAGATCCGGTCAGATAAGGATTTTCGGACACAATATTGCGAGCGAACCAAGTGCCGCCCTGAGCAAGCTCGGCGTCGTCTTCCAATCCCGGGCGCTGGATGTCGATATTTCGGTGCGGCAGAACCTGATATATCACGCTGCGCTGCACGGGATCGCCAGCAAGCGAGCCAGTGAACTGATCGCACAGGTTCTGGACCGCGTCGCCATGACCGAACGCAGTTCCGAGCGCGTAGGAAACCTTTCAATCGGGCAGATGCGCCGCATCGAGATCGCGCGCGCCCTGCTGCACCAGCCCCGGCTGTTGTTGCTCGACGAGCCGACGGTCGGCCTCGACGTCAAGGCCCGTGCCGATATTCTCGAACACGTCCGGCGGCTGTCGGTCGTGCAGGGCATTGGCGTGCTCTGGGCGACGCATCTGATCGACGAAGCGGATGCCGGCGATGACGTGGTGGTGCTGCACAAGAGCAGGGTGCTGGCGAAGGGCGCGCTGGGCGAGGTTGTCGAGCGGGCCGCGGGCACTGATCTGCGCGACGCCTTCAACCGGCTGACCGGCGCCGCGGATCAGCACGAATTGGGGTCAGTCCGATGACGGCCGTCAGCGAAACAATGGACACTCACGGCTTCTCTCTGGCGCAGTATTTCATCTGCCTCAAGGGCATTGTCTGGCGCGAGGCGCTGCGCTTCATCCATCAGCGCGAACGCTTCGTATCCGCGCTGGTGCGTCCGCTGGTCTGGCTGTTCATTTTTGCCGCCGGATTTCGCCAGGTGCTCGGCATCTCGATCATTCCGCCCTATGAGACCTACATCCTCTACGAGGTCTACATCGCGCCCGGATTGATCGCGATGATCCAGCTTTTCAACGGCATGCAATCCTCGCTGACGATGGTCTATGACCGCGAGACCGGCGGCATGCGCACCCTCCTGGTCAGCCCGTTCCCGCGCTGGTTTCTGCTGACATCGAAGCTCCTGGCCGGCACGCTGGTGTCGGTGCTGCAGGCCTATGCCTTCCTCCTGATCGCCTGGTTCTGGGATATCGAGGCGCCGCCGCTGGGTTATCTGGCGCTGCTGCCGGTGCTGCTGCTGACGGGATTCATGCTGGGGGCGCTGGGCATGCTGGTGTCATCGCTGGTCAAGCAGCTCGAGAACTTCGCCGGCATCATGAACTTTGTCATCTTTCCGATGTTTTTTGCTTCATCGGCGCTCTATCCGTTGTGGCGGGTCAAGGAATCGAGCCCGCTGCTGTATTATATCTGTCAGCTCAATCCGTTCACCCATGCGACCGAACTGATCCGCTTTGCGCTGTATGAAAAGGTCTCCTGGCCTTCACTGGCCGTGGTGCTCGGCTGCACCGTGGTCTTTCTGTTCGGTGCGATTCTGGCCTACGATCCGGCGCGCGGGTTCCTGGCGCGGCGGGCTGGTCCGGCGGGCTGAAGCGGGTCGCTCAGGTCGCTCGGATTTCAGAAGGTGACCTTCATGCCGGCATAGAAGGCGCGCGGCCGCGCCGGGCTGACCGAGCGCGCGTCGGTGAAGGCCGCGCCGCCATTGGCGAAATTGGGCAGAGCCGCGATGTCGAAAAACGTGCCGTAAGTCGAGTAGTGATTGTCGAAGACGTTATCGACGCGGGCATAGATCTGGACATTCTTGCTGATGTCGTAGGAGCCGTGAACGTTGAAGACCGCGTAGCCCGGAAGTTTGGGCGCCTGGTTGGAGGCGTCGCCGACGAAATACTGGCTGCTGACCAGCAGCATGTCGCCGCCGATCTTCAGCTTCTCGGTCGCGAAATAATCGATGCCCGCCTTGACGCGATGCCGGGGGATCGCGGGAATCTGATCGCCGGGCTGGACAAAGATGTTGCCGTTGGCGTCGGCGAACGGGCTGTTGGAGCCAAGTGTCAGGGCGTCGAGGAAGCGCGCATCGACGAAGGCGTAGGTCGCATAGACCTCGAAGGTGCTGGACTTCAGGTTGGCCTCGGCCTCGATGCCCTGGCGGCGAGTCGAGCCGATGTTCTGGAAATAGCCGAACCCCTGCACCTGGCTTGGAATGGCGAGGATATCGTCGGTGTTGTCGGCGCGGTACACGCCGAGCTTCCATCCAAGCGTCCCGATGTTCAGGTCTCGGGTGCCGCGCAAGCCGGCCTCGACGGTGTGGGACACGACCTGCTTCAGCGGCGGATCGGACACCAGGAATGCGGCGATGACGCAGGGCTGCGCGGGATTGGCGCAACCGAGTTCCAATGGGGTCGGCGCCCGGTTGGCTTCCGAATAGCCGGCATAGGCGGTCAAACCGGGCGTGATCTTGTAGGTACCGCCGATAATCGGATTGAACCGCGTGTAAGTATCGCTGCCATTCAGCGAGGTGCCGATTTGATCCTGCAGATCGATATTGGCGACATTGAAACGGCCGCCGCCAGTGATGGAAAACGCGTTGGTGACGTCGAAGGTGTCGAGGGCATAGAGCCCGGTATACTGATTGGTGGCGCGGAGCGAGACCGGGCCGATCGAAATCGGGTTGCCGGACTGACCGAGAAATATTCCGCTGCCGCTGACGACATAGTCCGAACCGATGGTGCCCAGTTCCGCGCTGGCCGAGAAATGGGTCACGCTGTAATCGAGGCTGGCTCCGACCACGAAATGATTGTTGTGGCCGAACAACGGATCGGTGTTGGTCGCCTGCAAGGACAGGCCCGTCGTGGTCGAATGGGTCGAGGTCCGATCGTTTTCTCCCAATATGGCGTTCGGACCGAAGGTGTTGGGGAGCTGAATCCCATCCAGGCCGAACGCCGGCGCGCTGCCGTCGCCATAACAAAGGTGCGTCGAATCGGCCGTGCATGGCTGGGTGCCGGTCGGATTGCCATCCTGGGTCTTCTGATCGAAAATCCTGACATGCCCGACGCCTTCGATGGTCCAGCTCGGCGTGGCTTCGACTTTACCGGTCATATTGACATAGCCGACACGATTTTCCGAGGTTTGTGGTGTGGTGTAGGTCGCACCGTAATATTGCTGGAGTAATTCGACCGGCACGGTGGCGGCCGCACCGAAATCATTGTCGGCCACGCCCACATTGACGTGGAATTCGGCCTGATCGTTCTTGGCGCCGATGTCGCCATAAAAGCGCCGGACGTTCGACGCCGAGAAATTTCGAAAGCCGTCATCGTGCAATCCTTCGAGCGCGCCGTAGACGGCAAAGTTGTCGACCTGCTTGCCCCACTGCAGCGAACTCTGGACCCGGCCGAACGAGCCGCCCATCGTGTCGATCTCGGCGCCCTGGTAGTTGAAGCCATTCTTCATCTGCACGTTGATTGCCCCGCCGAGCGCATTGAGACCGAACGCCGGATTGTTGGCGACCACGCCCAACGACCGGATCGCCGCGGTCGGAATCAAGTCCCAGTTGACGGTGTCGCCGAAGGCCTCGTTGATGCGTACCCCGTTCTGGTAGACCGCCAGCCCCTGCGGGGTGCCCGATACCGGAGAAGCCACAAAGCCGCGAAACTGGACGTCCGGCTGGAAGGGATTGCCGGCGACCTCGTTGACGACGATCCCCGGCACCCGCTGCTGCAGCGTATCGGTGACGTTTGCGGATTGCGTCCGCGCGATTTCGCTGGAGGAGATCGTCGTGACGCTCGCCGGCACCTTGTCGGCATCGATGCCGGTACCGGCCAGCGGCGTCGTTGCGACCACGGTCAGCCTCGTCTGGGGGATGTCCGAACGCGCTGGTCCCGCGCCCGGCGCGGGACGGGCGGCAACTGGTTTGGGTGGGGCGACCACCGTGACCGCCGGCAAGACAGTGCTCGGAGCTTCCGGTTTGGGGCTTTCCACTTCCTGCGCGGCGGCGCGTCCGGTCGCGGCAAAAATGCATACCGATGCCAGCCACACGGATCGTACGTTTATCAAGCGCCTTCCCATTACTTGATCCGTCTTTCCGCTCGCGCTGGTCGATAGGGGAGCCATGCTAGGAGATCAACCGCAGATCGGCACCCCCGAAGCGATGATTTCTGGCGGGAAAATTAGGTCGCGCCGTCGGGAAAAAATCCCGATGCCAGAACATCGCGATGCCCCGGGGAATGGCCTATCCAGTTGGCCTATGTTGGCTCGAGCAGATCAGATTGTGGTATTCCGCAGGGAACCAAGGCTTCCACGGTCACTCCCTGGCTGGTTGACGCCACGGTCATGGTGCCCCCCAATGCCAGCACCCGTTCCCGCATGCCGATCATACCGAAACCCTGCCGATGATCGGCCGGAAGGCCGGCGCCATTGTCGCGTACGCTGACCCTTATCGCCTCCGGGTCGAGCAGGCCGGTGCGGACGGCCGGCTCGACCCGGATATCGACGCGGGTCGCGCAAGCGTGGCGGAAGACGTTGGTCACGGCTTCCTGGATGATGCGGTAGATCGTCAGTTCCGCGGTCTCGCCGCGCGCGCCGAGGCAGGGCGATATCGATGTTTCGATCGCGACGCCCGGATGGCTTTCCCGCCAGAGCCGCATCAGCGCAGCCAACGCATCGCCCAGCCCTAGTTCCGCCAGGCCGACCGGGCGCAGCCGCTCAAGCACCCGCCGATTGAATTGCTGCAGCGCATTGACCTGATCGAACATGGCGCCGATGTGCTTGCGCAACACCTCGAGGTCAGGCGCCGACGTGTCGGCCAATTGCCGGAGCGAGGAGGCGTGCGCGCGCAGCGCAAACAGATAGGGCCCAAACTCATCGTGCAGATCGCGGGCGATCTCCTTGCGCTCGGCATCCTGCAGCGAGACCATGCGCTCGGCGAGATGCCGTTTGTCCTCGACAGATGTCCCCAGCACGGCTGCCAGATGGTTCAGCTTGCGACAGATCGCGGCCAGCTCGGGCGAGCCCGAAGGCCTGACGCGGGTGTCATAGCGGCCTGCCTCGATGCCGGTCATGGCGTCCGCGAGCGATTGGATCGGCTGCAGCGCGCGGCTGACGACACTCATCGTGATCAGAAGCAGCGCGGCTGATATCGCGGACCCGACCTCGATCTGGGTGATGATGCCGTCCCAGATCTCGGCGATTTCGTCGGTCGGGTGCGAGGTGATGACGAGCGATCCCAGTGACCGGCCGTTGACCACAATCGGCACGTCGACCGTGGTCTGCTCCGGATGAATCAGCGTCACAAACCAGCCGGGAGCCTGCCGCTCGCCGGCGCCGCCGGAGGGCGCGGCAGGTTGCCCGCTCGCGGCCGGATCCCGGCGCGTGATGCTGACATGGCGCAGTTGCTTGAGACCCCAGACGATCTGGTTCAGCCTCGCTTCGGGGTCAGCTGCATCGTTGAGATCTGACAGCAAGGTCTCGACGAAACCGCGCGCCAGCCTGACCACGCTTTGATCTTCGGCCACAACGCGCGGCGCAGCCTCCAGCAGCAGCCGTGCGATATTGATCCCGAGGCCAAGCACCATGACGAGCGCCACCAGCGTATTCAGCCGCGCACGCAAGGAGAGCTTCTGCCACATGGAAATGCCCCACACCGGCCGCGACTCCACCTGAGCCGCAAGGCGTTTTGAACGGTAGCGCACTCCTTCCGGAATGCCATAGTTGCCGAGGGTGGCGGAGGCCGGCGATGCATGGTATCGGGGCTCCGCCCGCGCCGATCATATTGTTGCGCTGCAACCCAACTTGCAGCGGCCGGCCCTGAGGCACACGGACCGACATCGATGCGCATTCTGATCGTGGACGATCATCCCATTGTGGCCTCGGGCTGTCGTGCGCTGTTGGCCGGGCAAGGCGATGTCGAGATCCTGGAGGCCGCGGACGCCGAAAGCGGCGAGCGGGTTTTTGTCGGCGCGCGGCCCGATATCTGTATTCTCGACATCAACCTGCCCGGCGTTTCCGGCTTTGAGCTGGCGCGGCGGCTTTTGGCGCGTGATGCAGCGGCCCGGATCATCATGTTCAGCATGAACGACGACCCGATCTTCGCCGCGCGCGCCATCGAGGCAGGTGCCAAGGGTTATGTGTCGAAATCCGGCGACCCCGGCGATCTCGTCGAAGCCATCAGCAGGGTTGGCGGCGGCGGGGTGTTCCTGCCGCCCGCGATCGCTCAAAGCCTGGCCTTCGCCGGACCGGGATTGGCCGAAAACCGCCTGGCGAAATTGACGGCGCGCGAGATCGAGATTTTGCGGCTGCTGGGTACCGGCAAGAGCCTCTCCGAGATCGCGTGGATGATCAATGCCTCCTACAAGACGATCGCAAATACCTCTTCGATCATGCGCCAGAAGCTCGGCCTGCGCTCGTCCGCCGAACTGGTGCGCTTCGCGATCGAAAGCGGGCTTTCGTGATTTGGAGCGTCAGGTCGGAGAGTCCCGCGCTGCGATGATGCGATCGGGAAAGCCTTCGCCTCGCAGCCGGTCCAATGTCCAGCCCGGGCAATCCTCGCGGACCTCGTGCCGTACCGCGACGATCCATTCGTCGAGGGATGAGAGACCGAGCATCATGCGCAGGGGGGCGAAGGACATACGGCGCGCCGCCCTTGTCCTTGACGCCGCATGGCCTTCGGCGGCGACGACGATGGCCCGTTCCAGAGTGCTCATGTTTCGCTTTTCTTCGGTCCTTCAATGTCGGTCAAGCAGGGCGCCCACTAGGGGCACCCCTACGTCGATCCCTCATACGCGCTGGCTTAAGAACTCGTGTCCCGGACGCTGGCCGCGTAGACGGTGGGCTCCCTCTCCCCCCAAGCCCCCCCAAGCGAAAGCGTAGCTTTCGCGGGGGCGGGAGAGGGTTGGGGTGAGGGGGGCGCCGCATCGGGACCGCCCGAGTGGTCCCCTCACCCCACCCTCTCCCGCGCTAAAGAAGCGGGGAGAGGGAGTGAGAGAGTTGGG
>NZ_JBEKXH010000204.1:0-19656 GCF_049512235.1 Bradyrhizobium sp.
ACGCCCTCCGGGTGGACGGTTCCGATGTCTTCGCGTTTTAGCAGCTTGTAGTGGCCAAGGCTGACGACCAGCGCCTCGAACATATTCTCGGTGCGCTGGCCATGAAGAAGAATGTCATTGCCCAAGGCCTCGGCCAGCCTTTCCTTGGCAATGCCCGTAAACGCTTCGGCGAATTTCGGATCGCGCAACGACATGCGTTGCTCGCGGCCGAAGCGCGCAAACGTAGCTAGTTTCTGTCGCGAAACGCATTTTAGTGCTGCAAATAGCATGTTTCTTGCGTTTTTATTCGCGTTATTTTGCTTGACATGTACGTGTGCATAATATCACATTATCGGCATGAAGCATGTTGATTCGGAATCTCCCTCTGATGTCGCGCACTGGCTGCAAGGTGCATCGACTGATCTTTGGCCAGCGTTGCTTGGTTCACTGAGCCTGCGGCGGAGCCGTTGTATTCGGAAGAACTGTCCGGCATGCCGGTCTGGCGAGCAGCATCAAAGTTATGTGCTTTATGGTCGCGCCAACGGGCGTCGTGTTGCCGTCTACGTTCCGGAAGAGCTTGTGCCGGAAGTTCAGCGCAGCCTAGACAATGGGCGCGCGCTACAGGATCTGCTGCACCAAGCGGCACCGCGATACATCAAGGCGCTGAAGCGAGTGCGCGCCGCAACGAAGAAGAGCGACGGGGGCTGAGCGGTGTCGAGGACAGCGGAGCAACAGGTCAGTTTTGCCGATTGGGAGCTGACGCGTCAGGGTCTGCGGCTTGAGCCGTTGCTGCAGGCCATTTCTGATTTTCTTGACGACCAGAAGGGCCTCATCGAGGAGGTCCGCTGCGATCTGACGCGCGGTTTGAAGAACGCCGAGACCGGGCGCCACGGCTTGACGCCGCAGCAGGTGCTGCGCTCGCTGGTTCTGATGCGGATCAAGAACTGGAACTATCGCGAATTGAGTGAGCGGATTGCCGATGGCTTTACCCTGCGCCAGTTCACAGACTTTTATTGCCAGCCGGTGCCGGGACACGATGCATTCCACCGCGGGTTCACTCGGCTGACGCCCGAGACGCTCAAGGCGATCAATGATCTGGTGGTGCAGGCGGCGGTCGACCTCGGACTGGAGGACGGTGAGAAGCTGCGCGTCGACACCACGGTGGTGCAGACCGACATTCATTATCCGACCGACAGCACGTTGTTGTGGGATGTCGTTCGCGTCGTCACGCGCCTGATCGGTCAGCTCGCCGCGGCGCTGGGACGCCGGCGTATCAAGGGTTTCCGAGATCGGACGCGATCGGCGCGGCGCCGGATGCAAGAGCTTCAACGGATGACCGCAAGGCAGCGTCAGGATCAGCAGACCGCGACATATCGCGAACTGATCGGCATTGCCGAGGAGGTCATCGAAAGCGCACGAGCCGCACTCCGGCGGACCGGAAAAGCGGGCCGCAGAGATCCCATCAGCCAGCTGGCTATCGCGGAGCTGCGCAAGGAGATCGAGCACTTCTGCGGTCTGGGCGACCGTGTGATTGATCAGGCGCGCCGCCGTGTGCTCAACGGCGAGCAAGTTCCAACTGCCGAGAAGATCTATTCGATCTTCGAGCCCCATACCGACCTGATCAAACGCGGCAAGCTGCAGACGCCGGTTGAGTTCGGCCACAAGGTCTTCCTCGCCGAAAGCGCGCGCGGCCTGATCACGCAGTATGAAGTGTTGCACGGCAATCCTGTCGACGAACAGCATGTGGTGATATCGCTGGAACGCCACAAGCAGACCTTCGGCGACGTCCCCGAATTGTATAGTTCGGATCGCGGCTTCTTCAGCGAAGGCAATGTGACGTCGTGCGAGCAGCAAGGCGTCAAGGTGGTGTGCATCCCACAGCGGGGCGGCACCAAAACCCAGGAGCGCGAAGCTTATGAGAAGAGCCGGGAGTTCAAGGACGGCCAGCGCTTTCGCGCCGGCATCGAGGGGCGCATCTCGGTGTTGTTCCGCGGTCGCGGCATGAAACGTTGTCTCGCCGAAGGTCGCGAGCGCTTCGAGCTGTGGGTCGCGGCGGCCGTGCTCGCCAACAACCTCATGAAGATTGCAGCCTTATTGGCGGAGCCATCATCGCGCAGACGAAAAGCCGCCTGAATATCTCTCAAGTCCTTCGCGTGTGGCGGAAAGTTTCCGCTATACTTCCTTGGCGACCACCGCGCCGTCAAACGGACGCTTTGCGAAATCGCGACGAAAATCGCGTCAGAAAACCCGGCGAATGCCGGTATCCGCCGCCAGTTTGCCCAGTATTTATTGGGGAACTCGCATGTCCCAACAAAAATACAGTGTTTCGCGACAGAAACTAGCTAGCGCTATCGATCTTGCCAGCAGCCCGACTTATGGTTGAGTTGTGGGCCCGCGCGGGGGCGGCTGAGTCGCTCCGCTGCCGGCCGGCATTGATGGGACAACCGATATGCCTCGGCCACTGCAACATTTCCGCACTTCCGTGCTCGCTGCCGTGATCGCGCTCGGCTATGGCCTCGGCGGCGCGGCGGCCCAGCAGGCGGTTTCGCCGCCGCGCCCCGCCATGACGCCGCAGGCGCCGGCAATGACCCAGCATGTCCCGCAGACGGTGGGGGCGGCGCCCGCGGCGCAAACTCCACAACGCACCACCGCGACCTATGAGGCATGGGTCCTGCTCTGCGACATTCAACCGGGGCCGCCGCTGCAGAAGAGCTGCGAGATCGCGCAACTCGCTCAGGTCTCGGGTCAGCCCAACCCGATTTCGCGTGTCGCGATTGGCCGGCCGGCCAATGCCGAGGCGGCCAAGCTTCTGATTCAGTTGCCGGTCAACGTCTCCTTCGCCGTCGGCGTCAAGGTTCAGACCGACGACAAGGACCCCGGCCTGCTGGTGCCGTTCCGGCGCTGCGTTCCTGCCGGCTGCTTCGCCGAAGCCGAGCTGCGCGAGGACATTCTCAAGCGCTTCCGCGCGTCAAGCGATGCCGGCAAGATGACGTTCAAGGACGCGGCCGAGCGCGAGGTGATCATCCCTTTGTCGTTCAAGGGCTTCGGCCAGGCCTATGAGGCGCTGCTGAAGCAGTGACCTTGCGGCAGCTCCGCCAGCAGCGGACCCAGAAACTCCTCGTAGACGCGCCAGCGGCCGATCGCGCTGCGATAGATCGGCTTGCGCACCTGGGTGGCGCTCGCGGTGCGCACCGGCCGCTCGGTGGCGTGAAAGGCCAGGCAACTCGGGTCCCATTCGAGGCCGCAATGGGCAATGATGCGCCGCGCCTCGCCTTCGAGGTCGGCGACAACGTCCTCGTAGCGCACATCGAGAATGCGGCCCGCCGGCAGCACCCGGTGCCAATGCGCCATCAGTTGCTGGTAGCGGCGATAGTAGCGGCCGAGTTCGGCGAGATCGTAGGTGTGATTCTGCTCGGCGGTGAACAGCTTCGAGAAGCACGAGATGCAGGTGTCGACCGGATCCCGCACGGTATGGATGATGCGCGCATTCGGCAAAGCAAGGTGAATGAGACCAGCGAAATAATAATTCGACGGCATCTTGTCGGTGATGTGAGGCGAAAAGGGCGCAAGCTTTCGGATCTGCGCCAGATAGCGGGCGCCGATAGTCCGGATCGGCGCCGCATCGAGCGCCCCGACGAACTCCGGAAATGGCAGTACCGCGCCGTCGGGACCACGCACCGTGTCCACCACCTCGTTGAAGGTCTTCAACTCGCCGGCACCGTGCACCCGGGCGTGACTCGCCAGGATCTGCTCGACCAGCGTCGTCCCCGAGCGCGGCATGCCGAGCACGAAGATCGGCACGTCGGAAGGGTCCCCTGATCTTGATTTTGCCGCGATCAGTTCGGAGGTGAAGGTCGCCTCGATGCGATCGAACAGCGCCATCGCGGCAGCCTCGTCGTAATTGATCGTCGCCCGCTTGCCGGCATTGCCGCGAACGAGATGCTCGAAGGATCGCCGGTACTCCCTGAGATCGGCGAAGGCCTTGGCCAGCGCAAAATCAAGGTGCATACGGTCGGCGGCGCTGAGGCCATCCGGCTGCGCTGCCAGCGCCTGCATGGCGGCAAGATGCGGATCGTCGGCCAAAAACGTCGTCGAATCCGCCAGATTGACGTAGACGCCGCTCAGGGTCGGATCGAGCTCGACCGCTCTGAGGAAGGCCGTGCGGGCGTCGGCGAGATGGCCGAGCTCCTTCAGCACATTGCCCATGTTGTTGTGGGCGTCGGCGAGGTCGGGCTTGAGCTGCAGCGCGCGGCGGTAATGCGTGAGCGCGCCTTCGAGCGCGCCGCGCTCGAAGGCGACACGACCCAGGAGATTGATGGCATCATGGCTGCCGGGATTGAGCGCCACGGCGCGTTCCGCCGCCGCAGCCGCTTCGTCGACCTGCTTGTGGTCGAGCAGCACGCTGGCATAGTGGACGTGGATCTTTTCGCTGCGCGCCTCGATTGACAAAGCGCGCCGCAGCAACTCAGCCGCCTCGTCGAGGCGATCGAGGTCCTTGAGCGCCAGCGCCAAATTGTCGAGCGTCTCCGGATCGTTGGGCAGCTCCGCCAATGCCGTGCGGTAGGCGCGCTCGGCCTCCTCGGGCCGCTTGAGATCGCGAAGCGTGGTGCCGAGATTATTCCAGCCGGCCGCGAAGCGCGGTCTGAGTTCGAGCGCCCGGCGATAGGCCGCCTCCGCCTCGGCCAGGCGTTTGAGCGCCCGCAGCGCGTTGCCGCGATTGCTGTGCGCTTCGACATAATCCGGCCGCAGCGCCAGCGCGCGGTCGTAGCAGACGATCGCCTCTTCGTACTGCCCTTGATCATAACAGGCGATGCCGAGATTGCTCAGCGCCTCCGGATAGTCGGGCTTGAGCGCGACGGCGCGGCGGCCATGGGTGACCGCCTCGTCGATGCGCCCGGCGAGCCGGCACATTTCGCCGAGATTGGCGAGATAGAGCGGCACGTCCGGCGCGAGCCTGGCGGCGCGGCCGACATGCTCGATGGCCTCGCCTAGCTTGCCCGACTGATGCGCGACAATGCCGAGCAGGTGCACGGCCTCGGCATTGTCGGGCTCGGCCGCGAGCGCGCTACGGCACGCTTCCTCGGCGCGGCCGACATAGCCGGCGCGCCGCTGCTGCTCCGCCAGCATCAGCGCCTGCGCGGCCGACAATGCCTGACCCGGCGCTCGCCGCCCGTCCTCCGCCGGCCCTGCGTCGATCCCGGCTGCGGCCGACGCATAGCCGGTTGCCGTCGCTTGCGGCAATGACGCGGCGCGCAACGCCTCGATGGCGATGATCTCGGCGGCGTGCGCGGCCCTTCGCTCGCCTTCGCGCCTGAACGGCGAAAGCCGCGCGTCCTCGCCGGCCGCGGTCGCGGCAAGCTCGGCTGCGACCCGGGCGATGATTTCGCTCCACGCCTGGTCGCGCCGCTGCCGGAACAATCGCATGGTCGGATACCACGGGCTGTCCTCGCGGCCGAGCAGCCAGCGCCAGTCGGTGACCCAGGGCAGCAGCAGCCAGGTCGGTTTGCCGAGCCCGCCGGCAAGATGCGCCACCGAGGTATCGACGGTGATGACGAGATCGAGATGTTCGATCGCCGCCGCGCTCTCGGCAAAATCGGTCAGCCCAGCCGATAGATCCATGATGTCAGCGGCCGCCCGCGATTTCCTGAGATCGGCGGCGCGCGGTCCGGCCTGAAGGCTTGCGAAGGAGACCTCAGGCGTCGCCAGCAATGGTGCCAGCGCTGTCAGGTCGAGCGAGCGGCGCAGGTCGTTGGCGTGATCGGGATTGCCGGCCCAGACCAGGCCGGCTTTCAGTCCGCGCATGGCGGCAAGTTGCTGGCGCCAGCGCATTGTCGCCTCGTGCGGCGCGCGCAGATACGGGACGGCAGCCGGGATGGTCTCAAGCCGGGTACGCAGCAGCCGCGGCAGGCTCAAGAGGGCGCAGTCGCAGTCGACCCCGCGCGACGGTTCGCCCCGATCGCCCAGGATTTCGATGCCGGGCAGGCTTTCGCGCATCAGCGTCGCCAATTGCTGGTGCACCCGCACGCTCACCGCGGCGCCGCGCGCGACGAGCAGCGGCAAATAACGCGCAAACTGCAGCGTGTCGCCGAATCCCTGCTCGGCCTCGACATAGATGTGGCGCCCGGCGAGGCTTTCGCCGTGCCACGGATGTTCCGGAAAGCGCCGGCCCTTGCGTTCGCTCGAACGCAGCCGCCACTCATATTCGTCCAGGCCTTCGGCGAAATCGCCGCGCATCAGGAGCAGGATGCCGAGACCCGAATGCGCGTTGGCGTGACCAGGCGCCAGCGCGACGGCATGGCGCAGCGCCGCCAGGCCGTCCTCGAACTGTCCGCTATGATGCAGCGAGGTGCCGAGATTGCTCCAGGCATCGGCGAAGCCGGGCTCGATGGCGATGGCCTGACGGTATGCATCGACCGACTCGTCAAAGCGCTTCATGGCATATAGCGCGTTGCCGAGATTGCTATGCGCCTGCGCGAAGCCGGGGCTGAGCTTGATGGCGCGGCGATGGCAGTCGGCGGCCTCCATGTAGGCCTTGCGCTCATAGAGCGCGGCGCCGAGATTGCTCAGCGCCTCCGGATGATCCGGCTTGAGCTTGACCGCGCGGCGGCCATGCTTGACCGCCTCGTCGATGCGGCCGCCGAGCCGGCACATCTCGCCGAGATTGGCGTGATAGAGGGCTTCGTCCGGGGCGAGCTTGACGGCGCGGCGCAAATGCTCGATCGCCTCGCCGGGCTGGCCCGACTGATGCGCGATCAGCCCGAAGAGATGCGTGGCGTTGGGCTCCCCGGGCTGCGCCTGCAGGATGCTCCGGCAGGTTGCCGCCGCCTCGGCGAGACGCCCGGCGACGCGGTGCTGCTCGGCGCGAACCAGCAGGTCCGCAATCGGCATCGGTTGACGGCTCCTGACAACGTTTCGGTCGTGCATGCGCTCACCCGCCTCCATCCCATACACGCACAAATAGCATGCGGATAGCCAACGGCGCACCGCCGTTTGGAGAGTTGATATGACTATGCACGCAATAATGCATATTTTGCAACTGTAGCTAATCGTGCATATCAGTTGCAATCCAGCAACAGCGCCTTTTTATGCGAGAGGCGGAGCTTCGCCAGTAATTAAGTACCACCCCTGATTGTGGATCAGGGCGCATGGTCGCTGCTCGCTGGATCATCACGCGCGCGTGTGCGCGACCCAGCGATTCGCCCGCTTGCGCGGGCAGCACAGCAATATTGCTGGCAGACGACGTGGGCCGGCCGAATGGACAGATCGAGATCAATCGTCGGTGCGCTGCTCGCCACCAGTTCGGTGGTCGCGATGATCGCGGCCGACGCAGGCCCGGCCTATGCCTGCAGCACTATCGGCAACAGCGGCCTCACCAACCCGATCAACACCACGATCCCTTGCGCCAGCGCCAGCAATGCGATCATCACCGGCAATGTGGTGAATGCCGGAACGATTAGTCCCGGCGGTTCTTTTGGCATTATGCTCAATGGCGGGACTCTCAACGGTGCCATCATCAACAGCGGCACGATCTCAGTGCTGAACGGCAGTGCGGCCGCCAACGGCGTCTGGGTCCACGGGGCCATCGTCACCGGCGGCATCAGCAACAGCGGCAGCATAATGTCCTCAGCGGTTGACATTTTGGTCGATACATCGCCGAGCTTCGGCGGAGGTATCGCCAACAGCGGCCACCTGGTGTCAGCATCCATCACTGCCATCGAGGTCTTCACTGTGTCGGCCTTCACCGGCGGCATCACCAATAGCGGCACGATCTCGGCCGCCACTGCGATCGGTATTGAGGTCTTCACCGTATCGACCTTTAGCGGCGGCATTACCAACAGCGGCCACATCGCGTCAGAATCGATGGGCATCCAGGTCTTAACTGTGTCGACCTTTAGCGGCGGCATTACCAACAGCGGCCACATCGCGTCAGAATCGATGGGCATCCAGGTCTCAACTGTGTCGGCCTTCACCGGCGGCATCATCAACAGCGGCACGATCACGCCCTCTAAAACCGGTATCGATGTCAACACCGTATCGACGTTTAGCGGCGGCATCACCAACAGCGGCACGATCTCGTCGTCCCTAGCGGGGATCTCCGTTGTCACCGTGCGCAACTTTGGCGGCGGCATCACCAACAGCGGCACGCTATCGGGCGCCGGCTCAAGCGGCGCGATCGTCGTCAAGACGGTGAGCAGCTTCGGCGGCGGCATCACCAACACTGGCCACATCTCGTTCACCGGCAGCGGCAGCAGCGTCGCCGCTATCGTGGTCGCGGACGTTTCCATCTTTTCGGGCGGCATCAGAAATGCTGGCACAATCTCGGCTGAATTCGGTGCTGGCGTCAGGGTCGGCATCACCGCTACGGGCTCCCAGATTGCGGCCACGACCTTCGCGGGGGGCATCACCAATTCGGGCACCATAAACGCTCATACCGGCATCGTGGTCGTCGGCGGCCAGACTTTCTCGGGAGGCATCAGCAACTCGGGTACGATCTCGGCTGCCGGCGCGGGCATCCAGATCGGCAAGACCAGCACCAACATCATTGTTCCGGTGACGTCTTTCACGGGCGGCATCACCAATTCGGGCACCATCAGCGGCAACGTCGGCATCCTGGTCGTCGCCGCCTCAACATTCGGGGGCGGCATCAGCAATGCCGGCACGATCTCGTCCGGCGGGGGCGCCGGCATCCAGATCGGCCTCGTCACCGCCTTGGGCGCCATTGCGTCGGTTGCCACGTTCACGGGCGGCATCACCAATTCGGGCGCCATCCATGCAAGTGGGATCGGCATCGACGTCCTTGGCGTCACCTCGTTTTCCAACGGCATCAGCAACAGTGGCGCCATCACCGGCAGCGTCGGCATCGTTGTCAGTGGCGGCACGGCGTTCGCCGGCGCGATCGCCAACAGCGGCAACATCACCGGGACCACGGCGGCAATCGACGTCAGCGCCGCGCCCAATGCGATGACGATCAACGAGGCGGCCGGCACCATCACCGGCGCCATCAAGCTGTCGCCGTTCGCCGACGTAGTCAACGTCAGCGGCGGCACCATCAACGGCAACATCGTCGGCAATAACGCCGGCAGGGCCGCGGGCAATCAAGTCAACTTCGCGCTCGGCTCCGGCACCTTTACCTATGGCAGCGCGTTCTCGATCTCCGGGGTCAACCGGATCAACGTCAATTCCGGCCTGGTGATCCTGGACGGCACCAACAGCGCGACCAATGTGGCGGTCAATGGCGGCATCCTCGAGGTCGGCGACCTCGCGCACCCGGGCGCCCTGCTGACCGCGACCAACGGCCTCACCATCGGAACGGGCGGCACGCTCGCGGGCCACGGCACGGTCGCGAGCAACATTGCTATTCCGTCAGGGGCGACGCTGGCGCCGGGCGGCTCGATCGGCACGCTGAACGTCACGGGGAATCTGAGCCTCGCGGCCGGCTCCTTCTATCAGATCGCGGTCACGGCAGGCGGCCAGAATTCCAAGACAGTGGCGACCGGGACGGCGACGATCGCCGGCGGCACCGTCGAGGTGATGGAGCAGCCGGGTGTTTATCCGCCGAGCTTCAAATACACCATCCTGACGGCGAATGGCGGGGTCAACGGCACGTTCACGAACGCAGTCAGCGATTTTGCCTTCCTCATACCGGTTTTGAGCTACGACGCCGACAACGCCTACCTGACGCTGAACCGCAATCCGACCTTCTTCCAGAACCAGGCCCAGACCTTCAACCAGCGCGCCGTCGGTGCCGCGCTCGATGCCAGCCCGCTCGGCAGCGCGATCGTTGAGCCGGTGCTGTTCCAGACCGCGGCGGGGGCGCGGCAGGCCTTCGATGCGCTGTCGGGCGAGATCCATGGCAGCGTGCAGAGCGTACTGATCGACGACTCGCTCTATGTGCGCCAGGCCATCCTCGGCCGGCTGCGCCAGGCCGGCTATGCCCATGCGCCCGACGTCATGGGAGCGCTCGGCTTCGACGGCCCGGTCACGGCTGCCGGACCAGGCGAGAACAACGCGCTGGGCTATGCGCCGGCGCCGGGCTTTCCGGTCAAGGCCCTGCCCGCGGGTGTGCCGGCGTTTGGATCCGACGTGACGTTCTGGTCGCAAGGCGTCGGCGCCTGGGGCCATATCGGGGGCGACGGCAACGCCGCCGAGGCGCAGCGCAATCTCGCCGGCTTCTTCAGCGGTTTTGATGCCCGCTTCGGCGAGTTCGCGCGGATCGGGCTGGTCGGCGGCTACACCAACTCCTCCGTCAGCGTCGATGCGCGCTCAAGCTCGGCCGGCATCGACACCGCCCATCTCGGCGGCTATGCCGGCGCTAGTTTCGGCGCCCTCAATCTGCGCGGCGGCGCGGCTTACGGCTTCCACAGCATCGACACCTCGCGCAACATCGTCTTTCCCGGCTTCTTCGACAGTGCAAGGGCACGGTACGATGGGGGCACCGGGCAGGTGTTCGGCGAGGTCGGTTACGGCGTCGCGCTCGGCCGGTTCGCCGCCGAGCCGTTCGCGGGACTGGCCTGGGTGCATCTGCAAACCGGCAGCTTTGCCGAGACCGGTGGCGCCGCGGCGCTCAACGGCGCCGGCAACACCGACGATGTCGGCTATTCGACGCTCGGTGGCCGGGTGGCGACGAGCTACCTCTTGTCCAACGGCATGGCGCTGATCCCGCGCTTCTCTGCCGCCTGGCAGCACGCCTTCGATGGCATCGCGCCCGCAGCGGCGCTCGCGTTCCAGAACACGGCTGCCGGCTTTGCGATCTCAGGCGTGCCGCTCGCCCGCGATGCCGCCCTGGTCGAGACGGCGCTCGACCTGCGCGTCAACCCGCACGCCAAGCTCGGCCTGTCCTATTCCGGTGAGCTCGCAGGCCGCCTGCAGGATCACTCGGTGAAGGGAAACTTCACATGGAATTTCTAAAGCCGCATCGCGGCTCCGAAGCGCCGGCGGACTGTGCGATTTGGTAGGGTGGGCAAAGCCGTCGGATCGCGCACATGCGCGAGCTGATGGCATGCCCACCGTCATCAACGGCTTGACCTGTACGCCGCGGCGGCGAGGTTACAATGCTCAAGCTCTGGAATACTGGGTCGCCCGGTCAAGCCGGGCGATGACAGCCTGCCTGTGGCTACGGTCGTCATCCTCCGCGAAAGCGGGTGATCCACTACGCCGCGGCCTCTCGATCAATCACCGGCAGCGCTGGAATACTCAAGCCGGGCGATGACAGCGTGCCTGTGGCTACGGTCGTCATCCTCCGCGAAAGCGGGGGATCCAGTACGCCGCGGCCTCTCGATCAATCACCGGCAGCGCTGGAATACTAGCTAGGTCGCCCGTCAAGCCCGGTCAAGCCGGGCGATGACGGTTTTGCGCGAAGCGATGGGCGTGCCCGCCGGCGGGCAATGGTGGGCACGGCGCGAAGGGCGCCTTTGATTTGCCCGCCCTACAATTTCCGTACACCATTTTGCATTTTGACGCGAAAACGCTAGTTTGCGCGGCCCCGGAGGCCCGCTAGAAATGTCTACCCTCGATCCTCACAATCCGCGCGATCTGCGCATGCTCGCCGAACAGTCCAATGCCTGGCCGTTCGAGCAGGCCAAGCAAATCGTCGCGCGCGTGAGGAAAAAGCCGAAGGACGAGGTGCTGTTCGAGACCGGCTACGGCCCGTCGGGCCTGCCGCATATCGGCACCTTCGGCGAGGTCGCGCGCACCACCATGGTGCGGCATGCCTTTCGCGTGCTCACCGAGGACAAGATCAAGACACGGCTGATTGCCTTTTCCGACGACATGGACGGCCTGCGCAAGGTGCCGGACAACGTGCCGAACAAGGAGATGCTGGCGCAGCATCTCGGCAAGCCGCTGTCGCGGATTCCCGACCCGTTCTCCAATGAATATCCGTCATTTGGCGCGCACAACAATGCGCGGCTGCGCGCTTTTCTCGACACTTTTGGATTTGACTACGAATTCGCCAGCTCGACCGATTATTACACCTCGGGGAAATTCGACGCGACGCTGCTATTGATGCTGGAGCGCATCGACGAGGTGATGGCGATCATGCTGCCGTCCTTGCGCGAAGGGCGCGCGGCGACCTATTCGCCGTTTTTGCCGATCTGCCCGCGCACCGGCGTCGTGCTGCAGGTGCCGATAGTGGACCACGACGCGAAAGCAGGTACCGTTACCTACATCGACCCGGGATCGACTGCCGGCGAGCGGGTAACGGTGCCGGTCACCGGCGGCCATTGCAAGCTGCAATGGAAGCCGGACTGGGCGATGCGCTGGGTCGCGCTCGGCGTCGATTATGAGATGGCCGGCAAGGACCTGATCGATTCGGTAAAACTATCCGGCAAGATCTGCGCGGCGCTCGGCGGCCTGCCTCCGGAAGGTTTCAACTACGAACTCTTCCTCGACGACAAGGGCCAGAAAATATCAAAATCGAAGGGCAACGGGATCACCATCGACGAATGGCTGCGCTATGCCTCGCCGGAATCGCTGTCGCTGTTCATGTATCGCGAGCCGAAGTCGGCCAAGCGGCTCTATTTCGACGTGATTCCGCGTAATGTCGACGACTACCAGCAGTTCCTCGAAGGTTTTCCGCGGCAGGATGCCCGGCAGCAGCTCGCCAATCCGGTCTGGCACATCCACGCCGGTCATCCTCCCCAAGCCGACATGCCCGTGACCTTCCAGCTGCTGCTGACGCTGGTGTCGTCGTCGAACGCGGAGAACGCCGCGACGCTGTGGGGTTTCATCGCCCGCTATCGTCGCGGCGTCACGCCGCAGACCCATCCCAAGCTCGATGCCATGGTCGGCTATGCCATCAACTACTACCGCGACTTCGTGGCGCCGACCAAAAGGTTCCGCGAGCCGAGCGATGTCGAGCGCGCCGCGCTGCAGGATCTGCGCGATGCGCTGTCGCAGCTGCCGGCGGAGTCCACGGCCGAGGAAATCCAGAACGTGGTCTACGAAATCGGCCGTCGCGAGCCGTTCCTCGATGCGGTGAAAAAGGGCAAGGATGGCCGTCCAGGCGTCTCGCTCGACTGGTTCAACATGCTCTACCAGGTGCTGCTCGGCCAGGAAAAAGGCCCGCGTTTCGGTTCGTTTGTCGCGGTCTATGGCTTGGCGAATTCGGTAGCCATGATCGACGGCGCACTTGCGCGTGCAACCCGCCCTTAGCCCGCAGGACGAAGATGTTCGCCCGCAAATGGGGTCATGGGGTGCCTGAGGATCTTCCACCGTCATTGCGAGGAGCCCTTGCGACGAAGCAATCCATAGCGCGGCGTACGCGGCGGTGGAAACTTCGCTCACCGGACGGCGCCTTGCGCCGAGCCCGTGGCTCGCAATGACGGTTTGAAAATCCCTATTTCAAACTTCAAAATCACAGGGCTAGCGGTTGCAAGTCCGTCGATCGCCGCCGCCCGGCGAAGTCACGGTTAACGGCCTCCCTGATAATGGCTATTGGAACCAACTCTTCGGGGTGCTAAAATCGAAGGTCGCAAGTTGATGAACGTCGCCTATATCAGGCGGATGGAATTGCGATCCGATAAGATCCCATGAGTGCCATTCTCGTTGAAATCCCCGCCGACGTAGAAGGTCCGCTGGCGCAGCAGGCCAGCGTCCTGAATGTTGACACCGGCCGGTATATCGCTGCCGTGCTCCGGGAGAAGCTCCGGATTCCTGTCCGGATCGGCGACCTCGAAGTCTTTGCTCCCGCGGACATTCTTCAGTACGAACTGAACCGGGCTCTCGGCGAGAGCGAGGAGCAGTTCGAAGAAGCCAAGGATATGTATGGCCGCCTGTTCGGCGCCGCGATGCGCTAATGGTCGACGGCCGGCCAATTCTCGATCGCGGCGACTTTGTTTGGACCCATTTCCCCTCGTCTGAGCATCCGACGGAGCCGTCCGGGCAGAGGCACATTGCCCTGTGCCTGCGTTCCGCTTCACACGCCAACGGTTCGTACGTCCTCCTGGCCGTCTACACCACAACCAAAAAACCCGCCGACCGCCCCAAAGCTCACGGCGAGATTGACATTCCGGACGAGCGTGCACGCGAGTACGGGCAAACGTCCGGCTTCCGAATCAACGTCAAGCGTATCGCTGCGCTTCCCCTGACCGTCGACTACTTCCCAGACCTGGAGAAGCCGGATCATGGAAAGCGCGGCAATTCAGAGCACCTGGCGAGCGCCTGTGAAAAATTACTGTTCGCGATCATCAGGGAAACCCCTGAACTCGTGGATTTCGTGGGTCCCGAAGTTTCCAAGACGACGATAGCGAAGTCTTTCTGACCGATCGACGCGTCGTAGAACACTGTGCGGGGTCGGACAACTTACAGCGCGGTCGAGCTGAGCGATTATGCCGCTCAGCTCGACACCAATACGTCGCGGCGATTGTCCTTCTGCACCGGCCGCGCGTTCATGGGATAGAGTTTGGCGAAACCCGCGACATCCGCCTCCGCCACCTGGACCGGGTCGGTCAGCAGCAGCCATTCGACGATCTCCGAGCAGGGCGGCGTCGTCAACGAGCCGGGATAGCGGTAATAGCCGAGCTTTGCCGGAAGCAGGGAGTTGGGATCGATGCCGGCGGCGGCTTTGACGGCAGGTCCTTCCTTGTCCGGCATGCTCGAGATGATCTTGCTGAAGACGGGATTTGTTGTGCCCGTCGATGATCGACGGCGCGCTGGCATGGTCGAGGAATGGCTGCGCTATGCCTCGCCGGAGTCGCTGCCGCTGTTCATGTTCCGCGAGCCGGCTGATGTCGCGCGCGCCGCGCTGCAGGATCTGCGCGATGCGCTGTCGCAGCTGCCGGCGGAGTCCACGGCCGAAGAAATCCAGAACGTGGTATAGCTGATAACAGCAGCATGTCTTATTATAGGATAATAATATATCTAATAATAATGGGTAAAGCTGTTATGAGCTCGGGCACCTACGAATTCGACGATCGGGGCCGAAAGCTCTTCAAGCCCGACGTCCCGTCATTCCCGACACTCGATGAGGTTCATGATCTGCTCGATCCGGCCATGGCCTCTGTCCGCGAATTCGACCGGCGGCTCGGGGCCTGGAATCGTGAGGCCGCCGTCGGTCGCCTCTTCGCCGGCCTGGATGCCGTGCACTCCTCGGCCGCGGAGGGCTCGACGACCACGTTCACCGACCTGATGGAGTACGAAACGAGCTTGCGGATTGCGCCCAATGTGGACGACGCCGCCGTCGTAGCTGCCGTTGCGGACGCATTTCAGGAAGACGCCGGCGACGGCCTGGAGGGGCTCGTCCTGCGGATACACCGGCGACTGTTTGAGCGCGCCCGGGACAAGATGGTCGCTGCAGGAGCAGGCAAGCTCAAGACGCGTGCGAATTTCGTCGGGGATCCGGAATTCCCCGAAGGCTTCTTCGGTTACACGAGCCCCTCGTCGCTTGCCGACGCCTTGCGCAACTGGCGCGAATTCACGCTGGCGGCCGACCCGCGGACATCAGAGCTTTTGCGCCAGTTGCTGTCGCACTGGATGTTTGAACACATCCACCCCGTGCCCGACGGCAACGGCCGCATCGGCCGGCTCCTGGTTCCCATCGTGATGAAGCTGAAAGGGCAGACGACGATGGCGTGCACCTTTTTCGGAGAAGCTGTGCACGAGGAAAAGGCGATGTACTTCGCAGCCCTGAAGGATGGCCGCATTACCGGCAGGATGACAAATTACGCCCGCCAGATGCTGGCATTCGTCAGGGCGACGGCGCAGGCAAACCTGGAGAGAATGGACAAGCTCCAGGCGCTGGAGGCGGAGTGGAAGTCGCATTTTGCGAGCTTCAGGTCGGACAGCGTCGTCCATCGCCTGGTCCGGTACGCGGTCACGAAACCGGTCTTCACCGTCAACGACGCGCAGGCGCAACTCGGGGTCAGTTACGCGGCCGCGAACACCGCCGCTCAGGCCATGACGAGGGCCGGATTCCTTGCCGTCCCGGAGGACGTCAAGAGGGACCGCCTGTTCCATGCCGAGGAAGTGCTCGCGATATTCGATCGCTTCCGGCCGCAGTCCCTGCAGGTGCGTTGATGCCTTGGAGCGGATGCTCGACCGGAAAGAGGTGGACGACGCTTCGTAACCCGTGAGCCGGCTCTCCCCCTCACGCGCGAGCTTGAGCCGGGAATGATGGCCGCAACCAAGCCGGCTGTCGCCGTCAGGCCCAAGGCTGGCCATGGGCAGCATGCGACCCTTGAAGTGCTGAGGTCGCGCCGATACGGTCGGAGGCGGTCCGGAAAGTTCCGGAAAATCCCAAGCCCGCTCATTGACAGGCAGACTCCGGAGCAACGTGCGCAGGATCTACAAAATCTCACCCGCTTCGGCCTGGCGGGAGGCCGAGCGGCAAGGTGTGTTCCGCGGCAGCGCCGACGATGTCAAGGACGGCTTTATCCATTTTTCTACCGCATCGCAGGTGGTGGAGACGGCCAAGAAGCACTTCCTGGGCCAGAGCGGGCTGTTGCTGATCGAGGTCGATAGCGATGCGCTGGGGCTCAGCCTGCGCTTTGAGACCTCGCGCAACGGCGAGAAGTTTCCGCATCTCTACGGCGAACTCGATCTTGGCGCCGTCACCGCCGTGTTCGACCTGCCCGCGCGGCCGGACGGGACTCACGACATCCCGGAGCTTGAGCCGTGATCCGCGCCTTCGACGCCTTTTCGCTGCCGCTGTTGCGCTGGTTCGATCCCGAGGACGCCCACCGTCTGGCGATCCAGGGATTGAGGCTGCTGCCGCCGGCGCGGCCGCGGCCGGAGGATGCCAAATTGGCGGTGCGGGCGTTCGGCCTGAATTTTCCCAATCCGATCGGCATGGCCGCGGGTTTTGACAAGAGCGCCGAGGTGCCCGATGCCCTGTTGCGGCTGGGTTTTGGGTTCGTCGAAATCGGCACCGTGACGCCGAAGCCGCAAATCGGCAACCCGCGGCCGCGCCTGTTCCGGCTGGAGCGCGATCAGGCCGTGATCAACCGCATGGGATTCAACAATGACGGCGCGGTAGCGGTGCTGCGGCGGCTGGCCGGGCGCGCTCATCTCGGTGGCATTGTCGGCGTCAATGTCGGCGCCAACAAGGATTCCGCCGACCGGCCGGCCGATTACGTCAAAATGATCGAGACCTTCGCGCCGGTGGCGAGCTATTTCACGGTCAACGTCTCCTCGCCGAATACGCCCGGTCTGCGCAACCTGCAGCAGGCCGCAGCGCTCGACAATCTCCTGGCCAGGGTGATCGACGCCCGCGAGCGGGTGCGGCAGAACGCCGGCGATTCGCCGGTGCTGCTCAAGATCGCGCCTGACCTCAGCCTGTCCGAACTTGACGACGTCGTTCACATCGCCCGCTCGCGGCGTGTCGACGGCATGATCGTGGCCAACACCACCACGGCGCGGCCATCGAGCTTGCGCGAACAGGTCCGCACCAAGGAGCAGGGCGGACTGTCGGGAAGGCCGCTGTTTAGGCTGTCGACACGGATGGTGGCGGAGACCTATGTGCGGACCGAGGGCGCGTTCCCGCTGATCGGCGTCGGCGGCATCGACGGCGGCGGCGCCGCGCTGACCAAAATCCGCGCCGGCGCCAGCCTGATCCAGCTTTATTCGTCGCTGATCTACAAGGGTCTCGGCCTGGTCGACGATATCAAGAACGATCTGGCTTCGACGCTGTTGCGCACCGGGCGCGACGCGCTGTCGGAAATCGTCGGCGCCGATGCCGCGACGATCACCGCGGAGGACTGGCCGGTCTAGGCGAGAACCTCTATCGGCCGCGCGGCGCGGCGAGCAGCCGCGACAACAGCCAGACCGGTATCACGATCACGGCGCCAAGCAGGAAGTAGCGCCATAGCCAGTTGATGGCATCAAAGCCGAGGTCCCAGAGCCGCTGAAACAACAGTCGGATACTGTTGATGATGTTCCACGGATCGAAGCCAATCGCGGCCAGCACCACGCCGACCAATACCGACAGCAGGATCAGCCGAAAGGCCACCGCCAGCGGCGAGCCGCCAAGAAAACGGGTGAAGCCGTCATGGGCTGCCGGCAATTCCCTGGTGTCGTTGGGCATCGATGGTCTCCGCGCGGATCAGGGCGATACAGTAGTACATTGCAGCTCAGGTGGGGAACCCGCCTGTCGGCGTCAATGGCCATTTGCCGCCTGGATGAAAGCGTCGCTCTTCAGCATCCGTTGCAGCGTCTCCAGCCGGTCGGCCTCACGTGGCGGCTTGTCCCAGCGCAGCCGGCTGATACGCGGAAACCGCATCGCGACGCCGGACTTATGCCGCGGCGAGCGCGCCAGGCCCTCGAAGGCGACCTCCAGTACCAGCCCCTGATCCGGCTCATGCACCACGTGCCGGACCGGTCCAAATTTCTCGACGGTATTGCGGCGCACGTAGCGATCGATCTGCAGCAGCTCTTCGTCGGTAAATCCGAAATAGGCCTTGCCGACCGGCACCAGCTCTTCGCCACCATGCTCGCCCGAGGTCCAGACCCCGAACGTGTAGTCTGAATAATAGGACGAACGCTTGCCGTGGCCGCGCTGCGCATACATCAGCACGGCGTCGATGATGTGCGGGTCGCGCTTCCACTTCCACCATGGCCCTTTCGGGCGGCCGGGCAGATAGGCCGCCTCGCGGCGCTTCAGCATCACGCCCTCGACCGCCTCGGCATCCCAGCCGGCGCCGGCACCGGCGGGATCCCGCCGCGCCGAGGTCAGCGCCTCCCAGCCGTTAAAGGCGATCACCGGCGACAGGTCGACCCGCGTATCGCCGAGTTTTGCCACGAAGGCCTCGAGCCGCTGGCGGCGTTCGGCAAATGGCAGCGGGCGCAGATCGCGCTCGCCCTCGGCGAGCAGATCGTAGGCGCGCAAATGGATCGGATATTCTTTCATCAGTTTCGGCGACACGAGCTTGCGGTTGAGGCGCTGCTGCAGCACGTTGAAGCTCTGCACCCGGCCGTCGCGGACCACCAGCAATTCGCCGTCGATCGCGCCTTGCAAATGCAGCGACGGCAGCAGATCGGGAAAGCTTTGGGTGATGTCTTCGCCGCTGCGCGAATAAAGCCGCGCCAGCATGTGACCGCGCGCGTCGCGGCCGCTCACCGCCTGCACGCGAATGCCGTCCCATTTCCATTCCGCGATGAAATCGGCGGCGTCGAGATGGACAAAGTCTGTAGTCTCGATGGCATGCGCCAGCATCACCGGGCGGAACGGCACGGGATCGACATTGACCGGCTTTTCGGCGCGGCCCTCCAGCCAGGCGAACAGGTCGAGATAGGGTGGCGCAAGCCCCGGCCACAGCAATTCGATATCGTGCGGGTCCTTGTCGCCAAGCGCGGCCGCGGCGGTTTTTGCCAGTCGCGCCGAGATGCCGATCCGCAGCGCGCCGGTGACGAGCTTCAGAAGCGCCCATCGCCCGGTCTCGTCCAATTCGTCAAGCCAGCGGGCGAGCCGTTTCGGCAGCTCGGTTTTGCCCAGCGTGCGCAACGTGGTGACCACTTCGGTAAGGGTGGGCGGCGGTGGGCTGTTGTGGCCGCTCATGGCCTCCCCTCCCTCCGCGCGCGCAGCGCGTGGTGGGGAGGGAGCCTGCCCCGGACTTGATCCGGGGTCGGGGGTGGGGGGCGGCACGGCAAGTGCCGAAGCTGGGGTTCCCGGGGATCGCCCCCCCACCCCCGACCCCTCCCCACCGCTTCGCGGGGGGAGGGGAGCAGATTTGGGCCACATCAGCG
>NZ_JBEKXH010000205.1:0-11122 GCF_049512235.1 Bradyrhizobium sp.
CGATCATCAGAGCTCGGGCTCGGAAGCAAATCAGACGGTGACCAATTTCAATGGCCTGTCGCCGACCAACCAGCAGGACATCATTCTATTCCTGCGTTCGCTCTGAGACATCTGCTCCGCGGCGGGCGAGTCGTCCGCCCGCCGCGGGTTGCTTTGACGGGAAGGCGCCACTTGAAAAGATCCACTCGCCGTCTGCATCCGCGCTTTAAGCGCGTGGTTTCGGACGCGTCGTTCCGAGTTTTCAGACCGGGCGTCGTCACCTCGCAGCGGTCATGCAGCCAGGCGCATGTTGTGCCAAATTTTGATTGTGTGTCTGAAAGAGGCAACGGGTCCGACAGCTAGCAACCTGTCCGACCGGCTGCTAGTGGATGAAAATGGCTTGAATGAACGGCTAGGGTAAAATAGCAGTTGACTGCAACCTCCAATCGATCAATCTTAGATACGCCTAATAGCATATATGCACGCTAGGCGCGTTGGGGGCTTTCCAAGACAACTTAACCGTTTGACGTTTCGACCCGGGATGGTTGCGCGCGCGCCAGTGATGGACGCTCGTGTCGACGATGACCTGTGGCCGCATAGCTTATGGAGAGGTCGCATGAGAAGGATTCGCCTGAGCACAGCAACCAGAGCCACCATAAACACGACAAAGAAGAAGCCGAGGGCCGCAGCAGTCGTCGTCGGCGCAACCGTGAGCCTGCTCGCCTTATCGGGGACGGCATTCGGCCAGGCCCCACAGGCCGTCGCGCAGGTCGTCGTAGTGGATCCTGGTCCGCGCGGCGGCGCTCCCGGCGCCGGGGGATCGGTCACCGCACTGTCGACCCTGGATCAGAATTTCTTCACGGCGGCGCAGTTGCGTTTCCAGGAGGTCGATTCGGTGAGTGGCACTGTATCCGGCGAGACGGGTAGCGGCCTCGGCCCCGTTTTCAACGGGAACAGCTGCGCCATGTGCCATATATTCCCGGCGCTCGGCGGGTCCAGCCCGCCGCTCAACCCGCAGGTCGCCTTGGCCACCCTGGACAGCGCCGTCGCCAGCAACACGGTGCCGTCCTTCATCACTTCCAACGGCCCCATTCGCGAGGCGCGCTTCATCCTGAATTCGAGTGGCGCACCGGACGGCGGTGTCCACGACCTCTATACGATCGCCGGCCGCATGGACGCTCCAGGCTGCAACCTCAGCCAGCCGAACTTTAATCAGGCCATCGATCAGGGCAACATCATCTTCCGCATCCCAACGCCATTGTTCGGGGTCGGATTGGTGGAGAATGTTCCCGACGCGAACCTGATATCGCAGGAGGCGAGCCTGCAGACCCTGCAGGCCGCGCTCGGCATCACCTCCGGGGTGTTCAACATCAGCGGCAACGATGGCACGATCACCCGCTTTGGCTGGAAGGCGCAGAACAAGTCGGCGCTGATGTTCGCCGGCGAAGCCTACAACGTCGAGCAGGGCGTCACCAACGAGCTGTTTCCTGATGAACGGAACACCACGTCGGGATGCGTGTTCAACGCCACCCCGGAGGATTCGACCAACATGACCGACTCTGGGCCTGGCCTCAGCCCGGCGTCGGATTTCTCTTCCGACATCGTGAATTTTGCGGCCTTTATGCGCCTCCTGGCTCAGCCCACTGCGGCTGCTTCGACCAGTCAAACCACCAACGGCGCCCAGCAGTTCGATAATATCGGCTGTACCCGCTGTCACATCCCGCGGCAGCGGACCGTGAACTCGGTGTTCGGCCCCGGAATGAGCCAGCAGGAGTTGCACGTCTACAGCGACTTCGCCCTCCACAACATGGGCGTCGGCCTGCAGGACCAGATCAGCCAGGGCGCCGCCAACGGCCAGCAATTCCGCACGGCTCCGCTTTGGGGGCTCGGCCAGCGCCTGTTCTTCCTTCATGACGGTCGTGAAAGCAACCTGCTCTCGGTGATCGCCGATCATCAGAGCTCGGGCTCGGAAGCAAATCAGACGGTGACCAATTTCAATGGCCTGTCACCGACCAACCAGCTGGACATCATTCTGTTCCTGCGTTCGCTCTGAGACATCTGCTCCGCGGCGGGCGAGCCGTTCGCCCGCCGCGGGTTACCTGACGGGAAGGCGCCACTTGAAATGCCAGCCTTCCAGCCGTGCTGGGAAAACCCGCCGTACGGAATGATAGGGGGATCGAGGAAACGCGGCATCATGCGAAGCCCGCTACGCGCCTCGATCCTGCCCGACCGCTGATTCAGCTGCTGAACGTCCCGTCCCGATCGCTGAAAAGGTCGAGCGGCTGCGGCGCGCTTGCGCTCGGCGCTGGCGCAACCGAAGTCGCTGGCGCAACCGAAGTCGCTGGCGCAGCCGAGGTCGCTGCCGCAACCGAAGTCGCTGCCACAACCGAGGTCGCCGCTGCAACCGAGGTCGCCGCCGCAACCGAGGTCAGCGAGGACGAGTTGCCCCACAATTCGCGAACCGCCGGCGAGACCGGATCGGATCGTTCGCCGACCTGAAACAACGAGCGGAATACCAGATCGGACGGCAGGTTGTCGGTCGCCGTCGCCGCCGAAGCGATCGTGACCGGCGCGACCGGGCGGGCATCCGGGAAACTCGACAGATAGGCCGCATTGTCGATCGGCGCCGGCGCCGGCGCGGCGCTGGCGAGCGCCACGCTGGGCTGGATATCGCCGACCGCAGCCATTGCGGTGCGCGTCACCGGCGAACTGGCGGCGCCGGCGTAACGCGCCGACAGCACCGAATAGACTTCGGAGACGCTGCGCGCGCGCCCGGAATGGTCGTAGAAGATCGAATGATTGGCCGCGGCGGCGTTCGGGAACAGCCGCGCGCCGGAGGCTTGGGGATTATCCTCGGCGTTCGAGATCAGTTTCGCGGCGCCGCCGACCCCCATGAAGTGGGCCATATAGAGCTCGTTGTCGCTCGGACGGCGGCCGATCAGGCCGGTGAGCTTGAAACTGTTGGATTGGGTCAGAACCGCCGCCATCGCCGAAGCGGCCGCGGGATCGTCGCGCAATTTCAGGATCGCCTTGCGCGCGGAGGGATCGCTGACCGAGTAGCTGCCGGAGGAAGACTTGCTGATGGCGTCGGCATATTGGCCATAACCGAGCTGCGCGCCGGCTTCCTTGACGGTGCCGAGCCAGGTCTGGTCGATGAATTGATAGAGCCCGTGCGCCGACGAGGTCGACGCGCCTGCCGTCGCATTGAAATCCGATTCCATCTTCGCGGTGGCGAGCAGATATTCGAAGCTGGTGCCGGTGGCGCCGGCGGCCTGCTTGATCGCGCCGGCAATCCGCAGGCGTGACGTGCCGAGACTTGCCGCTGCGGTGGCGTTTGCAGTATCGACCGACATCCCGTGGTGCCCCGCTCCCCGCGAAACGCCTTGACGAGCGCCCGATTGCGCCCCTGACGGTGTCACCCTGCGATAATCATGGTTAACGGGGGGTTAAGGCGTATCCCGGGCGCGATGCAGCGTCTTGACGCTGGCCGCATCTTGGGCACGCCGCACCTCATGCCGGCTTGCCGTAGACCGTCTTCGAATCGAACAGCTTCCCCGCGTCCACGAACGACAACCGCGCCCCGCCCTCGCCCGCCTCTACCTTGCGATAGAAGCACGACCGCCTCCCGGTGTGGCAGGCGGCGCCTTGCTGTTCGACCCGGATCCAGACGGCGTCCTGATCGCAGTCCAGCCGTATCTCGATCACGTGCTGGACATGGCCCGATGTTTCGCCTTTGCGCCACAGCGATTGTCGCGAGCGGCTGAAGTACCAGGCTTCGCCTGAGGCGATGGTTTTGCGCAGCGCCTCGTCGTTCATATGCGCGACCATCAGCACCTCGGAGGTCGCAGCATCGGTGGCGACGCAGGTCAGAAGACCCGAAGCATCGAATTTGGGCCGGAAGGTCAGCCCTTCCTCGATGTCGTTTGAATCTAAAGACTTCGCATCTGAGGACTTGGACACAGCAAAAGCCTCGCACATTCTAAAGCGAGGGTCAGCGCTGCGACCCTCGCACCATCGACAGGAAGCGCGCCTGCTCGGCCGGATTGTCGCGGAACATGCCGGTAAAGCGGCTGGTGAAGGTCATGGCGCCATGCTTGGCGACGCCGCGCACCGACATGCAGGTATGCTCCGCCTCGATCACGACCGCAACACCGCGCGGCTTTAAGACCTCGTCGATCGCCGCCGCGATCTGGGCGGTGAGATGCTCCTGGGTCTGCAGCCTTCGCGCGAAGATGTCGGTGAGACGCGCGAGCTTCGACAGGCCGACCACCCGCTCGACTGGCGTATAGGCAATATGCGCTTTGCCGTAGAACGGCATCATGTGATGCTCGCATTGCGAGGTGAATTCGATGTCGCGGACCAGCACGAAGTCGTCATAGCCGGCGGTCTCGCCAAAGGTGCGGTTGAGCACCTCGGCCGGACATTGGTGATAACCCTGATAGAGTTCGTCGAAGGCTTCCACCACCCGGCGCGGCGTATCCAGCAAACCCTCGCGTTCCGGGTTTTCCCCGATATAGCTGAGCAGGGTCTGCACCGCCTGCTCGGCCTCGGCGCGGGACGGACGCGGCTGGTCGGCGCGGACGGCGGCGGCGAGAAACTCGGCAGGGTCCAGTTCCGCGGGGCGGGTTTCCGGGACCTTCGGGTCTGGGCGGAGGGATTTGATCAATGCGTCCATGTCAACTCCGTTCGACCGGTCTCGGGTGAGACCGGAGTGTCACCGGCAGACGGGGCGGCTCGCCGCCGGACGCCTGACTCTCAAAAGCTCTCTCTCTCAAAAGCTCTGTGTCTCACAATTTCTGTCACGCGGCGCCCGACATGATTTTGACTTCGGTTCCACCACCAGCCAATGGCCGGACTGTCTTTCCGCCACCTCCGACCCTATATAAGACTGCCGGTCGCGGACGCCAAGAGCGATCGCGCCGCAAGCCCGAGACCGTAATCCCATGCTGAACGACATCTATAACAAGCGGATCATCGAACTGGCCGGCAACATCCCCCGGCTCGGCCGGCTTGCGGCGCCGGACGCCAGCGCCACCGCGCATTCCAAGCTGTGCGGCTCGACCGTCAAGGTCGACCTCACAATGGACGGCCCCGTGGTCACCGACTTCGCCCATGATGTAAAGGCCTGTGCGCTTGGCCAGGCCTCGTCCTCGATCATGGCGCGCCACGTGGTCGGCTCGACGGCCAGCGAGCTGCGCGAACTGCGCGAAACCGTGCGCAAGATGCTGAAGGAAACCGGCAGCCCCCCACAGGGCAAGTGGGCGGATATCGCGCTGCTCGAGCCGGTGCGCGATTACAAGGCGCGGCATGCCTCGACCATGCTGACCTTCGATGCCGTGGTCGACGCCATCGGCCAGATCGAAGCCAAGGCCAAACAGCCGGCGTCGGCGCAGGGGTAATGGCATAGTCAATTGCCGATGCGCAGCTGAATTGGCCGCCGCTACTTGGCCGGCACGGTTGCCGCGACCGCGCCGCTCGGAGCCATCGCCTCGGCGGTTTTGGTGGTTTTCTGCGGTTGCGGATTGGCCTCGGTCTCACCCGCACTGCCGACGAAACGGTCCGGCACCGGCTTGCCCTTCAACTCGGCCACCGGCGCGACCGGGCTTCCCGTCTGCGGCAGCACCGCGGCCAGCGCATCGGTGGTCACGATATTGGTCAGCTGCAATTCTTCCCGAGACAGCTCGTGCAGATCTTCCCAGGGCGGCACGTTGAGCGAAAGCGACAACAGATCGCCGGTTCCCCCCATGTCGAAGGTGTATTTGGCGAGACGCCCGACGTCGCGTTCCACAATCATCAGATCCTGCGCCGTGTAGCTCGCGGCGCGGGCATCGTCGGCGCGGTCGCCCATCCAGATCTGATGCACCCGGACATGCGCGGCCTCGGGCACGTAACGCGTCTTGCCGGACAACAGCAGGAACACGCACATCGATTCGCAATAGGCTTCGGGCAACACGCTTGAGCGATCGCCCTGCGCGGTGCGGGTCTGCATGCTGGTGCCGACGGTGGTCAGTAATCCGAGATCGCGCCAGCGCCGTCCGAGCGCAATGGAGTCATTGACCGACCCGCCACTGGAATCCAGCACGATGGTGGCGCCGCCAAGCTGGCGTCCGTGCGCGAATTCATCGAAATCCCTGGGACTGTCCGCGGTCACGATGCCGACCGCGCTGATCCAGCCACGGCAATGCTGAGGGCACGCCACCCAGCTGAACCGCATCGGCAATTTGCGTTCTTCGAGGCTGGCACCGGCATGCGCCGGACCGCCCAACGTGGTGACAACGCCGGGAACGGCGATGCCAAGGGCCGCGGCGCCCATAAGGACCCAGCGCCGAAAATCCAGCGACTTCACCAGCCTCAATTTGGTTCCTTTCCGCCACGCCCCTTGCAGGACTGTGGGTGCGGCCCCAGTTTCGACTCAAGCCTGAAATCTTGTCACACAGACGTTGTCAAAAAGGTAACGGTGCGACCCACCCTCGTCTACTGAATCTCGCCGCGACGCAGTAATAACGTGCAATATCTTCATAGGTGTGGCGCAAATGCCGGGTTCTGCCGGTTCCCTGGGCCACAATCCCGCAAATACGCGGATGATTGGGTCATGCCGCCCATGAAACATTCACCGTCCCATTTATCCGCCTGTCCGGACTGCGCCTTCGCGCTGATGCGGCTGCCGCGCAACGCGGGGCGCGCGCTGATCTGGCTTTACCGGCATACGCTGTCGCCGCTGGTCGGTTACAACTGCCGTCATCTGCCGACTTGTTCCGTTTACGGCGACGAGGCGATCGAGCGTTTCGGGCTGTGGGGCGGCGGCTGGATGACGCTGGCGCGGCTATTGCGCTGCCAGCCCTTCGGCACTTCGGGGATCGACAATGTGCCGCTGACAGAACCCCCGGGCGCGCGATGGTATCTGCCGTGGCGCTTTGGGCGGTGGCGCGGCGTCAATGCACCTTAAGAGCTCGTTGTTTGAGCATGATCTCGGCGCAAACGCGTTTCCGCTGATGTCGCGAGGGAAAACCGGTTCCCACTTTTCCGGATCATGCTGTAAGCGGATCGCGCGCTCAGGGCGACTTGACCGCCAGCAGCAGGTTCGATTCGTACGGTCGCCAGCGATAGCCAATCCCGAAATCCATCGGCTGGCTGCGCCTGAACAGTTCGGCGTATTTCGGCTGGTAACGTCCGGGGAATTTGTCAATCGGACCGACATAGCGGCCGAACGGGAAAAACCGCCATTTTCGGGAATCGAAATCGGCGAGCGGAATGCCGGAATCGTCCTGGATGATGGTGGCGCTGTCGGCGAGAATAAACTGGCGCACGGTAGAAAAATTGCCGGCGTGCAACAGATAGGATGCGCTCTTGATGAGGCTGTTGCCGGGCGCCAGAGTTGCACAAAACTTCAGGAAGCCCGAACTCCTGACGCCGCTGTTGGAAAGATCGGTCGAAAAATAATACAGTGTTTTTTCGGCGCCATCGCTTCCCGCGAAAACAATGCGCACGCCGCGCGTCGGGTTTCTGCCGGCAGCTTCATTGCCGGAATGGACGGCGCCATTCTCGTCGAGCGCCACCGCACTGACGCCGCGGATGGTCTTGCCCGAGCGCGCCAGGAATACATAGAGGATCGGCAGGGTGCCGTTGAGCTCTCCGGCGCGGAGATCCGTCTTCATCTGCTTGGTAATGAAGAAACTGAAGCTCAGAATGGAACCGAGCGAACGTTCGACACTATAGAGCGCGGCCCCAATCCCGCCGAACGGCAATCGCGTCAGATCGGGAGCCTGGCCGACAGGCTCGAGTGCGCTCAATACGTAGGTCGTCGCCTTGGAATAGAACGCGTTCGCATATAGAAAGTCCGGGCCGCTGAACATGTAGAACATCGTCGGCCGCGGCGCGGCCAGATTGGCGGCCGCCCAGGCGCGGATATTGGAGAACTGCCGCTGCTCGAGCAGCCCGAACGCGGAAGCCAGGAATTTCGCATGCCGCTGCCATGCCGGGTCCCTGGTCAGCGGCAGCAAGGGCGATTCAGCCGATGGCGGCATGCCGGCGAGGAAGCGCGCGGTGTCGTCGGCGGTCACGGTGCCGGCGGCGCGCCCGGGCCCAGCTGCCGCGAGCCACAGGATTGCAGCGATGGCTGCAATTCTCAAAGGCCGAAACATCTTCATTCATGGCCCTGGGGATGCGGTCACGGCGCCCGGATCGGCCCGCTTGCGGAAAATGGCATAAATCAAAAGGCCTGAAACCATCGTCAAAGTACCGAGAGCCGACTGCAGCGGTCGTTGCGTCAAGAGATAATACATCATGAAGGCGGTCACGAGCAGGAAAACCAATGGACTGAACGGGTATCCCCAAGCGCGATAGGGCCGCGGCAAATCGGGGTGAGTGATGCGCAGCTTGATGACGCCGAGCACGGTGAAGAACGAGCAGAACAACAGCGCGAACTGGATGAAATCGAGTACCGCCTCGAAACTTCGGGTCAACAGCATCAGGCTGGCGACCGCGAGCTGGAACAGGATGGCATAGGTCGGCGCGCCCTGCCTCGATTTGCGGGAAAACAGCCGCAGCGCCGCAATGTCCTCGCCCATGGTCATGGTGACGCGGGGGCCGATCCACATCATCGCGCTGATGGACGACACCAGCCCGATACAGATCATGGCGGCGACGATGCGGCCGCCAGTGTCGCCGAAGATGTGCCTGCCGGCGATGCTGGCGACGTCAAGTTGCCCCGACAGCTCCGGGATCGGCGCGGTGCGGAGGAACACCGCATTGAGGGCGACATAAAGCACGAGCACGATCAACGTTCCCGAAAGCAGCGCGCGCGGCAGGTTCCGCTGCGGCGTGCGCATCTCGCCAATGATATAGGTGGCGGCATTCCAGCCGGAAAACGAATACATCACGAACACCAGGCCGATCGCGAACGGGGCGCTCGTGATGCGGGCAAAGTCGCTGACCTGCGGCATGAACGAGACCGGCTGCGGCGTGCCGATGACAAATCCCGCAATCAGGAAGGCTGCGATCAGCACCACCTTCAAAATGGTCGAGACCAGCTGAAAAGTGCTCGAGTGCCTGACGCCGCCGAGCTGCACGATCGACACCAGAAAGACGACGCCGACCGCAAGCGGCAGCGGCGGGACGCTGGGCAGCACCGATTTGCCGTACTCCCCGAACGCCATCGCCGCCAGCGCCACCGGGGCTGCGAAACCAACCGTGGCCGACACAAAGCCCGCCAGAAATCCGAAAGCCGGATGAAAGGCCCGGCTCAGAAAATTGTATTCGCCGCTCGAGCGCGGAAACATCGCGCCGAGTTCGCTGTAGGAGAACACCCCGCAGAGCGCGACGATGCCGCCGACGCTCCATAACAACAGGATCGAAAAACCCGATTGGATGTCCTTGACCTGAAAGCCAAGACTGGTGAACACGCCGACCCCGACCATGTCGGCCACGACGATGGCGGTCGCCACGACCACCGAAACGGCGGACCCTCCTGCGGAGAGCGGGCCGGGCCAAGCCGCGCTCCCCGTATCTGATGCCGCCATCTCGGTCCACGCCTCGGGCACTACGACACCCACGATTTTGCCATCGTGCAAGTTGCGCGGGTTCGGTTCAAGCAATGTTAACCATGATTGGGATTTTTCGAGTGGCTATGGTATTATAATACCTAAAGCAAACCGTTCCTGGTCCGGGTATTGTTAAAGAAGTTGACCGCCTCACAATCAGGACACGATTTCGTGTTTGTTTACGCTTTCCGGGAGTGGGGAGTTTTCCCGAACACTTAACGTCACCTCAACGCTAGGGAGTGAAATTACTTCAATTGCTGGCGATCTTGGGGCAGAGGGTGGATGGACGGGGCGAAGTTTCAGAGGTCTGATCGTGCGTGCGGGGTGACGTTACCCGGTGTATGGGGGCATCTCCGAGCGAACGACCTGCAGCGCGCCGGCCCACGTCGATTGGGCTGGATCGCCGTTCTGTCGGTCATGGTGCCGCTGTCGTTGGTTCTGGCGCAATGCGGACGGGCGCCAAATGCCAGTACGCTCGCGGCCAATGCGCAGGCCCCGGCCGGGGACACCTTCAACGATCGGTTCCCGACGCCGCGGCTCACGGACCGCTTTCCGAGCGCGAGCGAGAACTTTGTGCAGCGTCAGCCTGCCCAGCCGTCCCCCAAAGTCCAGGCCGAGCCGGCGCCCTACCGGGTGGCCTCGCTGGGACCGACGGTTCCCTATCAACGTCCGGACCAGGGGGATCAGACCACGCTGGTCAGCCTGAAATCTTCGGCCTTTCCCTATCTCGGCAACAACCCGCGCACCGACGAACCCTTCATGAACATCACCAAGGGCGATCGCCGCGGCCACCGCAGTTATGGCGGCCGGGTTTACTGGCAGGACGAGACCTACAGCGACAGCCGCGTCCTGATGCATGTCCCGGAGCATTTCGATGTCCGCAAGCCGGGCGTCATCGTGGTGTTCTTTCATGGCAACGGCGCGACGCTGGAACGCGACGTGCGCGATCGCCAGCTCGTGCCGCAACAGATATCGGATTCCGGCGTCAACGCCGTGCTGCTGGCGCCTCAGCTCGCGGTCGATGCCGCCGACTCCAGCGCCGGCAAGTTCTGGCAGCCCGGCGGGCTCAAGCGCTTCCTCGACGAGTCGTCCGGTCACCTCGCAAGCCTCTACGGCGACGCCGGCGCCGCGAAAACCTTCGCCAACATGCCGGTCATCCTGATCGGCTACAGTGGCGGCTTCTTGCCGACCGCCTGGAGCCTGGAAGTGGGCGGGCTCGGCAATCGCGTCCGCGGCGTGTTTCTGCTCGACGCGGTTTATGGCGAACTCGACAAATTCGCCTCCTGGATCGAACACAACCGCACCGGATTCTTCGTCAGCGCCTATACCCGTTACACCAAGCGGCATGACCAGGAACTGATCCAGATGCTGAAGGAAAAGGGCGTCGCCGTGACCGACGCGTTGGACGGACCGCTGCGGCCCGGCAGCGTGGTATTCGTGCAGTCAGCCGATGGCGTGACACATCGTGATTACGTCACCCACGCCTGGACCGATAACCCGGTCAGGGAAGTGCTCATCAAGATGGCGGCCAGTCCGGCGCTGACGAGGGTCGCGGCGGGAGAGCAGTCTGCCACCAGCCGATGATCCCCTGCCTGCGCGCCGTC
>NZ_JBEKXH010000206.1:0-11118 GCF_049512235.1 Bradyrhizobium sp.
GCAACGCTGGCGACGTCGGGGTCGGCCTGCACGATTTTGCCGAGCGCCTCCTGCCGCTGCTTCATCGCGGCAAAGGAAATGTCCTGCCCGGCTTCGGAAGTGGCGGTAATGAGGCCATTATCCTGCTGCGGAAAGAAGCCCTTGGGAATGACGATGAACAGATAGACCGACAGCGCCAAGGTGGCAAAGAAGATCACGAGCGTTATCTTGCTCCAATGCATGGCGAGATCGAGGCCGCGCTCATAGGCATGAAGCAGTCCGTCGAAAGCCCGCTCGCTCCATTGATAAAACCGGCCATGTTTGGTTTCGCCGTGCGCGCGCAGGAAGCGCGATGCCATCATCGGGGTCAGCGTCAGCGACACCACCATCGATACGAAGATCGTCATCGCCAGCGTCACCGCGAATTCGCGGAACAGGCGCCCGATGATGCCGCCCATCAGCAAAAGCGGAATCAGAACCGCGACCAGTGAAACACTGATCGAGACGATGGTGAACCCGATCTCGCTGGCGCCCTTGAAGGCGGCGGCGAGCGGCTTCTCGCCTTCCTCGATATAGCGCGTGATGTTTTCCAGCATCACGATGGCGTCGTCGACCACGAAACCGACGGCGATGGTCAAGGCCATCAGGGACAGGTTATCGAGCGTATAGCCGAAAACCCACATCAGCGCGCAGGCACCAAGCAGCGCCAGAGGCACGGTGACGGTCGGGATCACCGTCGCCCAGAAACTGCGCAGGAAGACGAAAATGACCATGACGACGAGTGCGATGGTCAAGAGCAGGGTGAATTGAACGTCCTGGACGGCGGCGCGAATGGTCTGGGTGCGGTCGCTGATGAGCTCGATCTTGATCGTCGGCGGAATTGCCGCCACCAGCCGCGGCAGCATCGACTTGATCTTGTCCACGGTGTCGATGACGTTGGCGCCGGGCTGCTTGTAGACCACCAGGAACACGCCACGCTTGCCATTGGCCCAGGCCGCCTGCTTGGCATCCTCCGGACCGGTGATGGCCTTGCCGATGTCGCGTATCCTCAAGGGCCCGCCATTGCGGTAGGCCACGATGACGTCGTTCCAGTCCTTTGAGTCCAGCATCTGGTCGTTGGCATAGATCGTATAGGCGCGCGTTTCGCCGTCGATGTTGCCCTTCGGGCTGTCGACCGTTGTGATGCTGATCTGATTGCGGACATCCTCCAGCGACAGGCCTTTGACGACCAGTTTCGCCGGATCGACCTGGACCCGGATCGAAGGCTTTTGCTGGCCGCCAATGATGACCTGCGCCACGCCCGAAATCTGGCTGATCTGCTGGGCGAGCTGGGCGTCGACGGCGTCGCTGACCGTGGTAATCGGAAGGGTGTCCGAGGTCGCCGACAACAGCAGGATCGGCGAGTCGGCCGGGTTGACCTTGCGGTAGGTCGGCGGCGAGGGAAGGTTCTTCGGCAATTGGCCGCTGGCGGCGTTGATGCCGCCCTGGACGTCGTTGGCGGCGCCGTCGATATTGCGGTTGAGGTCGAACTGGATCGTGACCGCGGCCGTTCCCAGATAGCTCGTCGACGTCATTTGAGCGATGCCGGGAATTTGCGCGAACTGCCGCTCGAGCGGCTGCGCCACCGAGGAGGCCATGGTTTCCGGGCTGGCACCCGGCAAGGTCGCGGTGACCTGAATGGTGGGGAAGTCCACCTGCGGCAGGGGTGCGACCGGAAGCAGCGGATAGGCCACGAGGCCAATGAACAGAATGCCCGCCATCATCAGCGAAGTGCCGATCGGATAGCGGATGAAGGGTGCGGAAATGCCCTCGCTCATTCCGGCTTGACCTTGGCTTGTTGCGCCGGATCCGAACTCGCCACCGCCGTGCTGACAAGGGAGCCGGGCTGAACCCTGAACTGGCCTGCCGTAACCACCTGCTCGCCCGGCGACAGCCCGGAATCGACTACCGAGCGTCCGTCGATCGATTGGCTGACCTTGATCCTGCGCAGCTCGGCCTTATTGGCCTGATTGACGGAATAGGCATAGAGGCCGTCATTGCTGTGCTGGATCGCTTCGTCGGGAACCACCGTCGCATCCTTGAGCGTCTGCACCAATAGCCGGGTCGAGACCGACTGGCCCGGCCATAATGCGTGGTTTTTGTTGTCGAACACCGCCTTGAGGCGGATGGTGCCGCTGGTGGTGTCGACCTGATTGTTTATCACGGACAACGACCCTTCCGACAGCGTCTTTTTGCCGTCGGTTGTCAGCGCGATCACTTTCAGCGGCTGCAGCGCCTGGGCTTCACTGATGTAAGGCAGCTGCTCTTCCGGCGCGGTGAATATCACCGCGATCGGCTCGACCTGGGCGATCGTCACAATCCCGCTCTGGGTTGACGCATTGACGATGTTGCCGATGTCGACCTGGCGCAGGCCGGCGACGCCCGGGATCGGCGACTTGACCTGGGTGTAGTCGAGCTGGGTCTGGGCATTATAAATGGCCGCATCGTCGGCGGCGATCTGCGCGTTCAATTGCGCGACCGTGGAACGCTGGGTATCGAGCTGCTGCCGGGTCGCGAATTCGCCGAGCTTGGTGTAGCGCTGCAGATCCAGATTGGCGTTGGCTATGTTGGCCTCGTCCTGCTCCTTCTTCGCCTTGGCCTGATCGAGCGCCGCCTGGTACGGCCGCGGATCGATCTCCACCAAGAGATCGCCCTGGTTGACCATCTGGCCCTCCTTGAAGGCGACCTTGTCGATCTGGCCGTCGACGCGGGTACGTACCAGTACGGTATTGAAGCCCTGAACGCTTCCGAGCCCGGTCAAATAGACCGGGAAATCCGCTTTCACGACGGGCGCGATGGTAACGGGAACCGCGGGGACACGGGCGGCTGACTTTTGGCCGTTCGCGGCTTTCGCCGCAGCCTCAGGGCCGTAATATCGCTGCCAACCGAAATAGCCCAGCGCGACTACGGCTGAGACCAGCAAAACCCAACGGATCAACCGCGACATCAATTTTGGCTCATCGTTCAAAACAAGGTAATGGAACTTGAATCTGCCCCAAGCAAGTTAAGATATAATATGCGTGCACTTAATGTGTAAACACACTATAGCTTGAGAATTCTAAACAATCAGAAAGCTTTGGGAAAACCGCCAACGCCGATGTCGCTCGATCTGAAACGCCAGCTGGTAGCGCAACTTGTAGAAAGCTCCAGGCTTTTGCGCAACTACATCGACCACCGCGCCAAGGGCCGCGGCACCACGCGCGCGCAATGGATCGTGCTGTTTCGGTTGCGGGCGCAGGAGGGGCTGTCGCAGGTCGATCTGGCCGAGGTTCTGGAACTGCAACCGATCTCGCTGGTGCGGCTGCTCGATCGCCTGGTCGAGCATGGCCTTTTGGAACGGCGGCACGACCCCCGGGATCGGCGTACCAACCGGCTTTTCCTCACCGCGAGCGGCCGCCAGCTTGTCGATGATCTCGACAGCCTGCGCGACGCCATCGCGTGCGACGTTCTCAAAGATGTCCCAGAGGCTGCGATCGAGACCAGCCTCGAAACGCTCCGCTACATCAAGGAGCGGATCAAGCGCCTTGCCGAGCCTCCCGGCACCATCGCAGCCGAGTAATCGGGCAGCGCGACGGTCCGGCGCTCGCCGCGCCACCGCGATGTCGCGCTCATTTTTCGAGTTGAGCCATTCCAAACCCCATCCTGCGGCGATGCGATTGTGACCGGAACCGAGGTCGTTCATATTTCCGCCCGCATCATTGCGGCGGGCTTGGATCAAACGAACGCGCCAACAGTCGGGAGTGCATGATGGATGAACTGAACGGACGCATGATCGCGTGTCAGATCTTGATCACCGGCCTGATCGCGCGCGTCGCCAACAATTCGCCCGACCCTTTGCGGTTTCTCACCGACTTTCGCGACGAAATCAAAGCCGTGGTGAAGGGCATCCACATTGCAGGAATGGACAATACGGATCGCGTAAGGCTGACCGCGCAGCAAACCGTCGACGAGTTGTTTTCGCTGATGAAGCAACCCAACATCGATTGATCGATGCACGCAAGTCGTGACGCGAAGGGCCGGTATTAAAGGCTTTTCTGCGTTTGAGCTCGGTGCACTTCAAATCTCGGCTTAGAATGGTTTCAAACTCCGGATAAGAACGATTCTGAACTAGAGCTATTCAAGAATTGCGGCGCCTTCATCGCATTGACCCGATTTCTCGCGCTCGGTAGCAACGCATCGTCGCTCGCCGCGTGGTTATCGCGAGCGCATTGGAATGTGGTTCGGGGGCGTCTGGTATGAGTGGGGCAAAAGCACCGAGATCGTTGCGTTCGATCGCGATCATGAACCCGGTCGACGAAAATATCGATTGCAGCTCCGGTCCGAAAGTATCCGCCGTCGCCGGCCTGATCGCAGTCGCATCGTTCTCAGGCGCCGAAGCACAGCCATCGATGCTGCCGCCGGTGACGGTCGAAGCGCCGGTCGCGCGCCCGCGCCCGGTCTCAAGACCTACGCCGGATCAGGTCCGGGCACGCAATGCGCTGCGCCGCGCGGGGCGCAGTACCCAACCGGCACTGGCCGCAGCGGTGCCTTTTCCCAATGCCGGCGCGTTGAGCGCCGACCGCAATCCCTATGCCGACGCCGCCGCTCCCTACAAGGTCGACCATCTGCAGGCATCGGGCAAATTCCCCGAGCCGCTGCTCAATACGCCGAAGACCGTGACGGTGCTGAGCAAGGAAGTCCTGGAGGACAAGAACGCCACCACGCTGAAGCAGGCCATCCTGAGCACCGCCGGCGTGACGCTTGGAACCGGCGAGGGCGGCAACGCCTTCGGCGACCGCTTCTTCATCCGCGGCTTCGACGCGCGTAACGATGTCTTCATCGACGGCGTGCGCGATTCCGGCGTCAGCGTTCGCGAGAATTTCTTCACCGAGCAGGTCGAAATCCTGCGTGGACCCGGGTCGTCGTTCGCCGGCCGCGGCACCACGGGCGGTGCGATCAACATCGTCACCAAGCAGGCGACCACCGAAAAAAGTTTCTACAACATGGACACGACGTTGGCGACCGACAGCACCAAGCGCGTCGTGCTCGATGTCAACCAGATCATCAGTCCGACGCTTGCTGTTCGTGCCGGCGGGCTGTTTCAGGACGCCGGTGTCGCCGGCCGCGGCTACACCACCGACGACCGCGATGGCGGCTTCGTCGCGGCGACCTGGAAGCCGGTCGATGCAGTCAAGGTCACGGCGGATTACGTGCGCACCGATCTGCATGGCATCCCGGATTTTGGCGTGCCGTATTACCGGCCCGCGTCCACCGGGTCCAGCACGCAGCAGTTCGCCAGCACAGCCGGCGGCCCGTTTCCGGATTTCGGCGCCAATCGCAATAACTTCTACGGCTTCGTGAATCGCGATTTCTTCAAGGTCCAGCAGGACATCGGCACCATCAACGGCGAATTCCATATCACCCCCGACCTGGTCCTGAGCGACAAGATCAGGGCGTCGCGTTCAGTATTGAATTATATCGGTACGATTCCGGAATCGCCTGTGGTCACCAATCCGAATCCGGCGCTGTGGACGATCACCGCCAATCCGCAAAGCCGCTACCAGGTCACGGACGTGCTCGCCAACCAGAGCGAGGCGGCCTACAAGTTTGGTTTGAATGGCTGGAATAACACCGCGCTGGCGGGTGTCGAAGTATCCAGGGAGACATCCTACATCGACAAGTATAGCGGCCTGACTTCGGAAGCAGTCGGCAACACCAGCACCAGTGCGGGATCGTTCAACAACGTCAGTGCCTTTAATCCGCAGTTCGCCAATCTGTCGTTTGGCACCCCGACGCCGACGGGAATGCCCACGAACCTCAGCATCGACACCAAGAGCGTCTACCTGCTCGACACCGCCAATTATAATGATTTCATCATCCTCAATGGCGGCATTCGCTATGATGACTACGGCATCAACCTCAACGGCTTCGGTACCGGGGCTGTGACGGGTGTTTTCGGCACGCAATCGGCGCAGTTCGGACTTCCGAACTTCAACCTGGGTATCGTGGTCAAGCCGATTCCGGTCGCCAGCGTCTATGCCGCCTACGCGACGTCGTCGGATCCGGTCGGATCTGAATTCGACGGCACCAGCGCGAACTACGGCGGATTGTCGCCGGTTCTCAACGGCGGCTCAAACCAGATCTTCGGGCCTGAAAAGAACAAGGCCGCCGAAGTCGGCACCAAATGGGAACTGTTCAACCGCCATCTGCTTTTGACGGCGGCGCTGTTCCAGACCGAAAAGCAAAACGCCCGCGAATCGCAAAACATCACCGCCGCGACCGCGACCGCGGCGTGCCCCTATCCCAGTTCCACGCCTGCGGGCACCACAGTACCTTGCATCAGCGCGGGCGCCGCCTACCGCATCAGGGGTATCGATCTCGGCGTCGGCGGCAAGATCACCGACAAATGGAGCATGTTCGGCGGACTTGTGCTGATGCAATCGGAAGTGACGAAATCGCTGGTTCCCTCGCCGCAACCGTCGCTTTTTCCCACCAATGTCGGTCTGCCGCTGGCGAACGTCGCGCATCAATCGTTCAGCCTGCTCACCAAATACCAGCTGACGGACGTCTGGGAGCTGGGCGGGCAGGCGGTCTACCGGTCGAAGATTTACGGCGGCACGCTACTTGCCGCGAACCAGGGCACGTCGCTGCCGGGCTACTGGCGTTTCGATGCCTTCCTCGAGGCGCAGATCGACAAGAACTGGAAGGCGAAACTGTTTGTCAACAACGTCTTCAACAAGCTCTACTACGACGCGCTGTATCAAAGCGCGACGCCGTTCGTTCTGGAGGCGCCCGGCCGTACGGTGTCTTTGGTCATCTCGGCGAGGTTCTGATTGTCGACGTCATGCTGATCTGTGTTGCCGACGTGCTGAGCAAAAGCGATGTGGCGGATTTCCGCCGCATCATGGATGGCTGCGTGTGGGAAGACGGCCGCTCGACCGCCGGCGCGCAGTCGGCGCTGGTGAAGAGCAACGAGCAGCTGCCCCCCGACGGCGAAGTCTCGCGTCAACTCGGCAACCGCATCATCTCCGCGCTGTCAGCCAACCCGCGCTTCATCTCCGCCGCCGTGCCCTTGCATATCTTTCCGCCGCTGTTCAACCGCTACGCCGCTGCCGACGGCCACCGTTTCGGCATCCATGTCGATAATGCGGTGCGCGGCGATCGTCTGACCGGGTTACGCATCCGGACCGATTTGTCGGCCACGCTTTTTCTCTCCGAGCCGGAAGAATATGACGGCGGTGAACTGGTGGTCGAGGATTTCTATGGTTCCCATGAAATCAAGCTGAGTGCCGGCGACATGGTGCTTTATCCGGCGTCCGGTCTGCACATGGTGACGCCGGTGACGCGCGGCATGCGCGTGGCGTCGTTCTTCTGGCTGCAGAGCATGGTCCGTGATGTCCATGCCCGCAGCCTGATTTTTGATCTCGACACGGCGATCCAGGCGCTGGTGGAGCGGATTGGACGAGACGATCCCCAGACGGTCAAATTGACTGGTGTCTATCACAACCTGATCCGCTATTGCGCCGAGGTATGAGCGGGCGCCGCGCGCCAACCATGGCCGCCGGGTCGTTTCGCCAGCGGATCCGTCGATCCGAAGTTGTTAGACCCGTTCCAATCTAGAAAAGCTCGAATAATCGCGCCGCTTTGTTGATTGGGCACGCTATCGGCTGCTACGCAGAGGTTCGGTGCTCGAAAGAATTCGGGACATTGTGGGGCTTTGGTTGATGTCTATGGAGGGCCTGTCGCGTCGACGGAATCATGGCGGATGTCCTCGCCAAGCTGTGCAGCGATGTTGCGTGGCGGCGATGCTGTTGCCCGGGGTGGCGGCGAGCTCGATTATCAAGCCAACTGCGGCGATGGCCCAGGATGCGGCGAAGGACGCGACCGTGCTGCCAGGGATCACTGTCGTTGCTCCGACCGAAAAGCCCAAGCGCGCGGCTGCGAAGCCCGCGGCTCCGACGCGCGCCGCTTCGAGCCGGGGCGCCGGCCGGTCAAGCGCACCGGCGCAGGAGGCGGCAGTGGCGGGGGCGGGCGCTCCCAATCCAGCGCAAGCGGCGCTGGACCGGAAGATGCAGGGTTTCGATCAGTCGCGCGACCATGTTCTGACCAAGCTCGGAGCGTCGACCTATACGATTGATCGCAACACGATCGAAACCATGCCGCAGGGCGACAACACGCCGGTCGACAAGCTGGTTCTGCAATTGCCCGGCGTCAACTACGATTCCGCGGCCTCCAATCCCAACTTCCACGTCCGCGGCGAATACGCCAACGTCCAGACCCGGATCAACGGCCTCGTGGTTCCTGAAGGCGTGTCAGGCCTGGGTCCCGTGATCGACACCAATTTCATCGGCAGCCTGTCGCTTTTGACCGGTACGCTGCCGGCTCAATATGGCCTGCGTACTGCGGGTGTTCTCGACATCACCAGCCGGGCATTTTCCACGCCCGGCGGCAGCGTCAGCATCTATGGCGGCAGCCAGTCGACGATCACGCCGAGCTTCGACTACGGCGGCAGCGTCGGCGATACCCAGTATTTCTTCTCCGGCCGCGGCAACTGGAACAACCTTGGCATTGAAAATCCGACCTCCTCGGTCAACGCTCTGCACGATCACACCGATCAGGGCAAGTTTTTCGCCTATGTCTCGACGCTGCTCAACGAGCAGACGCGGCTCAGCGTGATTTCGGGAGCCTCCTACAGCACGTTCCAGATCCCCAACAATCCCAACCAGATGCCTATTGGCAATTTTCCGTCCGCTGTTGTCGACTCTTCGACGCTGAACGAAAACGAGATCGATCAATACTATTTCAATCTGGTTGCGTTGCAGACCAAAGGCGATGTCATCGACACCCAGTTTGCGGTATTCTCGCGCTACGCCCAGGTGCATTTCATCCCCGACATAGCAGGCGATCTCGCATTCAACAACGTTGCTTCGGACGTCACCCGCGCCAGCCAGATGTATGGCACCCAGTTCGACGCGTCCTACGAAGTGAACCGCGCGCACACCTTGCGGGCGGGCTTCATGGTGACCGCGGAAAAGACCGACGTTTCCAATATATCGACCGTGTTTCCCGCCGATTTGTCGACCGACCCTCCGACAATTCTGGGACCTGCGTATACCATCAACGATTCCAATTCGCTGCTCGGCTGGAACCTCGGTGCCTACGTCCAGGACGAGTGGAAGCTGACCAACCAGCTCACCCTGAACTACGGCATTCGCTTCGATCAACTCTATCAGTTCGTCGATGCCAACCAGTTCAGCCCGCGCGCCGCGCTGGTCTACAAGCCGTTCGACGGCACCACCTTCCATGCCGGCTACGCCCGCTATTTCACCCCGCCGATGCAGGCGCAGGCGACGCAATCAAACCTCGCGCTATTCAACAACACCACGAACCAGCCGGACGTCCCGCTGAACAATCCGGTGCTTCCCGAGCGGTCGCATTATTTCGATGTCGGCGTCGAGCAGAAACTGCTGCCGGGCCTCACATTCGGTCTCGATGCCTATTACAAGATCGCCACTGACCTGATCGATGACGGCCAGTTCGGCCAGGCGGTGGTCCTGACCCAGTTCAACTGGGCCCGTGGCTACAGCGAAGGGGCGGAAGCCAAGGTTAAGTACCAGAACGGCGATTTCAGTGCCTATGCCAACTTTGCCTTCAACATCACCAGGGCGACCGATCCGGTCTCGAACCAGTATCTGCTCGATCCCGATGAATACGCCTTTCTGCTCACCCATTATCACTACACCGATGACATGCAGATGCTGACGGGATCGGCGGGCGCTTCCTACCGCTGGAACCAGACGCTGTTCTCCATCAACATGAAGTATGGCAGCGGTCTGCCGACCGGCTTCGCCAACTCCGCGTTCAACGAGCCTTACGTAACGGCCAATCTCGGAATAGCCCACGAGTTCCAGGCATTGCCGGGCGCCAAGCCGCTGACGGTGCGGTTTGACGTCGTCAATCTGTTCGACAAGATCTACGCCATCAGGGACGGATCTGGGATCGGTGTGTTCGCGCCTCAATTCGGCCAGCGTCGTGGATTCTATGCAGGCATCTCGCAAAAGCTGTAAGGAATCCGCGACGAATCTGCCGGATCCTTTTCCGATTCCGGGCCGTAGGATCAATGCGTCGCTGGGCTTTCCGGGGGTTTTTGGAGATGCGGTTGCGCTGGAATTGGTCTCTGTTCACGTTGTTTGCGCTGATCGAGGTTCCCGGCGAATATCGTTGACACCAATCACTGGAGGCTGTGATGTCAGATCATTGCGCCGCGAGTGGTCGAACAGGTCTGCCGACACTGCGGTCGAGGCACGTGCCGAAATGAAATGGTTTCGATCAAACATCAGGCTTGGATCTAGGCTCGCGCTGTTCGCGCTGGCGATCCAGTTTCTGTTGTCGTTCGGACATTTCCACGGCGGCAGCGCCCAGGCGGCGCCGGCACTGGTGCGGGGGTCGCAGTCGCACCACACCCTCAGTCTGGCAGTTGCTGGTTTTGCCGCGGCGCATCGGGACGCGCTGCACGAAGCGTCGCAGCCGCGCCCGTCTCGCCTCTCCCGGCTGAAGACCTCTTCCGGTCATGAGCCGGCCGGCCAGCCAGCTGATGACTGCGCGATTTGCGCTGTGATGGCGCTGGCCAGCGCCATGGTGGTTGCGACGCCGCCTGCTCTGTTGGGGCCGCCAACGGCCCAATACACCTATTCGACCGCCGAGGCCGGGTTCGTGCACCTGAACTCGGCTCGCGTCGGTTTCCAGCCTCGTGCTCCGCCCGTCTCCTGACGTCCCTAGCTGGCATCGGCGTGTTTTGCGCCCTGATCCCGCCGCGTCGCGGCATAACGGACCGGGTGCACACGTCATAATCTGATCCACTGATGGTACCGGGCTGAAGTATGAACACCTCATGTTGTCGAGCGACCCCTGCGGTCCTGGCGCTGGCGATGCTGTCGCTGGCGTCGCCGCTATCGGCGCAGCAGAGTACCGCTCCTGCGCCTTTGCAGCCTCCCGCGCTGTCGCAACCGGCGGGCAGTCCCGCGGGGGCCGCGCCCAATGAACAGCTGAAGGACCAAGTCAAGGAACCGGTTCCCCAAGCAGCAGTGGTCACTCCATCCGCCGCGGCGCCCGCGGCCTCCG
>NZ_JBEKXH010000207.1:0-11115 GCF_049512235.1 Bradyrhizobium sp.
CAGGCGACCTCAATGTACATCCTGCCCTGCCATGTCATGGCCAGCCCGACGCTGCCGCGTCCACCGCATCTCATCCCGCGTGTCTGACGATCGCGATACGCCCCTCATCTGGAACGAGACGGGTGGGACTATAACTGATTCGAACGAAAAGTGAACATATTTATTTTTCCATTTGGGGCTTGACAGCCCAAATCACACCGGATCTTGCGCGTCGGGCGCGTATCTTTTTTGCACAACGTATTTGTTAGCTCGCAGGACCGGAACAATTTGACACGTCGGGCAAATCACCGGTATATTTTCATCATCGCAAGAGCTAAATGCCCGCGCCGAGATATCGGTCGCGGGTTTTTTGTTTGCCGTAAGCAAGCCTGGCCCGGACCATCCAACCGGTCGGCGCAATGCGCCGCCGTGACGGGCTGCGCGACATCAGGGATTCCTTGAGGATCGGTGGTCCCATCCATCACGGCGCTGCTTCTGGACAATGAGTCTGGCGCAGGGGAGGAGTGGGTTACCATGGGGCGAGACGCCGCGAACCAGCTGCTGGTGGTCGTGCATACCTATGTCGAACTTTCGGCTGAGCGGGAGGCGGTACGCATCATTTCGGCCCGCCGGTCGACCCGTCGTGAAGTGCGATGCCGTCGGCCGGGCGACGGCTGACGGTCGTGGCGGTTATCCGATCGCGATAACGCATCGTGGTCGCAGGCGACATGTTCTGATGTCCATCGACGAATTTGAGAGGCTCGAAAAGGCGGCGACCGCCCGGGCATACAGGCTCGCCGAACTTCCAAATGATCTTGCTGATGAGCTGGCAACGGCCGAGATGGATGCAAGGCACAATCATCTAGACAAGCTTCTCGACTAGACTGTTGCCGTCGTGACGGATCATTTGCCAGAGCCGGAAGCAGGCATGGTAACAACCCCGGAAGGACCGGCCCGCCTGCGTGGTGTTTGTCAAGATAAGGTCAGACCCTCGGTCGCCCTTGGAAGAGCCTCTTTATCTGAAGGAGGTCATCTATCTTCCGATAAGCACCAAGCCTCCGCGCGCCGCGCAGCGCGCGGTGAAAATCCCGCACCAGGTGAGGCTGCATCTCGGTATTCCGGACGATTGCTGGCTCATTATCTCGGAATGCAATATTCAGTATTGGCCGAATGATCTCAATCGCGTCCCGGGTTCCGGAAAATGGCTCTATGGCTTTCTACCGCCCCGTTTCTTCCGGAGCGTTCGCGACCAGCTCGTCGTCGAACTGAAGACTCAGGGGTGAGGGGACCACTCGGGCGGTCCCGATGCGGTGCCCCCCCCCCTCACCCCAACCCTCTCCCGCCCCGGCGAAAGCTACGCTTTCGCTTGGGGGGAGAGGGAGCCCACCGTCTACGCGGCCAGCGTCCGGGACACGAGTTCTTAAGCTGGCGCGTATGAGGGTCGCCGCTACCGGGATCGACATGACGTAGGGCGCCCTTGTGGGCGCCCTGTTTCAACCGTCATTACGCGAAAAATCAATGCATTAAGGCGTTTTTCTTTTAGGAGCTTTTGCGACGAAGCAATCCATAGCGCGGCGTACGCGGCTTCGCTCACCGGACGGCGCCTTGCGCCGAGCCGGTGGCTCGCCATGACGGCTTGAAAATCCCATGCAATGCCTACTTCAACACCGGTAGATCGATGACGTCGCGCACACGCGCTGCGAGCTGATCAAAAGTGAACGGCTTGCTGATGAGATGAACATCGGCATCGAGGCGGCCTTGATGGACGATGGCGTTACGTGAGTAGCCTGTCGTGAACAGAACGCGCAAGGAGGGCCGCAAGAGCTTTGCGGAATCGGCCAACACGCGTCCGTTCTTCCCCGGCAACACCACGTCGGTGAACAATAGATCGATGCGATCGGTGCCTTCGAGGATCTGCAGGGCCTTTTCGGCATCGCCTGCCTCAAGTACTTTGTATCCGAGCTCGCGCAGGATGGTCACGCTATAGGAGCGTACGTCTTCGCTGTCCTCGACGACCAGAATGACCTCCTCGCGGCTCGCAACAGGAATTGGCAGCCATTCGCCGGCGTCAACAGCACTTAATTCTCCTCTATACCGGGGAAAATAGAGTTTCACCGTCGTGCCCTGACCTTCCTCGCTGTACAACGTGACGTGTCCGCCCGACTGCTTTACAAATCCATAGACCATGCTGAGTCCGAGGCCCGTTCCGCGCCCCACTTCCTTGGTTGTAAAAAATGGTTCGAACGCACGATCCAGCGTCTGTTTGGACATCCCCGAACCGCTATCGCTGACGGATACCATCACATACTGGCCTGGAACGACCTCCGTATCCCTGGCGGAGTAGGACTCGTCCAACGCCGTGTTGGCTGTTTCGATGGTCAGCTTGCCGCCGTTTGGCATGGCGTCCCGTGCATTGACGGCCAGGTTGAGAATGGCACTCTCGAGCTGGTTCTGGTCGACTTCAACCGGCCAAAGCCTGGGGGCCATCACGGCCTCAAGTTCGATCGGCTCACCCAGCGTTCTATGAAGCAGTTCGGTCATCTCACGGACGAGAACGTTCAGCTCCAGCGGTTTCGGCTCCAACGGCTGACGCCTCGAAAAGGCGAGCAGTCGCCCGGTCAGACTCGCCGCGCGCTGGGTTCCTTGAAGGGCCATGTCGGTCGCCCGCTTGATGCGGGCGTGATCCTCCGGCTTTGACCGGCGGATGGTGTCGAGACCGCCCATGATCACCGTGAGCAAATTGTTGAAGTCATGGGCGACACCGCCGGTCAGTTGCCCGATCGCCTCCATTTTCTGGGCCTGGCGCAAAGCCTCTTCGGCCTTGATTCGTTCCGCGACTTCGGCTTCGACGCGCTGCTCCAGCGTGCTGTTGATGGCCTGAAGCTTGGCTTCGGCGCGTCGCCGAAATTCCAACTCGCGCTGAAGCGCCTGTTCGGCGGCTTTCTCTTCGGTGATATCGATCAATGCACCTGAAAACATCTTCTGGCCGGATGATCCCGCGGAGATGTGCCCCCGCGACAATACGGTGCGCGGGCATGCGCCGCCTCGAACGCGATACTCCGCTTCGAACGGCTCACCGGTTTCCACCGTGCGCGCGATCAGAGCCATGACGGACTCGCGATCATCGGGATGAATACCTTCAACGATCGAGCTCAGCGGAAGTCCATTCGCGGCGTCCTCCGGCGTCGCACCAAATACCTCGCTGAGAGGCCCCTGAATGCTCAAGCGGTCGCTTGCAACGTCCCAGTCGTAAATGGCGACACGCCCGGTCGACAATGCAAGGGTCAGGCGCTCCTGCGACATCACGAATCGCTGTTCGCTTTGCATGACAGAACGGGCAGCATCCCTTCTGACCATCGCCATCTGAATATTCGAGTTGACCCGGGCCAGGAGTTCGCGGGCGGCAAATGGTTTGGCCAGATAATCGTCCGCGGCGGCGTCCAGTGCCTGGACTTTCGTCTCTTCCCCGGCCCTGGCGGAAAGCATCAGCACAGGCGTTCCGGCCAATTTGGCGTCTGACCGAATTCCCCGCAACACACCGAAGCCGTCGAGCTTCGGCATCATGACGTCGGTGAGCACCAGATCCGGTGGCGATCGGCGTGCCGAAGCCAATGCGACCTCGCCATCCTCCGCGGTCTCGACGGCGTAGCCCTGTGCTTCCAGCAATCTGCGGACGTAGTCACGCATGTCCGCATTGTCATCGGCCAGCAGAACACGTTTTCCGAAGCCGGGGAGCGAGTCCCGGGGCTGTTCCTCGGTCGCCAATGCCGTCTCGGCAGGTGTGAGGCCGGCCTCCAACCCTGGAAGCAGGCGAAGCGCCTCGTCCAGGTATGGTTGCGCCTTGATTGGGACAGCCGACGAATTCGATTGACTTATCTGGTCCTGCGGCAGGTGTGCGTGTCCAAAGGGAACACGGACGGTAAAGGTGGTGCCCTGTCCGAGCGTGCTTTCAACCGCGATACTTGCACCGTTCAGGCGGGCAAGTTCCTGGACCAAAGCGAGACCGATGCCGGTTCCCTCGAAGCTTCTTCCCTGGGCGCCTTCGACGCGATGAAAGCGCTCAAACAGCCGCGGTTGTTCGCCCTGGGGAATTCCTATCCCGGTATCTGCGATGCGGAGCAGCGCGGCCGTGCCGTCGTCAGAGTCGGATATTGAAACTGTTATTGCGCCGGATATCGTGTACTTGAAGGCGTTGGAAAGAAGATTAAGAAGAATTTTTTCCCACATGTCGCGATCGACGTAGATCGGCTGCGACAGCTGTCTGCAATCGATCGTGAAACGCAGACCCGCCTTCTCGATGACGCTGCGAAAGGCCGAGGCTATTTCGGCGGAAAACGCGCTGAGATCCGTCGGCTCGAAATTCGCCCGCATTCGTCCCGCCTCGATTCGGGAGAAATCCAACAGGCTGTTGACCAGACGCAACAGCCGCATGCCGTTGCGGTGCACCAGTTCCAGTTGCGGTCGCGCCGGGTCCGTCGCTCCGGCCGTCGCCAGCAGTTCTTCGATGGGTCCCAGCATCAACGTCAGTGGGGTGCGGAATTCGTGGCTGACATTCGAGAAGAACGTGGTCTTGGCGCGATCCAGCTCCGACAGGACTTCGGCGCGCCGCTTTTCCTCTTCATAGGCTTGGGCGTTGGCAAGGGCGGCCGCAATCTGGCCGGCCACCAGGCCGAGAAATCCGCGATAGTTTTCGTCGAACAACCGGAACGGATTCAAGCCGACAATCAGAACGCCTGAACGCCCGGTCTCTCCGGTCGCCAGGATCGGAAGCACGGCCGCCTGAAACGGCGGACGATCCCATGCGCCGGCGGGAAGACGATCCGCGAACAGCTCGTCCAGGCCGGAGACGACCTGCGCTTCATGAGTGGAGAGAGCCGTCCTGATGGGCCACGGCGCGGAATTCGCAAGTTCCAGCGTAACGGGTGCCGCTTGATGGCCCGCGTCGATGCCCGATGATCCCGCCAGTGCAATGATGCTGCTGTCCGGCTCGGCCAAATACAGCATCGAGAACGGTACGTCGCGTGCATTGGTGGCAAGTGCGCTCGCGCTTTGCTGACAGGCATCCTGCCACGACCGCGCGTTCGCCGTGCTTGCCGACAACTCGCGCAACAGGGCAATTTGCCGCTCGCTCAGGACTCGCAGGGTATCATCGCTATTGGCGCAGATGATGCCACCGACGCTGCCGTCATCGTCGGGAATGGGGCTGTACGAAAAGGTGTAGTAGGTTTCTTCCGGGTATCCATTGCGCTCCATGATGAGAAGCTGAGACTCGACATACGTCCCGCGATCGCCTCCCATGGCGGTTTCGAGCAATGGACCAATGTCGGGCCATATTTCCCGCCATACCTCGTGCGTCGGCTTGCCAAGCGCCCAGGGATGTTTGCCGCCGATGATCGACTTGTAGGGATCGTTATAGAGATAGATGAGTTCCTTGCCCCATCCGATCCAAATCGGTTGCAGGGAGGTCAGCATGATCCTGACAGCCATCTTCAGGCTTTGCGGCCAATGATGGGGCGGCCCAAGGGGCGTTTCGCTCCAATTGTGACCTCTCATGAGGCCGCCCAATTCACCGCCTCCTGCCAGAAAATCGCCCATGCGAGAGCGGCTCCCTGCCACGATGGGTTCGCTTGAATCTTTCACCCGACGCTCCGTTCAAAGCGAGAAGTTTAACCGCGGAAGCAACTGTTTCAACCCGTCTCGACATCGCGGTCGCTGCCGAATTCGGCAGGCATTCGATCCTCACATTGTTGCTGGCGGAACATTGTGGAGTAGCGACGGTTCCACCGAGCCATTCCGTCGGCTACCCGACATTCTGCAGGTGGGAGCGAGCCCTCGGGCCAGTCACTGTTCGTTAATGAGGAACCGCGTGGGGAGGAAACACATCCGGCGGTTCGGAGCATCGTCGCGCCGTCAGGGATCAAATGTTGGGCTGCGCTAGGCCACAGCCTGTGAACGAAGTTCCTAACGAGGAACCTGCAGAATTTGAAAAAGTTCTGCCCGTGAAACAACAGGCCGAGAAGGCCGATCCCGATTCAGGCGGCTCGCTGGGTAGAAACGACCTCGCTGACGATCCTGTTGGCCTGCTCTGACAATTTGAATTTGACCAGCGTCGCGGTCTCGTCCTTACGCGCAACAAAACCGCTCAACTCTGCCGAAATACCATCGATTACCAATATCATCGGGGTATCGACGGGCGTGTTGGGAAGAGTTTCGTCAATCATCGCACCTCCAAGGGAGAGGTCTCGAACCATTACCCTGCCCGATCTCCCCTCAAGCTTTAGCGTGCCCGGACGGCGAATATCGATGCGGGAGGAGATTCGGCGATCTGCGTCTGTCGTTGAGGTGCGGATCACCCGGACAAGTGTGGCGCGAAGTTCGTTGACCTTGCCGGCGATTTCGGCTGATCCGTCGCGGATTTCCGAAGCGCGTCGACCGGTTTCAATGGCCTCATTGGATACCGAGACGATCTGTGCGGCGACCTCGCGGGCGGCATGCGAGGTCTCCTCGACGGTTCGGGATATTTCGACGGTAACGCTGTTCTGCTTTTCGATTGCGGCGGCGACGATCAAAGAAACCGACTCGACTTTTTGAATAACCTCGGCAATGCCTATGATCGAGGCCACGGACGCCTGGGTCGCGCCTTGGATTTCGGCAATCTGCTGGGCGATTTCGCTGGTGGCTTTGGCAGTCTGCTCCGCCAGCGACTTGACTTCGGCGGCGACCACGGCAAAGCCACGCCCTGCGTCGCCAGCCCGCGCGGCTTCGATGGTCGCGTTGAGGGCAAGCAGATTGGTTTGGCTTGCGATCTCGCTGATCAGATTGGTCACCGCGCCGACCTTTGCGGCGGCCTCGGAAAGCTTCGCAATGGTGGTCTGCGCCTCTGTCGATGCCGTCACGGCCTCAAGCATCAACGCCCTTGATGAAGTTACCTGGAACGCGATTTCCGCGATCGACGCGCTTAGTTGGGAGGACGCTTTCGCAACGGTTTGGGCGTTGGCGAGGGCTTCCTCCGCGGCAGCCGCGACACTGCTGCTGTTCTCGCCGAGCAATAGCGCACTGTCGGTCATCAACGCCGCGTTGTTGGCCATCCGCTCGGTCCCGGCCGCGACCTCGCCGACAGCGGCGTTGGTTTCGCGCTCGACGTTATCTGCCATTTCCTTCAGGGCTTTGCCTTTATTCCGTTCGGCAATCTGCTGCTGCTTTTCTTCCAGAACAGCTTCATTGCGAGCTTTTTCGGCGGCCTTGACCTTGAATTGCTCGATAGAGCGCGCCATGTCGCCGAGTTCGTCGCCGCGATTGAGCCCGGGCAATTCGATACCAAAATCACCTTCACCGAGTTTGGTGACGGACGACGTCATCGCAACCAATGCCGAGGAAATCTTGCGCGCAATGATCAGCGTGACCGTACCCAGCAAGCCGATCACGATCAGCGCAGCAACGATGACGGTCCTTGCGCTATCCCAGAGTTGAACCTGCAAGTCATCGATGTAGACGCCGGTGCCGATGATCCAGCCCCATGGCTCAAATCCCGTGACATAGGATAGTTTTGGCTGCGGCGCGTCCTTGCCGGGCTTTGGCCATTGATAGTCCACGAAGCCGGAGCCCTGCTTTTTTACAACATTGACAAATTCGACGAACAGCCGTTTGCCGTTGGGGTCCTTGTTGTCGGTCAGGTCCTGGCCGTTCAGCTCTGGCTTGGCCGGATGCATGATCATTCGTGGGCCTAGGTCGTTGATCCAGAAATAGTCGCCGTCGCCGTATCGAAGTTTCGAGATACGGGCCGCGGCTGTCTTTCGCGCGAGATCGTCGGAAGAATGGTCACGCACCGATGCGTCGTATTCTTCGCGGGCGATACTCAGCGCAATCTGGGCGAGGTGGCTCAGCTCATTCTGTCGTTGCTGCTTCAGCGAGTCCGCAAGGTTGCTGGCTTGCATCGCCGCCAACCCGATCAGGCCGCAGAAGCTGAGGCCGATGATGCTGTAAATGCGGAGACCAATCGAAAAGCGCACGCGCTGCATCGCGAAAAATCCCAGACTTGATCCTGTCCGATTCGGACAGCCCACCATCGCGCCCGAAGGCTGTAATAGGGTTAAGGGGCCTCCGCTTCTCGATTACGTAGTAATACTGGGATTTTGCTGCGGTCCTCTGTCATGGCTCGGGCCGGGTCGCTGTCGCTTCAGGGCGGCCCGCCATCATGCTGTCTGATCCAGGCATCGATCGCCGGCAACGCGCGCGTCTTCAGATCGGCCGCGATCGCAATCGTTTCCAGCGCGCGCGCCGTCATCACCCGGCCGCCGGAGGTCGCCTGCGCAGGTGCAAAGCCTTTGAGCTCGGCGGCATGGGCGTCATCGCTGAAATTGGTCATGAAGTTGGCAATGAAGAAGTCGCCAAACGAAGGTCCTTGCCTCCCGGCGAGTGCATCGAAATTCGCCTTCACGAAATCCCAGGCCAGATCGGGCTGCTCGCCGGATGAGGCGACCGTATTGATCACGCTGTCGACGATCGTGCTCGGTAACTCGGAGGTCAATGTCAGCGCCAGCGTGGCGCGGGCAAGCGCCGGGTCGCGCGCGCTGGCGGCCGCGTAGTAATAGCGCAGGCGCTCGTTGGTCGCGGTGCTTTTGCGCGCCAGCGCCAGCAGCGTGTCGTAGCTGGCGCTGTCGGCGCGGATGCCGACGAGATGGGTGACCGCATCGCGCAGCGCGGTCGGCAGCGATGGCGGGTTCTGCAGGAAGCCCGCGAACCGACGCTCGGCCTCGGCGCGGATATCGCCGTCGCCAAACTCGCCGAGCGCCGAGATCAAGCTCGAGCGCAGCAGCGCGTCGTCGTCATCCGAGCCGCCGGCGTCCCAGCCCAAACGGTCGAACACCGGCCGCAATCTTGTACGTCCATAGAACTGCAGCGCCGGACGTTCGGGGCGATCACGCGCCAGGCGATCGAGGCCCTTCAAGGTGCCAATCACCTGATCCCATACCGCGCGGCGGTCGTTGGCGCCGATCGCCTCAATCAGGGCGAAATAAGACGGCGCCCCGGCGCGGCCGGCTTGCACCAGACCCCAGCCGTCGGCGATGAAGTTGAGACGATCTTCCGGCGCCATCAGGGTCAATGACTTCGCCAGGGCTGCCCGGCTGTTGGGGCCGTACTCGACCCGGTAATAGCCGACGTCGCCGAAATTGACTTTTATCGGCTCGCCGCAGCTGCCGGCGGCGATTTCGGCCGAGCCGTCCAGCAACACAATTTCGGCGGCTCGGCCCGCGCCGATCGGCCCGACAGCGATCGGGATCTGCCAGGATCGCGGTGACGCGGGAGGGGATCCGGAAGGCGCGATCACAAACCGCTCCTGCCGCAGCGTCATGCGCTGCGCAGCGCCGCTGCAGCGGGTCTCGGCGATAATCAGCGGCACGCCGTCCTGCTCGGTAAAGGACGCGGCGATGCCCGTCACCGGCTTGCCGGCCGCGCTCTCGAGCGCCTGCCAGAGATCGGCCGTGGTGGTGTTGCCATAGGCGTGCGCGGCCATGTAGTTGCGGATGCCGTCGCGAAAGGGCTGTTCGCCGAGATAGCTCTCCAGCATGCGGATCACCGCCTGACCCTTGTTGTAGGTAATGCCGTCGAACGCGGCCATGGCCTCGCTCTGGTCGGCGACCGGCTGCTGGATCGGATGCGAGGTGCGCCGGGCGTCGAGCGTCAAGGCGTACTGCTTCTGGCCGTTGCCGTTGAGCCAGGTCTGCCATTGCGGATAGAAATGCGCAGCCGCCTTTTCCTGCATCCAGCTGGCAAAGCCCTCGTTGAGCCAGAGGTTGTCCCACCAGCCCATGGTGACGAGGTCGCCGAACCATTGATGCGCCATCTCATGCGCCAGGATGCTGAAGATGCCGCGCTGCGCCGTGGCCGCATTGCTGGAGGGGTCGAACAACAGCCGGCTCTCGAAAAAGGTGATGCCGCCCCAGTTCTCCATGGCGCCGCCGAAGCCGCCGGGCACCGCGATCAGATCGAGCTTGGGCAGCGGATATTTCACGCCGAAATAGCCGTTGTAGTAGTCGAGCAGCTTGACCGCGTTATCGAGCGCGAAGCGGCCCTGTTCGCGCTTGCCGGCGGTGGTGACCACGCCGACACTGACGCCATCGGCTTCCGCCGTCAGTCGTTCGAGCTCGCCGGTGGCGAGCACGAAGAGGTAGCTCGACATTTTCGGCGTCGGCGCGAACACAACCTGCTTCAGATCGGGCGCGAGCAGTTCTTCGCGCGCAACCGGCATATTGCTCACCGCCAGAAAGGCGCGCGGCACCGTAACCGTCAGCGCAAACGTCGCCTTGAAAGCGGGCTCGTCCCAGCACGGGAAGATCCGCCGGGCGTCGGCGGGCTCGAGCTGGGTGGACAGCATCCGCTTGCTACCCTTTTCGGTCGGATAATCGACGAAGAAGAGTCCGCGGCCGAACGAATTGATCTTGGCCTTGAAGCCGATCCGCAGCCGGTGCGCGCCGGCCGCAAGCGGTTGCAAAAAGCCGAGCGTCGCGGTCTCGGCTGTGGCATCAAGCGCGATGTCGGGGTTTTGCGTGCCGTCATCGATGGTGGCGGAACCGAACGTGATGTCAACCGCATTCAGCATCAGCCGCGCGGTTGGCTCGCGCACCTCGATGTCGACGACCTCGACGCCCGCAAGGGTGAGGTTCTGAAGGTCGGGCGTGAGCTCGATTGTATAATGGACGGGAATAACCGTTTTCGGCAGCTTGCCGGGCGTCCTGTCGAAGGAATAGCTTTGCTCGGCCAGCGCGCGGCCTGATATCGACAGGATCAGTACGATTGTCGCGGCCAGCACGGCGGCGAGGTTACGCATTACGGGCGCCATCCGGCCAGGATCCCCGTGAAGGGATGTTCTTGCGCGCGTTGCGGTCATCGGATCGGCCTGCATGCAGATTTCGAAGCCGCCTGGGTAGCCCAACAGGAGACAAAATGCGAGAAAAAGGGAACTTCGAGCGGGTCACGCGAGCATCAACAATCCTACACTTCGGGAGATCTCATGCACATCGTGGTCTTGCCGGGTGACGGCATCGGGCCGGAGATTACGGGGGCGACCCTGGAGGTCCTGCGCGCCGCGTCGGAGCGCTTCCAGCTCAAGCTTCAATTCGAACAACATCCGGTCGG
>NZ_JBEKXH010000208.1:0-11073 GCF_049512235.1 Bradyrhizobium sp.
AGCCTCAGCGGCACGGTGCGCTGACGCAGGTTCAGGCTGCCGAGCCAGAGCACGCCGGCGATCAGCGGCCAAACCCAGATCGGCGTGCGCGAGATGATGGCGAAAATGACGTTCATGGCCATGCCCGCGTTTGTCCGTGACAAGCGCGCGGGGGCAGGACGTGCAACCCCGGCGCAACCGGCTTCAAGTCGAAGATGCTTTCACGACTGAAGCTGGCACCGAGGCCACCTTCATCGGTGGTGCCGACGCCGCTCCGGGCGACGGCAGCGGCACCTTCGGACCGGGCCCAGGCTCAGACAACAACCCTGGCACCAGCGCTTCAGCGGCTTCAGCCCCCGATATCACGACCGCTTCAATTCCGGCGCCGGCATTGCCGCCGCCGGCGATGACGAGGTTTTGCACCGGCGATTTGGATCCCTTCAGCCGGCCTTCGCGGGAGATGCCGTAGATGGCGCCGGAACTCGCCCAGTCATAGCGCGCATAGGTCACCGGGCTTGCATCGGTGCGGTAGACGATGTGCTGCGAAAGCCGGGGAATGACGGTTTCCGCCGCGGCAATCATGTCGTCGCCGAGTTGCTTCTTGCGCGCTTCATAGTCGCCGGAGCGCCGCCAGTCCTTCCAGTCCAGGGACTCCTGATCGGGAAACCAGGCTCGGGCTTTTTCGTAAGGCAGGATCGTGATCAGCATCAGCGTGGCGTGGCCTTGCGGCGCGGCCGAGGAATCGAGCTTTGACATCATCGCCATTCCGAGGTCCATCGGCGCGCGGAGATGGTTGGTGGTCGCAATGTCCGGCACGAAATCGAGGCCGAGATGGACGCTGAAAGCCGAATTCGCCGGCGCCGCCGCCTCGATGCGCTTGCGAAAATCAGCGGGCAGCAGAGCCGGGTCGACCAGGTCCAGAAATGTTCGTCGGATGTCGGCATTCGAAACCACGGCCGTGGCGCGGATCGTCCGACCGTCAGCCAGGATCACGCCGGTGGCGCGGCCCTGCTCGACGCTGATGGCACGCACGGATGATTTGAGATGCACCTCGCCGCCGCGCTCCCGGATGGCTTCGACCAGGACGTCGGCGAACCGGCCGGAGCCGCCGAGCGGGTAATACCCACCCTTGAAGTAATATCCGAAGATCGGAACCATCTGCGCGCAAGTGAGCCGTTCCCCTCCGTCCCCCAGATAGCCCGACAGCGCGTTGAGAAACTCAACGACCTTGCGATCCCCGACGTAAGTCGAGACCAGCCGGTCGAACGGCTCGTTCATCCAGCGGAAGGCATGGGGATGATCTTTCGGGAACGCCAGCATCTCATCTGCCGTCGTCGGCATGCCGGGAATGCCGCCACGGCCGCGTGCGGTGGCGTACATGTCATCGAAGATGGCGTGAATGGTATCGAACAGGGCGCGGATGCCGCTGGCGCTATCGGGGAATTTCCGGCACAGCAGATCGACATAGTCGCGCCAGTCCGAGGGCACGTCGAGACGGGCTCCCTCGAAGCGATAGCTATGATGGACACGCCGCCATTGCAGCCGGTTGGCGACGCCGAGCCGCTCCAGCAGGCTCGTAATCGGTCCGCCCGGCCAGACGCCGGAGAAATCATGCGGACCGGCATCGAAGCGATAGAGCACGGGCTTGTTGTCATGATGGGCTTTGCGCAGATAGCTGTGGCAATAGCCGCCAGGCAGAACGTGATGATCGAATACCCGGACCCTGAGGCCTTGGTCCGCGAGCAGGGCCGCCGCGGTCAATCCGCCGATTCCGGCACCGACGATCGCGACGTCACAGTCGCTGCCGGCAGCCCCGGAAAACGATGGCGCCGGCCAGCGATAGGTCTCCTGCGCATCGCGCAGGCGCCGCAGTAGATAATCGATGGCGCGTGGCGGCCCGAAAATCGAAATCAGCGCGCCCGCGATCGGAATCGCCGTGGTGATCAGATCCGAAACGCCAAGCCAACGGCACAGGCCGATGGCCAGGAACAAAACGCCCCACAGGCCGGACATCGCCGCATTGATGATGCGGAACTGTGGCGTCCCGGCATTCCCCGGATAGGCCATGCGCGCATAGTCTGAAGTCCAGGGGCGGCCGAACAAAAGGCTCGACAGGCTGATGACGCCAAGCCCGGCAAACGAAAGCCAGAGCGCGTTGGCCGCGGTCCAATCCGGCGACAGCAGTTGGCCAAGCGCCAGCAGCGCGAACAAGGCCAGGCTCCCGGCTTCGAGCCCAACGAAATGACGCGTGGCGGCACGCCACAGATTACCGGCCGATGAAAGCCCGAGCCCCGACCAGACCGCCAAGTCCGGATGTCCGGCGCCGAGCAGCGCCCAGAACAACGCGAAGGGAACAAGCGCCAGTTTGACGTTGATGAAGGTTTTCATTTGCTGCCTCCAATGATGGGAACTGGCCAAGCCCAGCGCCGGTCGGCCTGTCGCAGCGGCCAGATACGGACAAGGAAATGTCCGGGATCCAGAGCCGCGGCGGCAGCGCCAATCTTTCCAATGTAAAGATGTCAATAGCCTCGCACGGCGGGCCGGTCAATCCAAATCTTTACATTGTAAAAATAGCTTATCGATCGGGGAGGCCAAGGTTGTTACCGCTGGTGAATACTCGTAAGCCGAGTGAATGTCTCCCCTGTGGGCAAGACGGCAGCCAGTTTGGAGAGGATTTCGAATTGGTCCGTGCGCGACGATGCGACGCAACTCGCCTGCTTAACCCGGGTTTCGCGTAAGAAAAAACCGCTCGAAAAACCGTTTTAATCGTGTCGTCTCAAACGGTTATTCTCCGTGAGTGGTTTTTGCCATGATCGGGCCGCGATCGCGACAGAATTCGAATGCACCTGAAGCTGTCCGTGTTGCAAACCCCGCGGCAAAACCCAGCGACGGCAAAATGCTGCGCCAGGGGTTTGACACGTTTCTCGAAAATGGCGACGATCAGCGCACAGGTCTTGTAGATCGCGTCCCTGGAAATTGTCAGTGTCAGTACCGCGTACGTTTTTATCGCTGGTCAGCGCGATCGCCTTCGGCATCGTGCTGCAAACCCGCAACGCGCAGGCGCAATGGTGGTCGCCCGCGCCGGCCGATTTTGAGGAATGCGCCGGTGTCGCCGAGAAGGCGGCGACAAAGGAAGCCAAGGCCGCGGCGCTCATCGAATGCAACGCGAAATTCGCCGGCCGGCGCAAGCCCGGCGGGGGCTACCGTTATTACGACTTCATGCAGAACCGAAGCTTCGACATCGCCGGTCCAAATCCGACGCCGCGGGAACAGCGACAAATCGATGAACAATATACCGCCTTTCTCGACAGGGAACGGCGGAGCCGCATCGCGGCGGCGTTGACGGCAGCGCCGCCGCAGCCGGCGCCGGCGCGGTTGCAGCAGCTGCAGCAGCTTCCGCAGCCGCAGCCGGCCGCCCTGAGGATCGAGAAGGTGCCGCTGCCGGTGGAGGCGCCTAACAAGCGAAGCAATTTCAGGCGACGCGCCATTTGCAAGGAGTATCCATTCTCCTGCAACTTTCAGCGGCTTTCGGAAGGCATCAACAATGGTCTCCGCAAGCTGTTCAGCGCTTCCCCGGGCAAGGACAAACGAGGCTGACGGTCGTTCCCCGGGCTGCATCGTGCGACGATGGGCGCGCGTGAAACCGGCGCGGTGATGTCGTCGCGGCAAGGAGGTCGCGCCGTTGCTTTTGCCCTTGCCTTGTAACCGTCATAACGCGCCACTATGCTGATGCTGGGGTGGCCTGCGGCAGGAGAAAGCAATGGGTTTACTCGACGTCCTCAACGGTATGCAGAACGGCCCACGCGGCCCGAGCAATCCCAGCGCGCAAAGCAGCGGGGGCATGTCGCCGATCACCATGGCGATCCTCGGACTGCTCGCCTGGAAGGCGATCAAACATTTCAGTGGCGGCCAGTCTGGCAGCGGCCCGGCGCCGGCGTCCCCATCGGGCAATAGCACGAATGCCGGTCCGCCCGCTGGCGGTAGCATGGGTGGGAGTCTCGGCGACGTTCTCAAGGGCGGATTGGGCGGGTTGCTCGGCGGCGGCGCCGCCGGAAGCGTGATCTCGGGCGGGCTCGGCGACCTGCTCAGACAATTGCAGCAGGGCGGGCAAAGCGAGGCCGCCAATTCATGGGTCGGCAACGGCCCCAACAAGTCGATTTCGCCTGGCGATCTCGGCCGCGCCTTGGGCGCCGATCAGATCGATGGCCTGGTGTCGCAAACCGGCCTGTCGCGCGACGAACTGCTGGCGGGCCTGAGCCGGCATTTGCCCGATCTCATCGACCATCTGACGCCGGATGGGCGGCTGCCGACCGCCGCCGAACTGGCGGCCCGGATTTGATGATGCCGGTCGGCACAGCGATAAGGTCAAGTGACACCCACTTTACTCCCGGCATTTAACCGGCAAAATTTTTCGGAAAATAAGGACAACAGCCATGAGCGGCATTATCTGGGTCATCATCGTCGGTTTTGTCGCGGGCATCATCGCCCGGCTGCTTTCTCCGGGCCCCAACAATCCCAGCGGATTCATCCTGACCACGGTGCTGGGCATCGCGGGCGCGTTTCTGGCTACCTTTATCGGCCAGGCGATCGGCCATTATGGTCCGGATCAGGGCGCCGGCTTCATCACCGCAACGATCGGCGCGCTGGTGGTGCTGTTCATCTGGAACCGGCTGGTGGCAAGCCGGGTGATTTCCGATCCAGGGTCGAAGTAGCGATCGACTCACGTAATCAGATGTAGCCCGGCATCCATCCGCACCACTTCGCCGGTCATGTTGCTCGATGGCGGCGTCGCCAGAAAGCACACCAGGGCTGCGATATCCTCCGCGGATGATGCGATCTTGAGCGGCACTTTGGCGATGACATTATCGCGCACCTGCTTTGCGGTTGCCTCGCCGCGGCCCTTGGCGAACCATGGCGTGTCGATATAGCCAGGGCATACGGTATTGACGCGGATCAGCGGCGCCAGCGCGCGCGCCAGCGAATAGGTCATGGTGTTCAGCGCGCCCTTGCTGGCGGCATAGGCGATCGAGGAACCGACGCCGTTGATGCCTGCGACCGAGGACACGTTGACAACAGCGGAAGCGCGGCCCGAAGTCCTTGCCCCCTGTTCCAGCAAGCTTCGCGCCGCCCGCACCATCTGGAACGGACCGATGGTGTTGACGCCGAACAGCCGCTGAAAATCTTCCGCCGACAAGCCATCGAGATCGCCATGGGCCACGTGCTTGGTGGTGCCGGCATTGTTGATCAGGGCGTCGAGCCGGCCCCATGGCGCCGCGGCCGCGACAATCTTCCTGCAATCCTCGTCACGCGACACATCGCCCTGGACCACCACAACTTCGCCGCCCGCCTTGCGGCAGAGATCGGCGGTCTGCTCGGCTTCCTTCCGGCTGGAGGAATAGTTGATGAGGATGCGCGCCCCGCCCTTCGCCAGAATGGCCGCTGTCGCAGCCCCCAGGCCCGAGGCAGACCCCGTTACGATCGCGCACAAACCGTCCTTTGACATCCGCATTTCCCCCGATTGTTTGCCGGAAACTGCCGTAACCATGCGATCGGCGCGCAGTCTACCTTATCGTGCGACGAGTCCCGCGCCAATCCGCCAAACTCCTTTATGCGGAATTACTGCCGCGGCGATCGCATGTCGCCTTTGCGGAGGCAGCCCGCGGACATCGGCGCTTGTCTTGGCAGCGGCTTTTCCGCATCATGCGACGCAAGAGGCGGCGGCGCCCCAGCGAAACGGGAAACCGGATCTGTGCGCCGATCGGGAAACGGGGAACGCCGTGGCGGAAAGTGAGAACATTGTCGCCGAGACCGCGGAGCGGATATTCGCCGATCTCGCCGACATCCAAACCATCAACCGCGACAGCAAAGGCGGCTGGAAAGCGCCGCTCTGGCTGGCGCTGACGGAAGCAGGATTGCCGCTGTCCTGGGTGCCGGAGGATTGCGGCGGCTCCGCCGCGAGCCTCGCCGAAGGTTTCAGCGTGTTGAGTTCGGCCGGACGCTTCGCGCTCGCCGTGCCGCTCGCCGAGACCATGCTGGCGGGATGGCTGCTGGCGCAGGCAAAAATCACCTCGCCCGAGGGCGCCATGACGGTCGCACCCGCCGGTCCCAGGGACCGCATCGCGCTCAATGCCGACGGCACGCTGTCCGGGCGGGCGCGCGGCGTTCCCTTTGCCGGGGATGCCAGGCATCTCGCGGTGCTGGCAACCGGCGCCGGCGGCTTTGCGATCGCGCTGGTCGACGCGGGCCATTGCCGGATCGAGCGCGGCCTCAATCTTGCCGGCGACGGCAACGATACCGTGACGTTCAACAACGTGCAGCCCGCCGCCATCAAGCCGGCGCCGGCGGGTTTCGATCAGACCGCGTTGATGCTGATGGGCGCCGTGGCACGAAGCCTGCAGATTGCCGGCGCGCTGGAATCGATGCTCGACGTCAGCGTGCGTTATTCGAACGAGCGCATAGCCTTCGAAAAGAAGATTTCAAAGTTCCAGGCGGTGCAGCACAATCTTGCCAGGCTCGCCGGCGAATCGGCGGCGGCGCTCGCGGCCGCGACCTCGGCCGCCGACGCCATCGCCGGCGGCCAGGCGTTCGACGATGCGGTGTTTCTCGAGGCGGCGTCGGCGAAGATCCGCTGTTCGGAGGCCGCCGAAAAGGGCGCCGCGATCGCCCATCAGGTGCACGGCGCGATCGGCTTCACCATTGAACATATCCTGCATCGCTTCAGCCTGCGCGCGCTCGCCTGGCGCGACGATTTCGGTTCCGAGAGCTACTGGGCGGTGGAACTGGGCAGGCTGGTCGCCGCGCGCGGCGCCGACGAATTATGGCCGCTGGTGGCGTCGCGTTGATATCTTAAGAAAGGCGCCCGCACGAAAGTCGAGGCTCAACATGACCGCAGTTCTCCGTTTCGATCCGATCCGCCTGGGAAGCGAATGCGAAAAGCTGCGCCAGGAAGTGCGCGCATTCCTGGCCGACGAGATCGCCGCCGGCACCTTCGATCCGCACCAGCCCAATCGCGAGGACACCGACGCGCCGGAATTTTCCCGAAAGGTCGGCGAACGCGGCTGGCTCGGCATGACCTGGCCGAAGAAATATGGCGGCCATGAGCGCACCTTCCTCGAGCGCTATGTGGTGACCGAGGAGATGCGCGTCGCCAACGCGCCAACGCGGCGCTTCTTCGTGGCCGACCGGCAGAGCGGACCGGTGCTTTTGAAATATGCGCCCGAGCACATCAAGATGGACATCCTGCCGCGCATCTGCCGCGGCGAAGTCTGCTTTGCGATCGGCATGAGCGAGCCGAACTCCGGCTCCGATCTGTTCGCGGCCAAGACCAAGGCGACCAGGACCGACGGCGGCTTTTTGATCAACGGCACCAAGATCTGGACCTCATCGGCGCATATCGCCGACTACATGATCGCGATCTTCCGGACCTCGCCGCCGACCAGGGAAAACCGCCGCCACGGCCTGACCCAGTTCCTGGTCGACATGAAGACGCCGGGCATCAAGGTCAATCCGATCGGCCAGATTACCGGTCAGTTCGAGTTCAACGAGGTGGTGTTCACCGATGCCTTCATGCCGGACGATCACTTGCTCGGCGAAATCGACGGCGCCTGGAAACAGGCCACCAGCGAGCTTGCCTATGAGCGCAGTGGCCCCGAGCGTTTCCTGGAAACCTATTATGTGCTGACCGAACTGGTTCGCGCGGTCGGCCCGAAGCCGGACACCCGCTGTGCCGAAGGGATCGGACGGCTGGTGGCGCAGCTTCATACCATGCGCCGGATGTCGGTGTCGGTGGCCGGCATGCTGCAGGCCGGCAAGGAGCCGGTGGTGGAGGCTTCCATCGTCAAGGATATCGGCACGGTCTGGGAGCAGCAATTGCCGCACCGGGTCCGCGATCTCGCAGCCTTCGTCGATGCCGATGCGGGCAACCACGAGACCCTGGAAAATCAGCTGGCGTTCGCGATCAAGACCGCACCCAAGCTCACCATCCAGGGCGGCACCACCGAGGTCTTGCGCGGCATCATCGCGCGCGGGCTCGGACTGCGCTAATTCAAGGAGGGATTCTCATGAGCAAGTTTACCGATATCGGCGTCGAGAAGCACGGCCACGTCGGCCTGATCGAAATCCGCAAACCCCCGCTGAACTTCTTCGACGTCTCGCTGATCAACCAGATCGCCGACGCGCTGGAAGAATTCGACCGCGATATCGAGATCCGCGCTTCGGTGCTGGCGGCTCAAGGCAAGGCGTTCTGCGCCGGCGCCGATTTTGCCGATCCGGTACGGCAGCAAGCCGAGGAACGCGCAACAACCGATCCGGCGTCGAACCTTCCGATCAACCATTTGTACGTCCAGGCCGTGCGCATCTTCCGCAACAGGAAGCCGATCGTTGCCGCCGTCCATGGCGCGGCGATCGGCGGCGGGCTCGGACTTGCGGTGGCGGCGGATTTTCGCGTCACCTGCCCCGAGGCGCGCTTCGCCGCCAATTTCACCAAACTGGGCTTTCATCCCGGCTTTGGGCTGACCGCGACGCTTCCCGAACTGGTTGGCAGGAACAATGCCGAGTTGATTTTCTATACCAGCCGCCGCGTCACCGGCGAGGAAGCTGCAAGGATGGGCCTTGCCAACCTCTGCGTTCCGCAGGTCGAGGTGCGCGCCGAGGCCTTGAAGCTCGCGAACGAAATCGCCGAATGTTCGCCGCTCGGCCTGCTCTCGACCCGCGCCACCATGCGCGCCGGCCTCGCCGAGCGCGTGCTGGCCGCCACTAACCACGAACTGTCGGAGCAGAACAAGCTGCGCGCCACCGAAGATTTCAAGGAAGGCGTCAAGGCCACCGCGGAGCGCCGCGTCGCGAATTTCAAGGGGCGGTGACAGCCAAGACCGTCATTCTCCGACGTGCAATTGGTTGGGCTAATCCTTCTTCCCCACCACCAGCGCATCGACGATGGTGACGCCCCGGCCTTCGGGATGAACCAGCACGGGATTGATTTCGATTTCCGAAATATGGTCGCGACATGCGGAGGCGAGCATCGAGAGCTGCGCGATCAATTGCGCCAGCGCGGCAACATCGGCTTTCGCGGCGCCGCGAAATCCATTGAGCAGCGGCGCGGCCCTGAGTTCGGCCAGCATCGCGGCGGCCTCGACCGCACCGACCGGCGCCGGCCGGTAGATCACGTCTTCGAACAATTCCGTGGTGATGCCCCCCAAGCCGACCATGATCAGCGGACCGAAGGTCTTGTCCATGAGGGTGCCGATGATGATCTCGACGCCCTTCTTCGCCATCGGCGTGACGAGCACGCCCTGGATATCGGCATCCGGCCGGCGCCGCCGTGCGTTTTCCAGCAGCGCCTCAAACGCCAGAAACACCTCGCCCTTGGTCGCGATACCGAGGCGCACGCCGCCGACCTCGCTCTTGTGCGGGATGTCGCGCGACTGGATTTTCATGGCCAGCGGAAAGCCGACACAGGCGATCGCGGCGTCCAGTCCGCTCTTTTCCGTCACCAGGACTTCGCCGGGCAGTTCAATGCCGGCATCGCGCAGCAGCGCCTTGCTGTCGGCTTCGGAAAGAACGGCGGATCCGAGACGCGCGGCGAACTGCCGCGGCATTGACGGCGCCGCATCGGCCGGTGGCGCCAGCCTGAACTTCGCGCGCCGAACCATCTGGCGCAGGGCGACGCCGACATGCGTCAGACCCGAAAGCACGACGACACCCGAGGCGGCCAGTTCGTTGCGCGCGAATTGCGACGGCAGCGTATAGGAATAAAATACGATCGGCTTGTGCTGCGCCGATATCACAGGCTTAAGCTCCGTGCGCTTGAAAGGCATCCGCGTGTCGCTCGACAGCGACAGCACCACCAGAATGGCATCGACTTCGTCCGAGCTATCGAGCAGATCGATGCTCCTCTGCAAACCGCCGGAGTGCACGCCCTGCGCGGTGACGTCGATCGGGTTGCGCGTCGCGCCGTAGGATGGCAGCAGCTTCCCGATCTCGGCCTGGATCGGCGCGGACAGTTCCGGCACCTGCAAGCCTTGCATCGAAACCGCGTCGGCGCCCCAGATGCCGGCGCCGCCCGACACGGTGAGCACGGCGACGCGGTCGCCTCCTGGCAAGGGATTGCTGGTCAGGACCGCGGCGATGGTCACGGCCTCATCGAGATCGTTGGAAATGATAAAGCCATATTTGGCGAACACCGCGTCATAGGCCGCCGACCAGCCGGCCATGCTGGCGGTGTGCGAGGCGGCGGCGCGCTCGCCGGCCCCGGAGCGGCCGACCTTTGTGACGATCACAGGCTTGCCGATTTCCGCGGCCCGGCGGGCGGCGGCCAGGAACTTGTCGACGTCGCGAATGCCCTCGATGAACAACAGGATCACGTCGGTTGCGGCATCCTGCACCATGTATTCGAAAAATTCGCCGGCACCGAGATCGCATTCGTTGCCGGCGCTGACGACGTAGCTGAGCGCGATGCCGAGCGCCCTGGCGCGGTGGTAGATCGCAAAGCCGATGCCGCCGCTTTGCGCGACGATCCCGATCCGCCGCTTGGTCGCGATCAGCCGCGGCTCACCGGGCTTGACGTCGACGGTCGGGCTGAAGGTGGCGGCGACGCGCTGGACTTCGCTGTAGAATCCTTCGGCATTGGGGCCGGACACCCGCATCCGGGTCTGTTTGGCGAGCGCTGTCATGGCGTCCTGCATCGCGGCGCTGTCGCCGCCTTCCTCGGCGAACCCCGAGGAGATGACGACCGCGTTCTTGACGCCGCCGGCGGCACATTGCTCAAGCGCGCCCAGAACCCCGCGTGCCGGAATCATGACGATGGCCAGGTCGATTGGCTGGCCGACATCGGCAATCGAGGCATGGCATTTCAGCCCGTCGATCTCGCCGTAATTGGGATTGATCGGGTAGATGCGGCCCGGAAACTCGTTCTTGCGCAGCATCGAGAGCAGCCGGCCCGGGATTTTCTCCAGATCACGCGACGCGCCGACCAGGGCGATACTGTCGGGCGAAAAGAAGGTATCGAGCGGGTGCCCGGGTTGGTCGGTCACGGGCGGCATTCTCAAGTGGCCACCAGATGGAAAGTGACGCCGCCGAGCAGGAACTGGTCGCCCG
>NZ_JBEKXH010000209.1:0-11073 GCF_049512235.1 Bradyrhizobium sp.
ACATGACCGTTGCAAAGAGTTCGCGTTCCGCCGTTCGCTGGATCTCCATCCTGCTCATTGCGGCGTTTGCCGGCAGCGCTATGGCCGCGCCCGGCGACAATGTCCCGGTCGTGCGTGACCTTGCGGGGCGGGTCGGACCGATCATGGGGGCGGCGCTGGCCTGTCGCGATATCGCCCCGCCACGCGTCCGGGTGATCGCCGACAAGTTCCAGGCCGTCGTCGCGGAAGCCGCGTCCAACGAGGCCGAGCGTAACGACCTCAGCCAGCTGCTGGACCGCTCTGTCGCCGTCGGTCTGGACAATGTGTCGAGTGGACGGATCGATTGCAAATTGGTGGAGCGGCAGCTTTCCTATCTCGAACAGAGTCTCGCCGGATCGACATCATCATCATCATCATCATCGCCGTTGCTTTCAGGCGTTATCGCGCCGTCATCGGCGGCGACCGCGCCCACCGCCCCGGTTGCGACGGCGACGCCACAGGTCTCAAGCCCGGTCCGCGGCGTAACCGATCGCGAAATTCGATTTGGCATCGTGGCTCCCTTCGGCGGCGCGGCCAAGGAACTTGGCCGCCAGATGAAGCTCGGCATCGACACGGCTTTCAACCGGGCAAACGATGCCGGCGGCATCGAAGGCCGCATGCTTCGGCTGATCGCGGCGGACGACGGATATGAGCCGTCGCGCACCCTCGACTGCATGAAGCAGCTCTACGACAAGGATCAGGTGTTCGGCTTCATCGGCAATGTCGGAACGCCGACCGCGGCCGTCGCAATTCCTTATGTGCTGGAACGGCGAACGCTGTTCTTCGGCGCCTTCACCGGCGCCAACATCCTGCGCAACGATCCGCCGGATCGCTACGTCTTCAACTATCGGGCGAGCTATTCCGAAGAGACCGAGGCGGTCGTGCGCTACCTGATCAAGCTGCGCAAGCTGCGGCCCAGGCAGATCGCTGTCTTCGCCCAGCAGGACGCCTACGGTGATGCCGGTTTTGCCGGCGTGGTCCAGGCGTTGCGGGGGCTTGGCGTCGGCGACGCCGCCATTCTGAGACTCGGCTACAAGCGCAACACCGTAGACGTCGACGACGCGGTGAACCAGCTGCAGCTGGCGAAGATCCCGGTCAAGGCCGTGGTGATGGTGGCAGCCTATCGCGCCGCCGCGAAGTTCATCGAAAAGACCCGCGACCTCTTCCCCGGCATGATCTACTCCAACGTATCCTTTGTCGGCAGCACCGCGCTTGCTGATGAATTGAATCTCCTGGGACCGCGTTATGCCAGCGGCGTCATCGTGACGCAGGTGGTCCCGGCAGTCGGCGGTTATTCGAGCGCGGTGCTCGAATACAAGAATGCGTTGGCGAATTATTTCCCGGGCGAGGCCCCGGACTACGTGTCGTTGGAAGGCTACATCGCCGCCAATGTGCTGATCCAGGGGCTGAAGCGAACCGGGCCGCAGCTCGACACCGAACGGCTGATCGATAATCTCGAGGCCATGAGCAACGTCGATCTCGGCCTTGGCGTACCGCTCAATTTCGGGCGCGCGGAACATCAGGCTTCCCACAAGATCTGGGGCACCGCGATGGACGATAAAGGGAAATACCAGTCCATCGGACTGGAATAGACGGCTTTGCAACGGCATCCCCGCGGGCTTCGATCGTCGCGCCGCGGCAACGGCGTTGCCAAATCAGGCCGCGCCCGCTCTTGCCGCTGTTATCTCACGATAGAGCATGGCGTAGCGGTGGGCGGGTTTGCGCCAGGATACGTCGGTCGCCATGGCGTTCTGTCGCATGCGCGCCCAGGCCTCGCGGTCGGCGTAAAGTTCGGCGGTGCGGCGGATCGCGGCTTCGAGGCTTTCCGCGTTGACGGGCGCAAACTGCACTCCGGTCGCGACACCGGATGCGAGCGCCATCTCGTTGGCGTCGATCACGGTATCGGCAAGGCCGCCGACCCGGGCCACCACGGGAATGGCGCCGTAACGCACCGCGCATAGCTGGGTCAGGCCGCACGGCTCGAACCGTGACGGGACCAGCAGCGCGTCGGCGCCGGCCTGGATCAAATGCGCCAGGCCCTCGTCGTAGCCGATGACACAGGAGATCCGGCCCGGATGCGCCGACTGGGCGGATGCAAAGGCATTCTCCAGTTCCTGATCGCCGGAGCCGAGCAGCGCCAGCCCGGCACCCAGCCCCAGCGGCGTGGGTAGCGCCGATGCCAGGAGGTCGAGCCCCTTTTGCGCGGTGAGACGGCTGACGACGCCGAATAACAGCGCCTCGGCGTTGCCGTCGAGGCCAAGGCGGCGCTGCAGCGCCGCCTTGTTGGCGGCGCGGGCCTCGATCGTCTGCGCGGTGTAGGTGGCGGCAATCCGCCCATCGTTGGCCGGGTTCCAAACGGTATCGTCGATGCCGTTGAGAATCCCGGACACGACTGAGGCCCGCGCCCGCAGCATGCCGTCGAATCCCATGCCGGCCTCGGGGTTGAGGATCTCGCGGGCGTAGGTCGGCGACACCGTGGTGATGCGGTCGGCAAACTGCAGGCCGGCCTTGAGATAGCTGATCTGGCCGTGATACTCGACGCCGTCGATGGCGAAGGCCTCGGGCGGCAGGCCGATCGCGCCCAACAGACGAGCCGGGAACAGCCCGGGGAAGGCGAGGTTGTGCACCGTCATGACCGTTCCGGGCCGCCTGGCGCCGGCATAATGCAACAGCGCCGGCGTCAGCGCCGCCTGCCAGTCGTGGGCGTGGACGATGTCGGGCACGAAGCCTGGCAGCAGGCCCTGGCCGATCCGGGTCGCCACCTGGGCCAGGCCAGCGAAGCGGAATGCATTGTCGGGCCAGTCGTGGCGATCCGGCGCGACATAGGGGTCTCCCGGCCTGACGTAGAGATGCGGCGCGTCGAGCACCAGCAGGTCGAGGCCATCAGCCTTGCCGGCGAGCAGCCGCGCGGTGCCGCCCTGCAGATCCGCAAAGGTCTGCACCACCTCCGCCTTGCCGAGCTTTTCAAGCACGGTGGGATAGCCTGGCACCAGCGAGCGCACCGCGACGCCCTCGGTGGCCAGCGCCGCCGGCAGTGCGCCGGTGACATCCGCAAGCCCGCCGGTCTTGATCAACGGATAGATTTCGGAGGCCACCGCAAGCAGCTTTAGCGCCGTCGTCATGCCCCGAGCCTGTCGATCATTGGCTGCGTGATAAGGCAGACGCCGCGCTCGGTGCGGCGGAAGCGTTTGGCGTCGAATTCGGGATCCTCGCCGACCACGAGCCCCTCCGGAATCTGCACGCCGCGATCGATCACGACGTTGGATAGCCGGGCCGAGCGTGCGATCTCGACATAGGGCATGATCACCGCGTTCTCGATGATCGCGTAGGAGTTGATCCGGACGCCTGTGAACAGCAGCGAGCGTTTTAGCGCGGCGCCGGAAACGATGCAGCCGCCCGAGACCAGCGAGGAAATGGCCTGGCCGCGCCGGCCGTCCTCGTCATGGACGAACTTGGCCGGCGGGGTGATCTCGCCATAGGTCCAGATCGGCCAGTCGCGGTCGAACAGATCGAGCTCGGGCACGATATCGGTGAGATCGATGTTGGCCTCCCAATAGGCGTCGACGGTTCCGACGTCGCGCCAATAGGCGGTCGCTTCGGCGGTCGATCGCACGCAGGATTTGGAGAAATGGTGCGCCACGGCCTTGCCCTCCCTGACCATGTAGGGAATGAGGTCCTTGCCGAAATCGTGGCCGGAGCTGTCGTTGGCGGCGTCCCGCTTCAGCTGCTCGATCAGATACTTGGTCTCGAACACGTAAATGCCCATGCTGGCGAGCGCCAGGTCGGGATTGCCCGGCATCGCCGGCGGATCCCGGGGTTTTTCGAGGAAGGAGATGATGCGGTCGCTGGTGTCGATGTGCATGACCCCGAAACCGACCGCGTCCATCCGCGGCACTTCGAGGCAGGCGACGGTGACATCGGCGCCCTGGTCGACGTGCTGCTGCAGCATCGGCTCGTAGTCCATCTTGTAGATGTGGTCACCCGCCAACAGCACAATGAATTTGGGGTTGTAGCTCTCGATGATATCGATGTTCTGGTACACCGCATCGGCCGTGCCGCGGTACCACATGTCCTCGGATACGCGCTGGCTCGCCGGCAGGATGTCGAAGCTTTCGTTGCGCTCCGGCCGCAGGAAGTTCCAGCCGCGCTGCAGATGGCGGATCAGGCTGTGGGCCTTGTACTGGGTTGCAACCGCCATGCGGCGAATGCCGGAGTTGAGGGCGTTCGACAGCGCAAAGTCGATGATCCGCGACTTGCCGCCGAAATAGACCGCGGGCTTGGCGCGGACGTCGGTCATCTCCATCAGGCGGGTGCCGCGTCCGCCCGCCAGCACATAGGCCATGGTGTCGCGGGCGAGCGGGGTGGTGGCGGTCGATCTCCATACCATTGCGGTTTCCTCTTTGAACTCGTGTTGCGGCGGTCGTCGGACCTCGCTTGGACTTAAGGACCGTAGCTGATCACGGGCCGAACCGCAGACAGACGGTCGCGGGCCAGGGCGCAGCGAAGGCTGACAATCCAGGTAGCTGCTCTCCGGCAGCCTTTCCTGGACCGTCACCATGCCCTGCATCTTAGACTTTGTGTAGCTCCAGCGCGACCGGATGGAACAGATCTTCCGGAGATTGCGGATCGACGCCGTCGTTTCCCACCAGACCATCCACCAAGGGACGCATCCGGTTATAGTCGCCGACTGCAACCTATGATAGTGAGGCCAGGCCATCTGTCCGAAAACAAGCGGCCCCTGCGAACGACCCGAGCCGGCCAACCCCCGTCGCCCAGCCGATACCGGTCGAGCGGATCGCGACAAGAGTGATGTGGTGTACCGTTCTACCAAATACGAAAAATGTCCGTAGCAACCACTAATAACGCAGGTGGACATCGCGATGAGTCTCGGTGCCTGACGCGTAGGGGCACCCCTTGTGGGTGCCCTGGTGAGACCGGGTGATGCCGCGAGAGGGCGACCACGAGGGTCGCTACGAAAAATGCAGTATGGTCACAGTTCGGGCGGGTCGGAGCGTACCCGCCATCTCGATGTTGCAGCGAGCGTAGGCCGGATGAGCGAAGCGATATCCGGGTCTTGATTCCCGCATGTCGCTGCGCTGATGCGGGTACTTGCTGCGAGCGCTCACCGCGGCTTCCTCACCGCTCCCGCATCGCGTCGTGCATGTGTTCGCGCAAGGGGGCGAGCAGGAAGTCGATGATACGCCTTTTGCCGGTGAGGATTTCCGCCTTGATCGACATGCCCGGTACGAGGTTGGCGGCGCGGCCATCGACGTCGAGCGTTACCGCCGCCAGGGCGATGTGCACGGTGTAGCGCAGCCGTTCGCTGGCTTCGACCTCATCGATGGTATCGGCGGCGCGCTGCGAACCCTGCGCCGCGGATTGACTGACCGGCGCGGCCTCGGCATCGCGATCGACCGATAACACCGTGCCGCTCAACAGCCCGTAGCGCGTGAACGGAAAGGCATCGACCTTGAGTTCGACGCGTTGCCCCGCGCTGACAAAGCCGACGTCGCGATTTTCAAGCACCGCCTCGACCTCGACCCGGTCATCGTTCGGGACCACCGACAGCAATTGCTGGGCCGGGGTCACCACCGCGCCGATATTGGCGATGTGCATCTGCTGCACCGTGCCGCTGATCGGTGCCCGCAACGTCTGCAACTCGGCGCGGCGTATGGCCTTGACCAGCGCCTCCTCGGCGGCGCGCACGCGATCCCTGGCCTTGCCGAGTTCGTCCATGGCTTTGCCGCGGATTTCGGCTTCGGTGGCGATGATCTTCTGGTCAAGGCCGGCGATCGTCGCGTCCAGCGAGATGATTTTCGAATGTGTGATTTCGAGTTCGGACCTGGTCTCGACCAGCAATTGCTGGCTCTCCAGCTGGGCGATCACCGACGTATTGCCGAACGCGAGCGCCTGATCGCGAATGCTGGCGCGCTTGGCGACCAGGGGCAATGTCTGTTCGATCTTGGCAACGGTCTGCTGTTGCACCAGACGCTCGGCACCGTGCTGCAATCTCTCCTGATCGAGGCCGGCAAGCTGGCCCGAGCGCATCGCCGCCTGCGTGGTCAATTGGGCCTGGGCGCGGCCGCGGTCGAGCGCCGAGGCGCCGGCGATGGCATCAAAGCGGGCAAGGGTTGAACCGTCGAGAAAGGCCGTCAGGCGCATTTCGTCGAGCCGGGCGGCGACCAGGTCATTTTGCGCGCGATTCTGTTCCGCCATGGCCACAGTCTTGTCCAGTTCGATCAGGGGATCGCCGGCACCGACCTGCTGGCCAGGGCTTACCAGAACCGACGTCACGCTCGCGGTTTCGAACGGCTGCACCACCTGGGTGCGGCGGTGCGAGATCACCTTGCCGCTGGCGACGGCGACGATATCGACTTTGCCCCAGATCGCCCAGCCAAGCCCCGCCAGCGCCACCACGCACAGCGTGTAAGCGATGCCGCGGCCGATCGGATTGGGCGGGGTTTCCATCACCTCCAGCGCCGCCGGCAGGAAGGCGCGTTCCTGGGCGTGGCGAGATGCGGATTTGACGAGACGAAGCGCGGATCCGGCCGTCATCGGCGATGTCCCCTCATCGCCCGACCGACTGGATACGATGCAGCGCGGCATAGCGCCCGTTGCCGGCCACCAGCTGGTCGTGCTGGCCGTCTTCGACGATCGAGCCGTTGTCGATGGTCAGAATGCGGTCCGCGCCGCGCACCGTGGACAGCCGGTGGGCGATGATCAGGACGGTGCGGCCCTTGACGATGTCGCGCATGTTTTCCTGGATCACGCTTTCGGATTCATAATCGAGAGCCGAGGTTGCCTCGTCGAAGATCAGGATGCGGGGATCGCCGACCAGCGCCCGGGCGATGGCGATGCGCTGGCGCTGGCCGCCGGACAGCGACACGCCGCGTTCGCCGATCGAGCTGTCATAGCCATGCGGCATCTTGCAGATGAAGTCGTGGGCGCCGGCGAGTTTCGCGGCGGCCGTGATTTTTTCCATCGGCAGCGCGGGATCGGCCAGCGCGATGTTCTCGCGCACCGAGCGGTTGAACAGGATGTTCTCCTGCAGCACGACGCCGATCTGGCGGCGCAACCAGGAGGGATCGAGCACCGCGGCATCGATACCGTCGATCAGCACCCGGCCGGCCTCGGGCAGATACAGCCGCTGCGCCAGCTTGGCGATCGTGCTCTTGCCGGAGCCCGACGGGCCGACAATGCCGACCACCTGACCGGCCGGAATCCGCAGGCTGACGTCGCGCAACACCGGTTGCGCCTCGAGGCTGTAGCGGAACGTCACCCGTTCGAATTCGATCGCGCCCGTGAGCGGCGCCTGATTGGCTTCCGCGCTGGCGCTGCTGGCCTCGATCGGCGTGTTGAGAATATCGCCGAGCCGCTCGACCGACAGCCGCACCTGATGGAAATCCTGCCAGACCTGGACCAGCCGCAGCACCGGCCCGCTGACCTGGCCGGCCAGCATGTTGAAGGCGACCAGTTCGCCGACCGTCATCCGGTTGGCGATCACGAGCCCGGCGCCGAGAAACAGCGTCAGGGCGCCGACGCCCTTGTTCAACAGTGTGGCGGTCTGGCTGGCCCAGTTGCCGATCTGGGCTGCAGCAAATGACGCGCTGACATAGCCGGCAAGCTGCTCCTCCCATCGATGCTGCATTTGCGGTTCGACCGCCATCGCCTTGATGGTCTCGACACCGGTGACGCTTTCGACCAGAAAGGCCTGATTTTCGGCGCCGCGCCGGAATTTCTCGTCGAGGCAGCGGCGGAAGGCCGGCGTGGTGGCGACCGACAGCAGCGCATAGAGTGGCAGCGCCGCGATCACGACAAAGGCGAGTGTCGCGCTGTAGATGAACATGACGCCGAGAAAGACCGCGCAGAACAAAAGATCGAGCACCAAAGTGATGGACGACCCGGTGATGAACTGCCGGATGGTTTCGAGTTCGCGCACCCGCGCCACGCTGTCGCCGACCCGCCGGCTCTCGAAATAGGCCAGCGGCAGCCGCAGCAGGTGCCTGAAAATGCGGGCGCCGAGTTCGACGTCGATGCGATTGCTGGTATGGGCGAACAGGTAGGTGCGAAGACCGGACAGCACCGCCTCGAAAATCGCGATCAGCGCCAGTCCGGACACCATCACTTCCAGCGTCGAGAGGCCGCGATGCACCAGCACCTTGTCGATCACGGTTTGAAAGATCAGCGGCGTCGCTAGCGCGAACAGCTGGATGACAAAGGAGGCGAGCAGGACTTCGGCAAGCACGCCGCGATATTTGTGAACGGCGCCCCAGAACCAGCTGAGGTTGAAGCGACGTGCAGTATCGGAGAGCGCGGCGCGCTTGCTCAGAAGAACGATGCGCCCGCTCCACTCGCGCTCGAATGCGGCGAAGCTGAGGAGACGGGGCGACGGATCATGCCGTCCCTGGATCAGCACGCTGTCGTCGGTGACCTTTCCGATGACGGCGAACGTGCCGGATCGTAACAAAGCCAGCGCCGGCAGCGGCGTCTTCGCCAGCCGCGCAATCGAGGACGAGACGGCCCTGGCCTTGACCGGAAAACGTTTCGCCGCGCGCAGCACATCGTCTTCGTTCAGTGCTTGCGACTTGCCGCTTTCATGCTGAATTCGCGAGGGATCGGCGACGATACCGAGCAAGTGCAGCGCGAGCGCCAGCGACCACGCGGCATCGTCGGTACACACATGCATGAAGGCCCCGCCAAAAGGTGATTTGTTCTGGATGTCCCGGCGCAGCCTGTCGCATCCGCATTGGTGCGAGGTTAAGCGGCATGCTTACGAAATAGTTCTGTCGCGGGGAGCACGCCAAAGGGCATTCCGGCCGCGACCGGAATGCCCTTTGAAATGCTGGATCAGACCGGGAACCGGCCCCATGCGAGGGGTCAGTGCAGCGGCGAGGCCAGCGTCGGCGTGGTCAGCGAGGCGAGCTGGGTCAGGGTCGAAGTCACCGATCCGCTTCCCGAGCTGACCGAGGCGATCGTCTGCGACAATTTCGCGGCGGCGACACTCACGGCGAATGTCTCCGACACCGATAGCCCGCTGCTGTCGGTGGCCATCACCTTGAGGCTCAGGGATGCCGCGGTAGCCGGCGCGGTCCCGCTGAAAGTGTCGGTCGTCCCATTGAATTTTAACCAAGCCGGCAGCGCCGCACCATTGGCCTGCGTCGCCGTGTAGGCCAGCGTTTCGTTCTGCGGATCCGTGAAGGTCGTTGCCGCAAGACTGAAATTGACTGCTTGTCCGGTCTGCCAGGTCTGCGCCGCCGTCTGCGCGCTCAGCACCGGCGCCACGGCCGGCGTCAGCACCGAGAATGTTTCCGATGACGACGCTCCGCCTTGATCGGTGGCCGTGACCTTGATGCTCAGACCCGCAGCCGTGTTGGGAACCGTTCCGGTGAATGTGCCGGTGGCGGTATTGAACGTCAGCCAGGACGGCAATGCCGCGCCGTTCGACAGCGTGGCGCCGTAGGTCAGTTTTTCGGCCTGCGGATCGGTGAAGGTATTGGCGGCGAGCGTGAAGTTGACCGCCTGCGCGAGCTTCCAGGTCTGGGTAGCGGTCTGCGCGGTCAGGCTCGGTGCCGTGGGCGCCGGCGTTGCCACCGTAAAACTCTCCGACGCCGAAAGTCCGCTGGTGTCGGTTGCCGTCACCTTGATGCTCAGACCGGCTGTGTTGTTGGCGACCGTGCCGGTGAAGGTCCCGGTCGTCGTGTTCAACGTCAGCCAGGACGGCAATGCCGCGCCGTTCGACAGCGTGGCGCTGTAGGTCAGTTTTTCGGCCTGCGGGTCGGTGAAAGTGTTGGCGGCCAGCGCGAAATTCACCGTCTGCCCGAGCTTCCAGCTTTGCGCCGCCGTCTGCGCGGTCAGCACCGGCGCCGCGGCCGGCGTCAGCACCGAGAATGTTTCCGATGACGACGCGCCGCCTTGATCGGTGGCCGTGACCTTGATGCTCAGAGCAGCCGCCGTGGTGGGGACCGTTCCGGTGAATGTGCCCGAAGTGGTATTGAACGACAACCAGGACGGCAATGCCGCGCCGTTCGACAGCGTGGCGCTGTAGGTCAGTATTTCGCCTTGCGGATCGATGAAGGTGTTGGCGGCCAGCGTGAAATTCACTGCCTGCGCGAGCTTCCAGGTCTGCGTAGCGGTCTGCGCGGTCAGGCTCGGTGCCGTGGGCACCGGGGTTGCCACCGTGAAGGTCTCCGACGCTGAAAGTCCGCTGGTGTCCGTCGCCGTCACCTTGATGCTCAGACCGGCTGTGTTGTTGGCGACCGTGCCGGTGAAGGTCCCGGTCGTCGTGTTCAACGTCAGCCAGGACGGCAATGCGGCGCCGTTCGACAGCGTGGCACTGTAGGTCAGCTTCTGCCCCTGTGGGTCGGTGAAGGTGTTGGCGGCCAGCGCGAAATTCACCGCCTGTCCGAGCTTCCAGGTTTGCGCCGCCGTCTGCGTCGTCAGGACGGGCGGAGCGATAGGGCTGGGGCCGTTGCCGGCATTATCGACGGTGATGGTGTCGCCGTCGGCCAATAGCGTCGAGAGGCTGACTTCGAAGGTCGTATCCCAGTACTGACCGCTCTCCGTGCCCCAGGGATTGCGGACCTCGACCATTCCCGTGGTGCTGTCGTAGCCGTAGATTGACATCGCATGCGAGGCGACCAGGGTCTGCTTGCCGGAACTGTCGTAAGCATTGGTCCAGGACGAAAGCACCGCGTCGTCACCCTTGGCGAGGTCGGACGCCAGCGTGCTGAGAACGTTCGTCGTCGCATTGCCGGTCGAATAGTTGGTCACGGCAAACGACTGATTGTAGACGATGTTGGACCAGGAACTGCCGCTGGCCTGGAAGTCGGTGATCGCCGACGCGCCGGTGATCTCCTCGAGCGCCATTTCCGGAGCGCCGCCATTGCCCATGGTTGACCAGGAATTGCCGTCATTGATCGAGTTTCCGGTCACGGGGCCGGCGGTCTGCAGCTGGGCGTAGGCTTTTTCCGCGAGGCTTGCCCAGATGTCGGTCGCGGAGTTGAACACGTTGCCGCCGTCTGCGAGCGAATTATTGACTGTAATGTAGTCGGCGAC
>NZ_JBEKXH010000210.1:0-11060 GCF_049512235.1 Bradyrhizobium sp.
ACTGGTAAAACGGTTTGGAAAGCAGCGGGCCGATCGCATCGCCACCTATAACCGCAACCTCTTTATCTTTCCAAATCTGGTGATCAACGACATCATGGCGGTGACGGTGCGGACCTATTTTCCGGCGGCGCCCGATTTCATGAATATCAGCGCCTGGGCATTGGCGCCGATGGAAGAGACCGAATGGGCGCGAAAATACCGCCTGTTCAATTTTCTCGAGTTTCTCGGGCCCGGCGGATTTGCGACGCCGGACGACGTCGAGGCGCTGGAACAGTGCCAGCGCGGCTTTCGCAACTCCGCCGAGGCGCAATGGAACGATATCTCGAAGGGAATGGGCAAGGAAAACCCGTCCTACGATGATGAAGCGCAGATGCGCGCGTTCTGGTCGAACTGGAATGAACAAATCTTCCGGGTGCCGGCATGAGCGACACAGCCATAGCGATGCAAACCATAGCTCGCACCGACGTCGAGGACTTCCTGTTCGCCGAAGCCGAGCTGCTGGACGAGTGGCGGCTGCCGGAATGGCTGGAATTGTTCACCGACGACGCGATCTACTACGTCCCGGCCACGGATCTCGCGGTCGATGCGTCCCCCGATAATAATCTCTTTTATGTCGCCGACGACCGATTTCGGCTGAGCGAACGGGTCAAGCGCCTGATGAAGCGCACCGCTCACGCCGAATTCCCGCATTCGCGAACCCGGCACCTCGTCAGCAATGTCCGGATCAGGAAGCGCATCGGCGACGATCTTGAAGTCAGTTCGGCGTTCATCACCTACCGCACCAAGGACGGCGTGACCGACACATTCTTCGGCAGCAACCGGTACCGTCTGGTGCCCGGCAACGGCACATTCCGGATCAAGGAAAAGCGTTGCCTTCTGGACAGCGACGGTCTTCGCGCCCAGGGCCGGCTCAGCATCATTCTGTGAAAGCAAGGTTGCTATGGATCAGAAACTGAAGAACAACGTGGCCGTCGTGACCGGCGCCGCCAGAGGCATTGGCCTTGCGATCGCGGAACGACTGGCGCGCGACGGCGCCAGGCTGGTGGTCGCGGATATGGATGAAGCAGAACTCGACAGGACAACAAAACACCTCGGCAAGGAATTCGGCGCCGAAGTCGTCGGTCATGCCGGCGATCTGTCCTCGGAGAGCGTTGCCAAGGCCACGATCGACCTGGCGGTCGATCGGTTTGGCCGGCTCGATGTGCTGGTCAACAATGCCGGCGGCGGCATCATCAAGGCCTTCACCGAGCATACGCCGGAGAGCTTGCGGACGACGATCGACCGTAATCTTTGGACCGTTCTGTGGTGCTCGTGGCATGCGATTCCAAAAATGCGCGCCAATTCCTACGGCCGCATCATCAATCTCGGCGCCGATTCCGTTCGAAACGGGCTCTGGGACCACGCCGCCTACAATGCCGCCAAGGGAGGGGTCCATGGATTGACCACCGGAATGGCGCGCGAATTTGCGCTCGACGGCATTACCGTGAACACCGTTGCACCGTGCGCGGTGAACACCCCGCAGATGGTCGCGATCACCAGGAGCAATCCCGCCCTCGCTGCCAAGTTCGTGAGCGTGATTCCGATGGGCCGTCCCGCCGAGATGGAAGAAGTCGCTTCCATGGTCAGCTATCTCGCATCCGCCGAAGCTTCGTTCGTGACCGGCCAGGTCATCAGCGTCAACGGCGGAAGCACCATGCTCTAGGCCAGGTCGATGACAGAGACAGTGGTGCTATGCGCAGTCGCCGAGGTCGCGGAAGGCGAGATCCGGAAGGCGGCGCTACCCGATGGTTCCAATGTCGCGCTGTATCGCGTGGATGGTACGATTTATGCGACCGCCGACGTGTGTACCCACGGCGAAGCGTCGCTGTCGGAGGAGGGAATTTTGACCGGGAAGATCGTGGAATGCACGTTTCATTTCGGAACGTTCGATGTCACGACCGGCGAGCCGACCGGTATGCCCTGCGAAGTTCCGCTGAAGGTCTATCCGGTCAAGGTGATCGACGACAAAGTCTGCATCGAGGTCTGACATGGCAGTTCTGGCAAACAGGGTTTCAGCGGCAGCGAGTTCTGCGCGGCGCTCGGTCGCAGCGGCGCGCCGCCGTACCCAGGCCGAACGCAGCGAGGAAACCCGCACCCGTATCCTGAAAGCCGCCGCCAATCTGATCCGCAAGCGCGGCTATGCGCGGTTTCGAACCGCGGAGGTCGCCAAGGAGGCCGGGCTGTCGCGGGGCGCCCAGCTGCATCATTTTCCGACCAAGGATTCGCTCGTTGTCGCCACCCTCGAATATGTCTTCGAACAGGCCCGGGTGCTGAGCCGGCGCCGGGCCTCGGCGGTCAACCGGCCACGCGACCTGATCGAGGCCGTCATCGAGGACGCGCGCGAATTTTTCTTCAGCGAACACTTCATGGTCGCTATCGATATCGTGCTGTCGACCTCGACCAACCAGTCGGTGCGCAAGCAGATTCTTGATATCTCGCGCAAGGCGCGGCGTCCTGTCGAGGCCGCCTGGGCCGAGGCTCTGGCCGCGAGCGGCGTTTCCGGTCAACTGGCGTCCGACATCGTCGCCCTGACGCTCAGCCTGGTGCGGGGAATGGCGCTGCGAACCCTGTGGGACAATGATCCGAAATGGTTCGACGAGCTGTTCGCGCTGTGGCGTCAAATGATCAAAGTCTTCCTCAGCAACCGGCAGCCCCGATTGAGAATGCGGTGAGAGAGCCCGTGCCCATGCATCCGGATAGCCATCCGCTCGTCGTGTCGGTCTGCTATGTCAGGCTCGCGGCCAGCGATCTGCATGCCAGCGCCAGGTTCGCGGCCGATATCCTTGGCCTGCAGCGTGTCGCGGAGAGCGACGGCGAGATTGCCTTCCGCTCGGACAACCGCTTTCGCACCCTGAGCTTCGGCAATGGCGGGAGCGGCTACTCGAGCATCGGGATCGAAGTCTGGGACCAGCGGGCGCTCGACGAAATCGAGAAGCGGCTGGGCAAAAGCGGCTTTGCTTCGAGCCGCGCCTCGGCCGGCGACTGCCAGCTCCGCTACGTCCAGGCCGCGCTGCTGGCCAAGGATGGCTCGGGCAACAACATCGATCTGGTGGCCCGTCCGACCCAAAGTGGCCGCCGCTATTTCCCGAGCCGCGATGCCGGCATCACCCGGCTTCATGGCGTCGGCATGCGCTCGACCGACCTCGCCAGGGATCTGCAGTTCTGGAAGGAACTCGGCGCCGAGGTCAGCGACTGGGTCGGCGATATCGCTTATTTGCGCATCGACGGGCTGCACCATCGCATCGCGCTCTATCCGGCGAAACGACCGGGCCTGCTTTACGCGGCCTTCGAGGTCGAGACGCTCGATAGCATCATGCAGAACAGTTACTTCATGCAGGAGCGTCAGATCAGGATCGTGCAGGGTCCCGGCCGGGAGCCATGTTCGAAGCAGATCTTCCTTCATGTCGAGGGGCCTGACGGCGTTATCTTTTCATATGTCAACGGTATGAGCGAAATCGGGCCCGGACGTCGTCCGCCGCGCCAATTTGCGCTGGTGCCGGAATCGCTTTGCGATTGGGGCAGCGAGGCCAAGGGCGTGGCCGAACTGAGCGCAAGCGTGAGTTAGGCGATCAACCCCGGGAGAAGAAGCATGATCAATCTCAAAGACGTAAGCTATGTCCGCCTGGCAACCCCGGATATGGAATCGGCTGAAACTTTTGCGACCAGCTGCCTCGGCCTGCAGGTCGCCGAGCGCGGCAACAAGGCGCTCTATCTGCGATCGGACGACCGCTCGCATACGCTTTGCTACACCGAAGGCGATCCAAAGGACCAAGCCGTCGGGTTCGAGGTCGAGGATGAGGACTGTTTGCAGCAGGCCGCCGCCACGCTGGAACGGCTCGGCCACCACGTCCAGGCCGGCTCGGCGGACGAAGCCGCCAGGCGAAAGGTGAGGGCGTTCATCGGCTTTGACGATCCCAGTGGAAACCAAATCGAACTCGCGGTGCGTCCCGAGCGAAGCGGCCGCCGCTATTTCGCCGCGCGCGACGCCGGCATCACCGGCTTCAGCCATATCGGCCTCTACTCGACCGATCCCGCGCGCGACGAACGGTTCTGGACCGAGGTCTGCAACGCGCGTGTCAGCGACCGCATCGGCGACATCCCGCTGATGCGCGTCAATGCGATCCATCACACAATCGCGCTGGTGCGCGCGCCGCAGGCGGGCATCCAGCACGTGAACCATCAAGTGCAAACCAACGACGACGTGCTGCGATCGTTCTATTTTCTGAGCGAGCGCCGGGTGCCGATCGTGTTCGGACCCGGCCGCCATCCGACGTCGGGTGCGCGCTTCCTCTATTTCAAGGGACCGGACGGGATGGTGTTCGAATATTCCGTCGGCGTGGACGAAATCGAGGACGAGGCGACGCACCGGCCCCGCCAGTTCGGCTTCGAGCCGTCGAGCTTCTGCATGTGGGGCGCAAAGCCTGCCGGGATGGCGCTGCCGAACGATAAATAACAACAACACATTTATGCCGCGGCGGATGCGCCGCACGAGCAGGCGAGCGAACATCGGAGATGGCAAGATGAAGAACCTGACGCGACGCGCGATCGTCGCTATCGGCGCGAGCGCCTTGACGACGGTTCTGGTCGGACGCGCCCGCGCCGCCGGGGATGACGGCCCCGGTGTCACGTCCAGTGAAATCAAGCTCGGCACCACGGCCTATTACAGCGGTCCTGCTTCCACGGCTGCAGCCTACGGGCTGGCGCAACTCGCCTACTTCCAGATGGTCAACGATCGCGGCGGGATCAATGGCCGCAAGATCAACTTGATCTCGCTCGACAACGCGTTCAGTCCGCCCAAGGCAATCGAACAGACCCGCAAGCTCGTCGAGTCGGACGAGGTCTTTGCCATCGCCGGTTCGCTGGGAACGCCCACCAATGTCGCCATTCAGAAATACCTCAATGGCAAGGGCGTTCCGAACCTGTTCCTGACTTCCGGTGCCGAACGGTTCAACGACCCGAAGGAGTTTCCATGGATCGTTCCGTTCTATCCGATCTATGCCGCCCAGGGCGCGTTGTTCGCGCGATACATTCTCGGCGAGCGGCCGGCGGCGAAGATCGCGGTTCAGTACGAGAATGACGATCTCGGGCGTGATTACGTCAAGGGACTGAAGCAGGGCCTCGGCGACAAGGTTGGAATGATCGTCAAGGAGCTCAGCCACGAGCTTTCCGATCCGACCATCGACTCGCAAATCCTGGACTTCAAGGCCGCCGGCGCCGACGTCCTGATCCAGTTCACGCAGTCCAAATTCGCCGCGCAAGGCATCCGCGCGGCAGCCGCGCTGGACTGGCATCCGATGCACCTGATTGCATCGAACGCCGGCTCGATCGGGACGACCTTCATTCCAGCCGGCGCGCAGGCTTCCGCCGGGGTCATCACCGCGACCTGGGAGCGAAATCCGGTGGATCCGACCCAGCTCGATCATCCCGCCGTGAAGGATTTCAAGGCCTTTGCGGCAAAGTACATGCCCAATCTCGACCTCAACAATGCCGCGGCGCTGCCGGGCTACAACAATGCCTACATGATCGAACAGGTACTGAAGCGCTGCGGCGACGAACTGACGCGCGCCAATCTGCTGCGGCAGGCAACCACGCTCAAGGACATCACGCCGCCGATGTTCATCGACGGGATCGGCGTCTACAATTCACCGACGGATTATCGTGCCATTCATCATCTCCAGCTCACGCGCTTCGACGGAACCGGTCTCTCAGCGATCGGAAAGCCGGTTTTGCTTGACGAATTCGGGTGACCGCCGCTTGCGGGTCTGTTCCGGACGCGCGGTGCTCCGAGGCGACAATGCAAAGGCCATCATCATTACATCGACCGGGGCTTGGTCGCCGGCGTCGAGGGTGACCAGGTGCGTCTGTCGGCAACCGGCGCAGTCGCCGTCACGTTGGAAGAGCAAAAGAACTGACCTTTCCGCGGATATGGAAATGCCGCCCTATGATTTAGGGCGGCATTTTGCTGGCGTGCCGCTCGAAGCTTCGCACGAACGACCCGGCAACTCGTCGTGCGTTCGATTTAGATTTAGAGGGCGGCAACCTCCGCCAGCGTCTCGTGCGCGGCGCGAACCACCGCCTCGGCATTGATGTCGAACTTCTTGTAGACATCGGCGATCTTGCCGGAGGCGCCGAAGCCGTGCATGCCGATGAAGCGGCCTTCGAGGCCGATATAGCGTTCCCAGCCAAGTTCGACCGCCGCTTCCACCGCGACGCGCGCACGGGTCGTGCCGAGAACCGCCTTCTTGTAGGCGGAGTCCTGATGCTCAAAGAGCAGGCGGCACGGCATGGAGACGACTGCCGTCGGGACGCCTTGCTTTTGCAGAACGTCCCGCGCCTTGACCGCGAGCTGCAATTCAGAGCCGGTGCTTAGAATAGTGAGCTTGCGATCGCCGCCCTCGGCTTCCAGCAGGACATAACCGCCCCTGGCCGACTTGTTCTCGTTGCCGCCTTCACGGCGGAGTAGCGGCATCGGCTGGCGGGAGAGGGCGATGAGAGCAGCCTGGCGGGGTGTGTTCAGGATCAACTCCCAGCACTCGGCGGTCTCGACCGGATCGCCCGGGCGATAGACCGCGAGGTGCGGGATGGCCCGCAATGCCGCGAGGTGCTCGACCGGCTGATGGGTTGGGCCGTCCTCGCCGAGGCCGATCGAATCGTGCGTCATGACGAAGATGGTCCGGATCTGCATCATGGCGGCGAGGCGGATGGACGGGCGGCAGTAATCCGAGAAGCACAGGAAGGTGCCGCCATAGGGGATCAAGCCGCCGTGCAGCGCGATGCCGTTCATGGCGGCGGCCATGCCGTGCTCGCGCACGCCGTAATGCATATAGGTGCCGTTGTATTCGCCGGGCTTGACCTCGATCATTCCCTTTGCCTTGGTGTTGTTCGACGGCGTCAGGTCGGCGGAACCTCCCAGCAGTTCCGGGATCGCGGCGGCGAGATGATCGAGTACCGCGCCGCTGGCGGAACGGGTCGCCATGTCCTTGCCGCTTGCGATGAACTCCGCGCGGGCCGCCGCGATCGCCTTCCTCCAGCCGGTGGGCAACTCCCCGTCGTTCCGGCGCTCGAACTCGGAGCGGAGTTCGGCGGGCGCAGCCTTGACGCGGTCGGCCCAGGCCATGCGGGCCGCACGTCCCTTGGCGCCGATTTCGCGCCACTCGCGCAGCAATGGTTCGGGGATCACGAACGGGGGCGAATCCCAACCGAGGATTTTCCGGGCGCCGGCGATTTCCTGCTCGCCGGGAGCGTCGCTATGGGCCTTTTGGGTGCCGGCCTTGGTCGGGAGGCCAAAGCCGATGATGGTCTTGCAGGCGATCATGGACGGCTTGTCCGTCACGGCTCGGGCGGCGGCGATGGCATCACGGATCGCATCGGTGTCGTGGCCATCGATCTCCTGGACGTGCCAGCCGGAGGCGCGAAAGCGCTCGACTTCGTTGTCGGAGACCGCAAGGCTTGTCGCGCCGTCGATCGTGATCGAGTTGTTGTCCCAGAAGGCGATCAGGCGGCCGAGCTTGTAATGGCCCGCCATGGAGATCGCTTCCTCGCTGATACCCTCCATGAGGCAACCGTCGCCCATGAAGACATAGGTCCAGTGCTTGCACAGATCGTCGCCAAACTTGGCGTTCAGGATGCGTTCGGCGAGGGCAAAGCCCACCGAGTTGGCAACCCCCTGGCCAAGCGGACCGGTCGTCGTCTCGATACCCTCGGCGTGCTTGTATTCGGGGTGGCCGGCGGTCTTGCTGTCGATCTGCCGGAAACGCTTCAACTCGTCCAGCGTCATATCCTTGAAGCCGGTCAGGTAGAGCAGGCTGTAGAGCAGCATCGAGGCGTGGCCGTTCGACAGCACAAAGCGGTCGCGGTCGAACCAATGCGGATCCGCTGCGTCGAACTGCATGAAATCCTTAAAGAGAACGGTCGCGATGTCGGCCATACCCAGAGGCGCGCCGGGATGGCCGCTGTTGGCCTGCTGCACGGCATCCATGGAGAGAAACCGGATGCAGTCGGCCATATCCCGCAGGTGCTGGTCGCGGGGCTTGGGAACCGTCTTGACGGCCGGGCGGGAGGTAGCTTCAGCCATGATTGGAGCTTCCTGGTTTGCTGGATCGATTGGGGTAAGGGATATGGCGATGGCTTCGTGGCGGCGAGGCCGCGATTCAAAGCCGGAGGATTCGGATTCGTTCCGCTCGGACCACCCTATATCGACTAAGTGGTTATTTGGTGGAGTTTGCGACCGTGTCCCTCCGACCGTGTGACCTTGCCGGCCCCATGGCGCGCCGGACGGCTTCGTGCTGGAGACATTCTTCCTTCCCCGCGAACAGGCCTGCGCTAACGCAAAGGCCACTGCGGTGCAGGCGAAGGAATCTTTGCCCATCGTCGAAGTGGTGACGCTGAAATTGAAAAGCGGTGTCACCGCTGCGCAATTCGAATCGGCCGATAGAGAGATTCAAAACCGGCACGCGTGGAGCGACAGTAGCGTGAGCAAAGGATTTCGCGGGCGTGGCTCGCGGGCTTGAAACGGCCGATTACGCCCGCCGGGTCGCGCGTTGCGCCGAACCGGCAGGCTAATAATCCGCCCGCGCTATCGGCTGCCGGCCGTGGCTCCGCGCCTGGGCCGGCGCACGGCTCTGACCTTCCCGCTGCTTCCCCCGCCGCAGAAGAACTGATCGCCGCCATCGGACTCGAGCCCGGACACGGCCACGCCGGGCGGCATCTCGAGCCTCTCCAGGACCTCTCCGGTTTGAGGATCCAGTCGCCTCAAATCGCTCTCTTCACCTTCCCAGCTGCCGTGCCAGAGTTCGCCGTCGATCCAGGTGACCCCGGTGACGAAGCGGTTGGACTCGATGGTGCGAAGAATGGCCCCCGTCTGGGGATCGACTTGATGGATCTTCCGGCCCCGATACTGCCCCACCCAGAGCGACCCCTCGGCCCACGCCAGACCGGAGTCGCCGCCGCCGCCGGGCGCCGGGATCGTGGCGAGCACACGGCCGCTGTCCGGATCGATCTTCTGGATGCGATCCTCGGCGATCTGAAACAAATGCTGGCCGTCGAAGGCCGTTCCGGCGTGCGCGGCGACGTCGATCGAGCGCACGGCCTTCGCGCTCTCAGGATCGATCGCGTTCAGTCTGTCTCCGGACGCAAACCAGACATGCTGACCGTCATACGTAACCCCATTGACGCGGTCGACACCCGGAAAGGGTCCGTACTCACGGATGATTTCGGCGGCTGATCTTCTCATGCTGACATCCTGATCATTGGGCGGCTTCCATCCTAGTCACCCGGCAGGGGAGCGGGGAGTAACAAGGTTGTCGGGAATCCCGGCACCGGCGGCGTCATCCAGCGACGCGCCCGCCCGCGGCCAAAGGGCTGCACCTTGCCGGCTTCCGCGAGCTGGTCGAGTGCCCGCTGCACGGTGCGCTGGCTGGCGCCAAGCGCAAGCGCGAGCGCCGAGCTCGACCACGACTCGCCGTCGGCGAGCAAGGCAAGCACCACGGCATGCTCCTCGTCGACGGGCCGGGCCAGCACGACGACCTCGCGCGCGTGGCGCGGCACCAGCGCAAATCCTTGCTTCGTCGCGGTCACACCGGCCATCGTCCGAAGCGCCGTGCGGAGCCGCCCGATTTCGACGCGCAACCGCGCGCGATGCGATTCATCGGCGACCTTGCCCCGGAAGGCCCGCGCGACGAGCGTGCTCCTCGGCGCGTCTGCCGGCCACGCCTCGCCCAGCGCGCGTGCGAGCGCGAACAACACCGGACGGCTTTCGAGCGAGACCGATGTGTGTGCGTCACGCACGGCATGACGGCAGGCGTCCACGACGAGCGCCTTCGACGCGAGCAACGTTTCAACGTCATCGAGCAGGAGGGGGCGCTCCGTGCCGCGCGCAATCAGGCGCGCCGCGGGCGTGTTCAGGACCATGCATGCGCTTTCGACCTCTGCCGTCAGCGCAGGGATTTTGGCCTGGCGCGCGGCACGCCCAGCCCGGGCGAGCGCCGCGCGCGCCGTCTTGATCCGGAGGCGTCGCATCGCGATCCCCGCAACCACCAGCTCGTGGGCCGCCCTCGACGCGGCCGGGAGGGGCAGGGGGTCGAGCTCGGCGAGCCTGCGCTCGGCCTCATCGATGCGCCCGATCAGCAGCAGGCGCCGCGCCTCGAGATAGCGCGCATGGGCGGCGTTCACCCGGTCGCCGTGCGCTTCGAGGGTCGCCCGCGCGGCGTCGAGCGCCTTCGCGGGCCAGCCCAGCTCGCGCGAGACGAGCGCGATCTCGGCCTCTGCGACGACGCACCTCGCCCGCGCCACGGCCTCTCGCGGGCCGAACGCGCGCGCTGCACTTCGCAACAGACCCTTCGCGCGAACGAGCTCGCCGAGTTGCGCCATCGCAATGCCGCGAAGCGCGAGCGCGGGCGCGTCGTCACGCAGGGCTACCCGCTTCAATGCGCCGAGTACATCGCCCGCCGCGAGCGCACGCGCGGCGGCCGTGATCAGCGAGTCCATGGGAATCCTGTCACACTTGTCACTCCCACCGCTCGATGTCCGGCCCTTGGTTGCAAAGTGATCGTAGCGGCCGCGTCAGATCAGTCTTCGCGCGGAATCCAACGGTCGCCGGATTTCTCATATTTGCGTTTTACCGCCGCCCAGGCAACGCGATGCGCGGTCTTTTCGCGTTGCATGGGACCACGCGCCGCGTATTACGTCCAAGCATTTTTGAAGGCGCTCAGGTAGATCTCCTGCGCATTCCTTCGAACTGTCCAATGACTCCGTGCCGGGTGAGAGATGCGCGCCTGGGTCAGGTGTTTCGGGGCTGTCAAGGGCCTTTTTTTTAAAAATATTATTGTTTACTTTTTGTTCTAGACGGTCTACAGGTGTTTCGTCTCGTTCCAAATGAGGGGCGGCTCGCGATCGTCATGAAACGCGGGATGAGATGCGGTGGACGCGGCAGCGTCAGGCGTGCGACGGTTCGCAGGGCGGGGGGCGTTATGCCAAGCGTGAGCGAATACCTCGTAAGCAAGACGACGGCGCTGAAGCGTACG
>NZ_JBEKXH010000211.1:0-10961 GCF_049512235.1 Bradyrhizobium sp.
TTTGTTTCCGGTTCCTTTACTCGATGGCGGTCATCTATTGTTCTATGCGGTCGAGGCGGTGCGGGGTCGTCCGCTTTCAGAGCGGGCGCAGGAGATGGGGTTCCGCATCGGACTGGGGCTGGTGCTGATGTTGATGGTGTTCGCCACCTATAACGACATCCTGCATCTGGCCGCTTCCTGATGCCTTATTTTGCCTTAATTGGACGGCGTGGCGGATGGGCAACGTCTTGGAATGAAAATGAAATTGTACTGCATTAACGCTTGGGCCAGCTCGGCAAAATTCGCTACAAGCGGGGCAATGATGGGAATCTGCTGGTTCGTAGGGCTGCGGTCCGGCACTGGAATGATAAGGGCGCCTGGCGCATGATTGTTGGAATGCGAGTGCGGGGAGGCCTGCTCGCCGCCCTGATGATGTTCGCCATGCCGGTCGCTGCCACGCTGGCCGCCATGCTTGTGTCGTCGTCCGCCGTTGCCCAAGGTGTCGATTCGATCCAGGTTGAAGGCAATCGGAGGGTCGAAGTCGAAACCATCCGCTCCTATTTCAAGCCGGGCCCCGGCGGGCGCCTGGAGCAGGCCCAAATCGATGACGGGCTGAAGGCGCTGATCGAAACCGGGCTGTTCCAGGACGTCAAGATCAGTCAGGACAAAGGTCGCATCCTGGTCACTGTGATCGAAAGCCCGGTGATCGGCCGGGTGGCGTTCGAGGGCAACAAGAAGGTCAAGGACGAGCAGCTCTCGGCGGAAATCCAGTCCAAGCCGCGCGGCACGCTGTCGCGTCCCATGGTCCAGTCGGATGCCCAGCGCATCGCCGAAGTCTATCGCCACTCCGGCCGCTATGACGTGCGCGTTACCCCCGAAATCATTGAACAGCCCAACAACCGCGTCGATCTGATTTTCACGATTGCCGAGGGAGAAAAAACCGGTATCAAGTCGGTGCAATTCATCGGCAATAGCGCTTATTCCTCCTATCGCCTCAAGGATGTCATCAAGACACATGAATGGAATCTGCTGAGTTTCCTCGGCGGCGGCGATATTTACGATCCGGACCGGGTCGAGGCTGATCGAGATTTGATTCGCCGCTTCTATCTGAAGCATGGTTACGCCGACGTGCAGGTGGTGGCCGCGCTGACGGAGTATGATCCGGAGCGGAAGGGCTTCCTGGTGACCTTCAAGATCGAGGAGGGCCAGCAATACAGGGTCGGATCGGTCAATTTCGTATCCAGCATCGCCAGTCTTGATGGCGACTCGCTTCGCAGCTTCTCCCAGGTCAATGTCGGGTCGCTCTACAACGCCGAGGCGCTGGAGAAGTCGGTCGAGGATATGCAGATCGAGGCCTCGCGGCGCGGTTACGCTTTCGCGATCGTGCGGCCGCGCGGTGATCGTAATTTCGACGCGCATACCGTTTCGATCACATTCGGCATCGACGAAGGTCCGCGCACCTACATCGAACGCATCAACATCCGCGGCAATACCCGCACCCGGGATTACGTGATCCGGCGCGAATTCGATATTTCCGAAGGCGACGCCTACAACCGCGCGCTGGTCGACCGCGCCGAGCGCCGCCTGAAGAACCTCGATTTCTTCAAGAGCGTGAAAATCACGACCGAGCCGGGATCCTCCAGCGATCGTGTGATTCTCATCGTCGAACTGGAGGAAAAATCCACCGGCGACTTCTCGGTATCAGGCGGCTACTCGACCACCGATGGCGCGCTCGCCGAGGTCAGCGTGTCCGAGCGCAACTTCCTCGGACGCGGCCTGTTTGCCAAGGCGTCGGTGACCTATGGCCAATACGCGCGCGGTCTGTCGCTGTCTTATGTCGATCCCTATCTGCTGGACTACCGTGTCGCGTTCGGCATCGACGCCTTCTATCGCGAGCAACTCGCCAACACTTACATTTCCTACGGCACAAAGACCATCGGCTTCAGCCCGCGACTTGGATTTGCCCTGCGCGAAGACCTGTCGCTGCAGGTTCGGTATTCGCTCTATCAGCAGACGATCACGCTGCCGTCTATTCTCGACAATTGTAATAACGTCCAGTTCCTGGCCGATGGGGTAACGCCCAATCCGGCGTTCAATCCAAGCCCGGCCTTTGCCAACGTCAACGGTATCAATCTGGCCTCAACCAATGGCCTGGGCTGCTACTCTGATGGCGAGGCATCCCTGCCGGTCCGCAAGGAACTCGCGAACGGCGCCGCGCTGACTTCATCGGTCGGTTATTCGCTGGACTATAACACGCTGGACAACAACAAGAACCCGACCGACGGCCTGCTGATCGATTTCAAGCAGGACTTCGCCGGCGTCGGCGGCGACGTCTCCTACCTGAAGTCCGCGATTGACGCGAAATACTTTACACCGCTGGTCTCCGATATCGTCGGGCTGGCGCACGTCCAGGCTGGCATTCTCAACAAGGTCGGCAACAACGAACTGCGTATGCTCGATCAGTTCCAGATGGGCCCCAACCTCGTGCGCGGCTTTGCCCCGAACGGCATCGGCCCGCGCGACCTCAACCCTTTCAGCACCATGGACGCCATTGGCGGCACCAAATATTGGGGCGCGTCATACGAGTTGCAGATGCCGTTCTGGTTCCTGCCGAAGGAGGTCGGATTGAAGGGCGCGGTCTATGCCGACGCTGGCGGCCTCTACGATTATCAGGGCCCGACGACATGGACTGCGACCAACGAAGTCACTACCCCCGCCAACTCCCATTGTATACCGTCGACCGTAAGCCCTCCGACCGCCGGGACCTGTACGGGATTGATTTTTGACAATACCAATGTTGTTCGTACCTCGGTGGGTGTTGGTCTGATCTGGGCTTCGCCGTTTGGGCCGCTGCGCTTCGACTACGCAATACCTTTGACGAAAAGCCCGAACGATCGCGTTCAGCAGTTCAAGTTTGGCGGCGGGACCTCGTTCTAGAGCATGATCCGCAAAAGTGGGAACCGGTTTTCCGAAAGGATCTTGCTCAATCAAAGAGATGGGATCACGATGCGATGCAATCCTATTGGATCGTGATCTCAGGCGTTTTTGCGCGAAGTGGATACCGGTTCGCGTCGAGGAAACGCGTCAAAACCAACAGAAAGCTCAGTCCTGATCCGTCGGGACCGGGGCTCTGGTTCGATCACCGGCCGGACCGCGACGGGTGGAATGGCGCAGCCATTTTTTTTTGAACAACCGCCGCCGTCGACGCTGGCCGAGATCGCCGCGTTGGCTAAGGCCGAGATGGTCGATGCATCCCGGGGTGGCCTTGAGGTCAGGGGATTGGCTTCGCTCGACCAGGCCGGTCCGATGCATCTGACGTTTTTCGACAATTTGAAATATGCCAACCAGCTCGCTTCGACCAGGGCCGGGGCGTGTCTCGTGAGCGCACGTTTCGAACCCCGCGTCCCCGCCCACGTCGCCGTTTTGCGCGCGGCCCAGCCTTTCCGCGAATTTGTGAAAATTGCGCGCGCGCTGCATGGAGACGCCCTCCGCCCGCGATCGCTGGTCGACCATGCCGGCATCGCGGCGTCCGCCATCATCGATCCCAGCGCACATCTGGAGGATGGCGTGATTGTCGATCCGCTTGTCGTGATCGGCCCGCGCGTCGAAATCGGCGCCGGGACGGTGATCGGCGCCGGTGCCGTGATCGGCGCCAATGTCCGGATTGGCAGGGATTGCAATATTGGTGCGCGCTCCTCCCTTCAGTATGCGCTGGTCGGCAACAACGTCCTGATCCATCCCGGCTGCAGCATCGGGCAGGACGGCTACGGTTTCGTGTTCTTTGGGCCGGATGGCCATCTCAAAGTGCCGCAGACGGGCCGCGTCCTGATCCAGAATGACGTTGAAATCGGTGCCGGAACCACCATCGATCGCGGCAGCCTGCGCGATACCGTGATCGGCGAAGGCACCAAAATCGACAATCAGGTACAAATCGGCCACAATGTCACCATCGGCAGGCATTGCCTGCTCGCGGCGCAGATTGGACTAGCGGGCAGCCTGACGATTGGCGACAATGTGGCACTGGGGGCCAAAGTGGGGATCAACAACCACCTTCACATCGGCGACGGCGCGCAGGTCACCGCGATGAGCGGGGTCAAGGACGATATCCCAGCCAATGGACGCTGGGGCGGGTTCTTTGCGAAGCCCACCAGGCAGTGGTTCCGCGAGATCTTGGCGGTGGAGCGACTCGCGCGCGACATTACAGCCGATCCGAAGGGCGAGGGACGGGAGTAATGGAGGAGGCAGCGGTCAGGTTTGAGCTGGTGGATATCAATGAGATCCTCAAGACGCTCCCGCACCGTTATCCGATGCTTCTGATTGACCGGGTGATCAATATCCGGGCCGATTACAGCGGTATCGGCATCAAGAACGTCACCTTCAATGAGCCGGCCTTTCCGGGCCATTTTCCGGAGCGGCCGGTTTATCCGGGGGTGATGATGATCGAGGCCATGGCGCAGACCGCCGGCGTGATCGGCATCAAATCGGTCGAGGGTACCGAGAGGCCGCGCGCGGTTTATTTTCTCACCATCGACAAATGCAAATTTCGCAAGCCGGTGATGCCCGGCGATACCATCGAATACCACATGCGCAGCATCGGTAGGCGCAAGACCATGTGGTGGTTTCACGGCGACGCCAGGGTCAACGGCAAGACGGTTGCAGAGGCTGATGTCGGCGCGATGCTGACCGACTGATGAACTGGTTCCGCGGCAGGGCTCGAACCGCAGCAGTGTCGAGCCGGTGTCGCGGCGATCTGTGAGAGCATCCGGTCGGCGCGACCCATTTGGTAGTTGCAGCACCGAAACATGCGTAACCATACGTCACTAGACAGCATCAACATGTCGCGGTAACCACCAGAAATCTCTGCAAATTGATGAGCTGGCATTGGACGGTTCGATGACCACAATCGATCCCACCGCGCGGGTTGCGGATGGCGCTGTGATCGGCGAGGGCACCTCGATCGGTCCCTACTGTATCCTTGGCCCCCACGTCATGATCGGCGCGAACTGCAAGCTGATCGCGCATGTCCATATCACGGCCCGAACCACGATCGGCGATGGCTGCACGATCTATCCGTTCGTGTCGCTGGGTACACCGCCGCAATCCCTGAGCTATCGCGGCGAATTGACCCGGCTTGAAATCGGCCATGGCTGCACCATCAGGGAGCAGGTCACCATGAACGCCGGCACAGTGGCCGGCGGCGGCATTACCCGCGTCGGAGACCGCGGTTATTTCATGAATTGCAGCCATGTCGGCCACGACTGCAAGATCGGCAATGACGTGATCTTCGCGACCTCGGCCACGCTTGGCGGTCATTGCGAGATCGGCGATTTTGTTTTCATCGGCGGCTTGTCCGCCGTGCATCAGTTCACGCGGATCGGGCCGCAGGTGATGGTTGGCGGCGTCTGCGGCGTTCGCAGCGACGTGATACCGTTCGGTCTCGTCAACGGCCAATACGCCAGCCTCGAAGGTCTCAACATCATCGGCATGAGGCGCCGCAAGTTTACCCGGGAACGGCTCGCGATCATCAGGTCGTTCTATCAGAAGCTGTTTCACGGCCCCGGCGTTTTCACCGAACGGCTGAGCAACGCGCAGCCGCTAGCCGCCAAAGATCCTGCGATCGCCGAAATTCTGACCTTTATCGCCGCTGGCAAGCATCGGGCGCTGTGCGTTCCGGCCGATGATGGCAAAAAATCCTGAGGTGCGGTATTTCGCGAAAGCCTGGGCCGCGGACCTGATCCGAGGCTGGATATCTGTTGTGCGATCATCATACTCCTGCGTTATTGGGTTTGGAGCGTTTGCTTGCGGCAAACTGAATTCCGGTTCCCGAAAAGTTGCCTAGGTCCTCGGTGCTGACCATGACGGAGCAGGCTTTGGAGATTTCATCGCCCGTCGGATTGATCGCCGCTGGGGGCGCCATTCCCTTCGCTGTCGCGGATTCCATGACCGCGCGCGGCCTCAAACCTGTTCTGTTCGCGCTGAAGGGCGCCTGCGATCCGGTCGCCGTGGCGCGGTTTCGCCATCACTGGATTTCGCTCGGCCAGTTCGGCAGGGCGGTAAGACTATTGCGCGCCGAAAACTGCCGCGAGATCTTGTTCATCGGCACATTGGTGCGGCCGGCGCTCTCCGAAATTCGGCTGGATTGGGGGACGCTTCGCGTGATCGGCAGGATATTGGCGGCTTTCCGGGGCGGCGACGATCATCTTTTGACCGGCATCGGCCGCATCTTCGAACAAGACGGCTTCCGCATGGTGGGGATCAACGATGTCGCCCCGAATCTTCTGCTGCCCGCGGGATGTCTCACGGGGGTAGCGCCTGATGCGGGTTCCGCTGCCGATATTGCCAGAGGGCGTGAGGTGCTACAGGCGCTGAGCCCCTTCGACATCGGTCAGGCCACGGTGGTGATCGACGGTCACGTGGTTGCCGTAGAAGATATCGAAGGCACCGATGCCCTGCTGGCGCGGGTGGCGCGGCTGCGCGCCGAAGGTCGGATTCGCGCCAGGGCCAAACGGGGAGTGCTTGTAAAGGCGCCGAAAAGCGGACAGGATTTGCGGTTCGATCTTCCGACCATCGGTCCGCGAACCGTCGAAGGCGCAGCGGCGGCCTGGCTCGCCGGGATTGCGATCGTCGCCGACAACACCATCATCGTCGACGCGCAGAGCATGATCGCGGCCGCCGACAGTGCCGGACTTTTCGTGACCGGCCTGCCCGCGTGATACGGGGGCGCGCCAACCCCGACGTCTCGCGCAAGATATTCTTGATCGCGACCGAGGAATCGGGCGACCGGCTCGGCGCCAACCTGATGAAGGTTTTGCGCCAGCGCCTCGGCGGCGCGGTCCGGTTCGAAGGTGTCGGCGGCCGGTCAATGGCGCGCGAAGGACTGAGATCGATGTTTCCGATCGAAGAGCTGTCGATCGTCGGACTGGCGGCAGTGGTGAAGCAGCTGCCGATGATCCTGCGGCATATTCATGCCACCGCCGCCGCAGTGACGGAAACCTCGCCGGACATTCTCGTGATCATCGACAGCCCCGATTTCACCCATCGGGTGGCCCGACGTGTCCGGGCCGGCGCTCCCTCGATCCCGATCATCGACTATGTCTCGCCCTCGGTCTGGGCGTGGCGTTCCGGCCGGGCGCGCGCGATGGGCGCCTACGTCGATCATGTGCTTGCCTTGCTGCCGTTCGAACCGGAGGAATACCGCAGGCTGCGCGGTCCTCCCTGCAGCTATGTCGGCCATCCCCTGATCGAGCAGATCGGCTCGCTTCGGCCCGGTGCCGAGGAGCAGAAGCGCCGCGACCAGGCGCCGCCGGTTCTCCTGGTGCTGCCAGGAAGCAGGCGCAGCGAGATCAGGCACCACATGGCGGTATTCGGCGAGACGCTGGGGCGGCTGCGCGACCATGACATGCCGTTCGAACTGATCCTTCCCACCATGGCGCATTTGCAGGATGCAGTCGGGGAGCGGGTCAGCAACTGGCCGGTGCAGCCGCGCATCGTCGTCGGCGAACAGGAAAAGCAGGCGGCCTTCCGCATCGCCCATGCGGCGCTCGCCAAATCGGGCACCGTGACACTGGAGCTCGCGCTATCCGGGGTGCCGATGGTAACGGCCTACAAGGCCGGTGCCGTCGAGGCCTGGATCGTACGCAGCCTGATCCGGGTCAACTCGGTCATCCTGGCCAATCTCGTGATCGGCGAGAATGTCGTGCCGGAATTCATCCAGCAGGACTGCACGCCGGACAAGCTCGTGCCCGCGCTGCGCGAAATCCTCACCGATTCACCCTTGCGGCGGCGGCAGCTGGAAGCCTTTGCCAAGCTCGACCAGATCATGTCGACCGGCAACCAGCCGCCCGGCGCACGGGCGGCCGATATCGTGCTGGCGACGTTGCGTCAGGCGCGGGGTGCGAATTAGAATTGCGCCCAGTGCTACGCAGGCGCCGGGGTAGGTCGCCGGGATTATCGCATGCCGGGAAGGCAAACCCGGTTGATGCCGCAGCCGGATGCGGGCCGCCCTCATCCTCGGTTCGAAACGTCGAATTACTTGCGCTTGTCGATCTCGATGTAGTCGCGATGCGTGGCGCCGGTGTAGAGCTGCCGCGGCCGGCCGATCTTCTGGTGCGGGTCCTCGATCATTTCGCTCCACTGGCTGATCCAGCCGACGGTGCGGGCGACAGCAAACAACACAGTGAACATCGAGGTCGGGAAGCCCATCGCCTTCAGGGTGATGCCCGAATAGAAGTCGACATTCGGGTAGAGCTTGCGATCGATAAAATAGGAATCGCTGAGTGCGATCTTTTCCAGCTCCATCGCCACTTTCAGCATCTGGTCGTCGCCGTGGCCAGTCTCCGCCAGCACCGCGTGACACATCTTCTGCATGATCTTGGCGCGCGGATCGTAATTCTTGTAGACCCGATGCCCAAAACCCATCAGGCGGACATCGCTGTTCTTATCCTTCACCCGCTTGATGAAATCCGGGATCTTGTCGACCGTGCCGATGCCAGCCAGCATCGCCAGTGCGGCTTCATTGGCGCCACCATGCGCCGGTCCCCACAGGCAGGCGATGCCGGCGGCGATGCAGGCAAACGGATTGGCGCCGGAGGAGCCGGCGATCCGCACCGTCGAGGTCGAGGCGTTCTGCTCGTGGTCGGCGTGCAGGATGAAGATCTTGTCGAGCGCATCCGCCAGCACCGGATTGATCTTGTATTCCTCGCACGGCACCGCGAAGCACATGTTGAGGAAATTCGCGGCAAAGCTGAGCGAGTTCTTCGGATAAACGAAGGGCTGGCCGATGGTGTATTTGAAGGCCATCGCCGCCAGGGTCGGAATCTTTGCGATCATGCGCATCGAGGCGATCATGCGCTGGTTCGGATCGGTGATGTCGGTGGAGTCGTGATAGAACGCCGCCAGCGCGCCGACCGAAGCCACCATCACCGCCATCGGATGGGCGTCGCGGCGGAAGCCCTGGAAAAACCGCGCCATCTGCTCGTGGACCATGGTGTGATGGATCACGCGGTTGTCAAAATCGGCCTTTTGGGCCTTGGTCGGCAGTTCGCCGTAGAGCAGCAGGTAGCAGGTTTCGAGGAAGTCGCCGTGTTCGGCGAGCTGCTCGATCGGGTAGCCGCGGTATTCCAGGATGCCGGCGTCGCCATCGATATAGGTGATCTTGGACTGGCAGCTCCCGGTGGAAGTGAAGCCGGGGTCGTAGGTAAACATTCCAGACTGGGCGTAGAGCTTGCCGATGTCGATGACATCGGGCCCTACAGTTCCGTTCAAGATCGGGAAATCGTAGGTTTTGTTGCCGACCGTCAGTGTTGCGGTTTTGATGTGGGATGTTGCGTCCATCGTGAGGTCCCCGATGAGATCGTTGCCAAAAAGGCCGGTAACCGCTGGCGCCACTGAATAGATGGCGTGGGAAGCCGGTTTAATCTCGAAGCATTCGATAAATGGGTATCTTATTGCTGTGTGCGCTGCAAGATGGCCGCTGGCGGGCTGTGATACCACCTTATGAGGAGGCCTGCTGATCAGGAGGCTTGCTACGAGGCGGCCTGGTCGCCGAGCCGGGCGAGGGATTCCTGCCTTCCCAGCACAGCCAGGACGTCGAAGATGCCAGGCGAGGTGGTTCGCCCGGTCAGCGCCACCCGAAGCGGCTGGGCCACCGCGCCTAGCTTCAGGTTATTGGCCTCGGCGAACGCTCGCATGGCCGCCTCGGTGGCGTCGGCTGTCCAGGGTGCGACAGGCTCCAGCGTGGCAAGCAGCCGGCCCATCAGTTGCCGATTTTCCGGCGTCAGCAGCGCGGCCGCTTTGGGCTCGAGCTCGAGCGGCCGGTCGGCAAAGATGAAGTAGGAACCGTCGATCAACTCGATCAGCGTCTTGGCGCGCTCCTTCAGGCTCGGCATCGCCCGCAGCAATTGCGCCCGCGTGGTGTCATTGAGCTTGGCCTTGAGGCCGAGACCCGCCGGGATATAGTCCAGCACACTCTCGAACTGGGTCACGAGAGATTGATCGTCGCTTTGGCGGATATAGTGACCGTTGAGGCTTTCCAATTTGGCGAAATCGAACCGGGCGGCCGAGCGGCCAATCCCTGACAGGTCGAAAGCGCCAATCATTTCCCCGGTTGAGAAAATCTCACGGTCGCCGTGGCTCCATCCGAGCCTGACCAGGTAATTGCGCAGCGCCGCCGGCAGGTATCCCATGGCGCGGTAGGCGTCGACGCCGAGCGCGCCATGGCGTTTTGACAGCTTTGAGCCGTCCGGCCCATGGATCAGGGGAATGTGCGACATGCTGGGAATGTCCCAGCCCAGCGCGTCGTAGATCTGCTTCTGCCGCGCGGCGTTGATCAGGTGGTCGTCGCCCCGGATCACGTGGGTAACGGCCATGTCGTGATCGTCGACCACGACCGCGAGCATATAGGTCGGATTGCCGTCGCCGCGCAGCAGCACGAGATCATCCAGATTCTCGTTCTGCCAGACCACGCGGCCCTGCACCTGGTCTTCGATCACGGTCTCGCCGGTCTGCGGCGCCTTCAGCCGGATCGTGGGCTTCATGCCGGCCGGCGCTTCCGACGGGTCGCGGTCTCGCCACAGCCCGTCATAAAGCCGCGTTCGGCCCTCGGCGCGGGCCTTTTCCCGCATGAGTGTCAGTTGTTCCGGGGTGGCGTAGCAGCGGTAGGCCTTGCCGTTGGCCAGCAACACTTCGGCAACTTCGCGATGCCGCGCGGCGCGGCCGAACTGGTAGATGACATCGCCGTCCCAATCGAGCCCCAGCCATTTCAGGCCGTCCAGGATCGCTGCAATCGCCGGCTCGGTTGATCGCTCCCGGTCGGTGTCCTCGATCCGCAACAGCATCCTGCCGCCGTGCTTGCGCGCGTAAAGCCAATTGAACAGCGCGGTGCGGGCGCCTCCGATGTGGAGAAAGCCGGTCGGCGACGGAGCAAAGCGGGTTACGATGGGATCGGTCATTGCGGCGATGACGGGGAACGGGAAGCACGCCCG
>NZ_JBEKXH010000212.1:0-10956 GCF_049512235.1 Bradyrhizobium sp.
GCTCGGGAACTCGCGGGCGCGCTCCATTGCATGGGTGGGCAACGACGCCATCAACCAGACTTGGTGCTTTTTTTCATACGGCTCTGTTCTCAGCAGTAGCCATAGAAACCGCAGACATAGGGCAGCCGGACGGTGGGGGGAACGTAGGGCCCGCCGTAATAGGGGCCGCTGTCGAAGTAGAAAAAAGGCGAACCATAATTGTAGCCGCCGCGCGCCCACGGCGGATTTGGAAGGACATTGTAGCCAATGATTGGCGCCGAGTATCCGCGCGGCGGAGAGGCATCGCGACCAACCTCGGCGGGCTCGGCAAAGATCGCTCCGAGCCGGCTCCGGTTTGGCAGATCGGCCGCGCGCGCGGTCATTGCGGTGACCGCGATGGCGAAAACAGACAGCATGATCCTGCGCGGCATGGCCAGGCCTCCCGATTGATTCGGCAATTCTATCGCAGGGCCGTTAGTAAAGATTAACGCCGTTCATTCTATATGTTGCGGCACAAAGATTGGCACGCGAGCCGCACCGAACAGGCCCTGCTTAAATCACTGGACATGTGAACCTGGGCCGTCGGTTCTGCCTTTCCGCCGCCGGCACGTTCCGGTAATATGACAAACCCAGGTGGTGTGACGATCCGGATCGCGCGTAAGGTACAACTCTATGGCGGAGCGGGGCAGGGCGCGGACGCAAGGCGTTGCTGGCACCTGGCCGCCGCGCGAGGCCGCACGGGCTGGGGGGTTTGCGCCGTCGGGTTTCAGCACCTGGCCCTCGTTGATCGCACGCTTGCGCGAGTGGATCCGCGTCGAGGCCAGCGCCGGCCGCTTGTTGCCCTGGGTGCCCGTCGCGTTCGGTACCGGCATCGCTTTCTATTTTACCGCCGAGCATGAGCCGGTCGCCTCGGTTGCCGCTGGGGTAGCGATCGCGCTGTGCGCCGCCACGTTCCTGCTGCGGCGGCAAAAGGTATTTCCGGCAGCGGTCATGATCGCCGCCGTCGCGGCGGGTTTTGCAACGGCGACCCTACGAACGTTGGTGATCACCCATGGCGTGCTGGCGCGGCCGATGTACGCGGTGTCGCTGTCGGGCTTCGTGGAGGCGCGCGATATCCGCGAGCGCACCGACCGTTTTGTGTTGCGGGTCACGCAGATGGAAAGTCCGCGCGGCGGCCAAGTACTGGAGCGGGTGCGGTTGTCGGTGCGCAAGGGCACCGCGCCCGATGTTGGCAGTTTCGTCGAATTGAAGGCACGGCTGCAGCCGCCGCTGGCGCCGTTGCGGCCGGGCAGCTACGATTTCAGCCGCGACATGTTCTTTCAGGGCATCGGCGCCTCCGGTTTTGTCACCGGCGCCATCAACACCGTTGAGCCGCCGGTCAGCGGCGGCCTGTCGTTGCGTTATGCCGCGCTGATGCAAGCATTGCGCGACGCCATCGACGGCCGGATTCGGACCACACTGGATGGCGATAAGCGCGCCATTGCGACCGCGCTATTGACCGGCCGTCGCGATGCGATCACGACGCCGGTCAACGATGCCATGTTCATCTCCGGCCTTGGCCACGTGCTGTCGATATCGGGCTATCACATGGCCGTTGTCGCCGGCGTGGTGTTCTTCGCAGTGCGCGCGCTGCTGGCGCTGATTCCGGCGTTGACGGTCGGTTATCCGATCAAGAAATGGGCGGCCGCAGCCGCCCTTGCCGCGGCGGCGTTTTATCTGTTGCTGTCCGGAGCGGAAGTCGCCACGCAACGCTCGTTTTTCATGACGGCGGTGGTTTTGATCGCGGTTTTGGTCGACCGCCGCGCTGTGACATTCCGAACTCTGGCAGTCTCCGCGATGATCGTGCTGACGCTGGCGCCGGAAGCGCTGGTGCATCCGAGCTTCCAGATGTCGTTCGCCGCGACGCTGGGGCTGGTGGCACTGGTGCAGATCGGCATGCCCCGGCTGTTCGCATCGCCCGATAATTCCACCACCGCCAAGGTGGCGCTGTGGGGAGGACGCGAGCTCATGACGCTGACGCTGGCGTCATTTGTGGCGGGGCTGGCAACCACGCCCTATGCAGCCTTTCATTTTCACCGGGTCACACCCTACGGCGTGCTCGCCAACCTGGCGGCGATGCCTGTGGTCTCGGCGGTGGTGATGCCGGCGGGCATGCTCGGCCTGGTCGCGATGCCCTTTGGCTTGGACGGAGTGTTCTGGCGGGCGATGGGATGGGGCATCGACTGGATGATCGTGGTGACGGAATGGGTCGCCGCACTTCCCGGCGCCATCGGCCGGATGGCGGCGTTTGGGATCGGACCGCTGATCGCGGCCAGCACCGGGATCATCCTGCTCGCCCTGTTGCGCACGCCGCTGCGCTGGTTCGGTGCAGCCATCCTGCTCTCGTCGGTGGTCTGGGCGCTGGCCGTACCGCAGCCGCTGATCCTGATTTCCGGCGACGGCCACAATGTTGGTGTCCGTGGCCGGGACGGGCGGTTGCACCTGATGCGGACCGCCAAGGATGCCTTTCTCGTCAAGGAATGGCTGGCCGCCGACGCCGACCCGAGGCCGCCTGGCGATACCTCGCTCGTCGAGGGCGTCTCATGCGATGATGCCGGCTGCGTGACGGAGATGCCCGACGGTGGGTTGGTAGCGCTGGCGCTACGGTCCGACGCTCTCGCCGACGATTGCGAACGCGCGGTGCTGTTGGTGACGGCGCGGCAGACGCCATCCTCTTGTTCGCCGCCAGTGATCGACCGCGAGCGCCTGCGCAGGCAGGGCACGCTGGCGTTGCGTCGGAGCCGCGACGGATTTGCAGTCGAGGCGATCAGGCCGAAAGGCTTCGATCGGCCGTGGTCACCCGCGGTGGCAGGTGACACCGAGTCCGAGAGCAGCCTTACGCCGCGTTCGGCCAGGGCGTCGCCCGCGGATGCGACGCCTTCGGATGCCGATCTGCAGACGGAGGAATGAGCAGGTCGGGCTTCCCAGTCACTTCGGACATTGGCCCAATCAGAGCCGCAGCCGATTGCCGCTTCACATCTCAGGGCGCGAGAGACCTTCAGGGATGGTGGGACCTTCGCCGAGTTCGAATACGCCGAGATGAAATTCCTCTCCGGCATCGGTTGCCGCCGTCAACTTGACGAGCGTGAACACCGCTTTGGGATACAGCCGCCAGACCGCAAGATCTTCCGACGTGATGGTCAGCCACCCGAAGCTCAGCATGTACCGGCCCGCTTCGGTCACCCCTCCAACTTTTTGCCAAGTGATTTTGTTGACCGCCAATCGCGCGCCCCTTGGCAACCGGCCTCCGCCGGCCGGAACCGGCGGAGGCTATCACGTAACCGGTTCAACCTGCGGAGATCCGTGTCGTTGCTGGCGTCTCGGTTGCCGGCTTCTCCTGCGCGGTAACCGGATGCACCACCGGCAATTGCAGCACGGTCGCGCGCTGTCCCTCGCAGAGTTGCGTCACCAGCACATGGCTTCCATCTGGGAATTCGATTGCATCGTGGTGGCGATGTGGAATGTGAGGATCGACCGCGCCGAACTTCCCGACCCGGAAATTGACGGATCTGGTCCAGATCCATCGGTTATCGTATCTGACATTTTCGGCGAATGCCATTTCGGTTCCGGGAAGCATACAAACCGCGACCGCAGGCTCGCTTGCGGATGCGAAACCGCGGGTAGAAGTGCCGCGGAAAGTTGTAGTGATCAGCGTCTCTCCCACTCTGGCGGGGCGCGTCGCTACGGCATGCAGACTATAGTCACACATCGATTTGCTCCTCGTTTCGAGATAGCCAACCGGCGCCGCCTAGAGGCGCAGGCCTCTATCAAATGGACGATAGTACGCGAACTTTTGCTTCGTTGTAGGCAATTGTACGGCTGCCAGTCGAACAGCGTGATCACAAACGCGTAAGGACGCGGCCTCACGTTGCATAACCGCAAGCTGGCCACGATGCTGGCACAAAAAATGCCCCGGCTGGCCGCCAGGGCAGTTTTGTTTGTCACGTCAGCGACCGGCTGGCGCCGAGATGGCGTGGCCTTCGCTGTAGTCCGAGTCGGACAGGTGATTTGATAATCGATGGAAACGGCAAGGGACTATCCGTTACAAGTAGATAATCCAACCCCTGCGCAGCGGTTCACTTGCATGATGGCTGAGCGCCACGCACCAGCGCGGCCAGATGCCGGCCTGCGCCCTGATGCCGAGATTGGAACTGATCTGGCCAGCTAGTATTTCCGGTAAAGCCCGATCAGCTTGCCCTGAATCTTCACCCGGTTCGGCGGCAGGATGCGAACTTCGTAGGAGGCGTTGGCCGGCTCGAGTGCGATCGAGGCGCCGCGGCGCCGGAAGCGCTTCAACGTCGCTTCCTCGTCGTCGATCAGCGCCACCACGATGTCGCCGGTCTCGGCGCTTTCGTTGCGCTGGATGAGCGCCATGTCGCCGTCGAGAATGCCGGCGTCGACCATGGAATCGCCGCGGACCTCGAGCGCGTAGTGTTCGCCGGACCCGAGCATGTCAGGCGGCACGCTGATGGTATGACTGCGGGTCTGCAGCGCCTCGATCGGAGTGCCGGCGGCGATGCGACCCATCACGGGCACCGAAACCGGACGGCTGCCGTCGTCCTCGGAACTCATGCTCGCGCTGCGCACCTTGCCGAGCGTGCCTTCGATGACGCTCGGGGTAAAGCCGCGGCGGCTGTTTGCGCCGGAGGAAAGTTCGGGCAGCTTGATTACTTCGATGGCGCGGGCGCGGTTGGGCAGGCGGCGGATGAAGCCGCGCTCTTCGAGCGCGGTGATCAGGCGATGAATGCCGGACTTCGAGCGCAGATCCAGCGCGTCCTTCATCTCGTCAAAGGAGGGCGGAACGCCTGACTCTTTGAGGCGTTCGCTGATAAATCGCAGGAGTTCATATTGCTTGCGCGTGAGCATCTCGACCAATCCCCAAGTTTGATAAGTGCCGTTTGATTCCGAGATACGAGGTAAGAAACTCCGAAGTCCGGGAGCCCACTTGTGCCCTCCCGGGTCGGCATACTCCATTTATGACCATCGACTCGAAACAAATCATGAACGAACACTATATGTTCCATATGTGTTCCGCAATAGCTTAATTTTCCGTCAACCGGGATTCGTAATCAAGTTTGCTGGAACCCGCCCGCGCCGGCCTCAGGCCGGCAGCCGCAGCAGTTGGCAGGCCGAGCCCGCGGCGGCGTTCGGCGCAAACGGCGGACGGATCACAAGTGCCTGTGCCGCGGCCAGATTCCCGAGCAGCGAGGAGTCCTGATGGTCGACCGGAGTGGCGATCAGGATACCGTCGGCGCGCACCTCCAACCGGGCGCGCAGATAATCTTCGCGCACATCGTTGGCGCCGACATCGCGCCCGAGTAGCGCCTGTTCGGGCACAAGATGCCTATCGGAACGTCCCGAGAGCCCGCGAATCAACGGCACCAGAAACAACAAGCCGCAGACATAGGACGACACCGGATTGCCGGGCAGGCCGATCACCCGCATGGCGCCGAGCCGGCCGTGCATCATCGGCTTGCCCGGCCGCATCGCGATCCGCCAGAAGGCCATGGCGACGCCCTCGGCCTCCAGCGACTGCTTGACGAGGTCGTGGTCGCCGACCGAGGCGCCGCCGGTCGTGATCAGGATATCGGCGCCAACGTCGCGGGCGCGCCGGATGCCTGAGGTCGTGGCCGCAAGCGTGTCGGCGGCAATGCCGAGATCGATGACATCGGCGCCCTCGCTGCGCGCCAGCGCCCGCAGCGCGTAGCCGTTGGAGTAGACGATCTGGCCGGGGCCGGGCGTCGCGCCCGGCATCACCAGTTCGTCGCCGGTCGCAAGCATCGCGACGACAGGCCGGCGGCGCACGGCAAGTTCCGGATGGTTCATGCCGGCGGCTAGCGACAGATCGCGGTCGGTGAGGCGCGTCCCCCGCGCCAGCAGCACATCGCCCTGGCGAAAGTCGATGCCGGCCAGGCGTATATGTCGACCGGGGCGCGCGGCTTCCGTGATCGTGATGCCGCCGCTTTCAACGACCGTTTCTTCCTGGATGATGACGGCGTCGGCGCCGGCGGGGATTACGCCGCCGGTAAAGATCCGCACCGCCTCGCCCTCGCCGACGGCACCGTCGAATGGCCGGCCGGCCGCGACCTCGCCGATCACCCTCAGCCGTGCCGACACGCGGGCGGCGTCGGCGGATCTTACGGCATAGCCATCCATGGCCGACATCGCCTGCGGCGGCTGGTTGCGCAAGGCCGCGACGTCGCGCGCCAGAACGCGGTGATAGGCGGCATCCAGCGCGACCATTTCCTCGGGCAGCGGCTCGGCGCCCGCGAGAATCGCGGCAAGCGCCTCAGTAACCGGCATCAAGGCCACGGCGAAACTCCTAAATCCCGAGCGCGGCCAGAGCGCCGGACACGTCGCCGGACGATGTCACGTGCACGGCCGTCAAGCCCCGCGCGCGCGCGGCTTCGATATTCTCGGCGAGGTCGTCGAAGAACACGATGCGCTGGGCCGGCGCCCCGATCGCTTTCACCACATGATCATAGGCCGCCGCATCAGGTTTCCGAAGCCCGATCGTGGACGACAGAAAAATTTCGCGGAAATGGCCGAGCACAGGGGCGTAAGCTTGCGAGAAGTGCTCGACATGGGCCGCATTGGTGTTGGAGAAGGCATAGAGCGGGAGGCGTTTTGAGGCCCGCTCAAGAAGCGCGGCGATGCCGGGCATTTCGCCGGCGAATATTGCGTTCCAGCCTTGCAGGAACTGCGCATCCGACAGTTCGACGCCCATCGACGCACGCTGACCGGCAAAAAATTCGGCATCGCTGATCTCGCCCTTCTCGTGACGATGATAGAGCTCGTCGCGCGCAAATCGGCCGCCCAGATCGGCGGGCTCGCAGCCGGCGTGAGCGGCCCAGCAGGCCAGGGCCTTGTTGAAGTCGATATCGAGCACGACGCGGCCGAGATCGAACAGCAGCGCATCGGCGGCACCGGGGGAGAGGCGGGGAGGGATCATTGCGGGGGTTTACGAAAATTGGGCAAGGGGGGCAATGGTGAGGGCGCTGAGCTGCTTTGGTTAGGCGCCGGGAGGTTGCGGGCTTGCCCGCCCCCTCGCAGACCCCGGGTGGACTGATCCGCATACCGAAGTTCGAGCAGGACCAGCCATGGGTTCCCAGGACATGGGTCGCCGAGACAAAGGATCGGGGTTGCTAAAATTTGAAGCTCATTGATTGCGTTCGAGAACAAGATCATAACGAGGCCGGACGATGATAATGGATCAATCGGCATTCCCGACAGGGATGCCGACGGGCTTTCCGCGATGCTTTGTGATGTCGATCACTGTTTCGACGGTCGTCATCACGGTGAAGCAAACCTTCGTTGTTTCTGCTGGGAAGTTAAATGCGAAGTATGGATCCGGCTGCCGCCGAAAAGTTCCATATTGATCGAGCGAGCGGCGTGGTGACGATGGAAGGTGCTTTGCGCATGAGACCCGAGACGTCGCTCCAATCGCTGCTCAAGGCCAGGTATCTTGCGCCGGACCGGGCCGCGGCAATGCTGCGTCCGCTGATTTCCATGCTACGGCACGTTGAACCGCACGGAATTGAAGCTCACGAAGCCTCGATCGCTCTGAGCCATCTTGTCGAAGGCCTCGCGTCAGACACGGCCATGTTGGAAGTCCTTTGGGACATTGCATTCACCAGGCTCGGCGCCTTTGAAAACACCCTTAGCACCACGTGATTAGAGCGTGTCGCGCGGCCCTCAATACCGGTACGGCTCGATCTCCAAAAGCGGAAAGGCGCTGAACACGTGCGGCAGGTTGGTCGGCATTGCCTTGTGCAGACAGGACTTGTCGAGCTCGGCAAAGCGCGTGACGCCGAGCAGGCCGAGGCAGCGAATTACTTCGTCTTCGAGCAGCTCCAGCATCCGGACGATGCCGGCTTCGCCTGACGCCGCGAGCGCAAAACATTGCAGGCGGCCGATGCCGACGAGATCGGCACCCATGGCGATCGCCTTGACGATGTCGGTGCCGCGGCAGAACCCGCCATCGACCATGATCTTGGCGCGGCCGCCGACCGCACTGACGATTTCAGGCAGCACCTGCATGGCGCCGCGGCCATGATCCAACTGGCGGCCGCCGTGATTGGAGACGTAGATCCAGTCCACGCCGTGATCGAGCGCAATTGCTGCATCTTCCGCCGTGGCGATGCCCTTGACGACCAGCGGGATCCTGAATTTGTCCTTGATCAGTTTCACCGTGCGCCACTCCAGCCCCTTCTGGAAATCGCCGCCGGTGGCGCGGACGCGGCTGGCGCGCACGTAACGTTTGGCAATGTCACGCTCGCGCCGGCTGTAGTGCGCGGTGTCCACGGTCAGGCAGAATGCGCTGTAGCCGCTTGCGACGGCGCGGCTGACGTAGTCCTCGACAACGGCGTCGCCGCCGCGGACATAGAGCTGGTACAGGCGCAATGCGGCCGCCGCGGCCTCGGCGGTTTTCTCAAGGCCCGGCTCGGACACCGAGCTCAGCATGTGGGCGGCGCCGAACGTCCCGGCGCCCCGCGCAACCCCGGCGGCGCCGCCGGGATCGAACAGTTCGAGCGCGCCGACCGGCGCGATCATCACCGGCAGGCGCAATTTGCGGCCGAAAAGTTCGACCGAGGCGTCGACGTCAGCGACATTACGCAGCACGCGCGGCCGGAAGGCGATTTCGTCGAGCGCCATGCGGTTGCGGCGCATCGTGGTCTCGGTCTCGGCGGCGCCGACGATATAGTCCCAGGAATTCTGGTTGAGGTTGGCGCGCGCCTTACGGATCAGCTCGTGCAGGTTCTGGAACTCTTCGCCGCTGGCGCCGAGTTCAACGGCCGCCGGCGGAATGCGGGTCGCCTCGTTCATGGTGTCCTCCCGGGAATGCTTTTAGGGCCTCAAGCTTCGCCTTTCGGGTATCGCGTCCCGTGCTTTCGCGCCATCCCGAATATTGCGATGGCCGCTATCAGCGGAATCGGCTATGGCGGCCCTTTTCCGCCCGGCCGCGACAAGTCGCCTCATTATCAAATCACCGTGTTCGCGCTTGATGTCGACAAGCCGCCCGATGCCGTGAAAGATATGCTTTCGCGGCGCGGGTCGGCTGGTGGCTAGGTACCCCGCGCCAGGCGCGGTTTCCGCACCATGCCATCGACCTGGCAAAACGGCCTCAATGATACCAGAAAGGTATTGTGAATCGGCGGAAGCGCGCCCATTTTCCAGGGTTCGTGGCGGGCAAGCACAGACGGCGAGAGGGTTCGCAAACCATGCGCAAGAATCACCTGTTTTTCCTCGGGACGGCAGCGGGCGTCTGTCTCACCCTCCTTGTTACCGGTCCCCAGAGCGCGCAGTGGGTTGCGGCCGCCAGGGCCGCCGCCGCCGGCGATACCTATTCGCAGCTGAACTTGTTTGGCGAGGTGTTCGAGCGGGTCAGGAGCGACTATGTCGAGAAGCCCGACGACACCAAGCTGATCGAAGGCGCGATCAACGGCATGGTCACTGGCCTCGACCCTCATTCGCGTTACATGAATGACAAGGCATGGCGTGACATGCAGGAGACCACCCACGGCGAGTTCGGTGGCCTCGGCATCGAGGTCACGATGGAGGATGGACTCGTCAAGGTGGTTGCGCCGATGGATGACACGCCCGCGGCCAAGGCCGGCATCCTGTCAGGCGACCTGATCACCCAGATTGATGACGATGCGGTACAGGGTCTCACGCTCGAGCAGGCCGTGAACAAGATGAAGGGGCCGGTCAACACCAAAACCCGGCTCAAGATCATGCGCAAGGGCGTGGAGCAACCGATCGACGTGACGATCGAGCGCGAAATCATTCGGGTGCGCCCGGTCACCTACCACACCGACGGTGGCGACATCGGCTATATCCGGATCGCCTCCTTCAACGAACAGACCACCGACGGACTGCGCAAGGCCATCAGCACGATATCGAAGCAGATCAGCTCGGACAAGCTCGCCGGTTATGTCGTCGACCTGCGCAACAACCCCGGCGGATTGCTCGATCAGGCGGTCTCGGTGTCGTCTGCGTTCATGGATCGCGGCGAGGTGGTTTCGACGCGGGGCCGCAATCCCGAGGAAACCCAGCGCTTCACCGCGCGGGGAGGGGATCTGACCAAGGGCAAGCCGCTCGTGGTATTGATCAATGGTGGATCGGCATCCGCCTCCGAGATCGTGGCTGGCGCCTTGCACGATCGCAAGCGCGCGACCCTGATCGGGACCCGCTCGTTCGGCAAAGGCTCGGTGCAGACCATTATCCCGCTCGGGACGGGCAACGGTGCACTGGCGCTGACCACGGCGCGTTATTTCACGCCATCGGGCCATTCGATTCAGGCGCTGGGCATCAAGCCCGACATCGAGGTGGTACAGGATGTGCCCGAGGCGCTGAAGGGCCGCGTCGAGCTGCAGGGAGAGGCGTCGATGCGCGGCCATCTTTCCGCCGAAAGCACCGAGCAGACCGGCTCGCAATCCTATGTCCCGCCCGATGAGAAGAACGACAAGGCGCTTGCCGCAGCCTACAATCTGCTGCGCGGTGTCACCGTGAACGCGGGGGTGCCGTCAACGTCAGCGCCGAAGGCGGCAGTTCCGAACTGAACCTGCGCCGCGGATACCGGGACCAGCTTGAGCGGGGTGGCAAGAGGCCGCCCCGCTTTTTTTTGGCGATGCCTTTAATAGTACCGATTCAATTTTCAAACAGCCGAGCAAAGATACTCTGAGATCGTCATTGCGAGCGTTAGCGAAGCAATCCAGCTTTGGCGCCGCGAAAAGAAAGCTGGATTGCTTCGTCGCAAGGGCTCCTCGCAATGACGTGCCCTTTCCCACACGCCCTTCCCATATGCGCGTTTGCACCCCGCGGCGCGAGGCGCCCGGGCTTTGCCAGGAGACTTGACCGCCCTCGAAAACAGAGGGCGTGGGGAATGCCGGATGCCCAGTGGCACCCGCAGCCTCGCGTGCAGAAAACGGCCATCAC
>NZ_JBEKXH010000213.1:0-10848 GCF_049512235.1 Bradyrhizobium sp.
ATGCCGGATGTTTCGGTGCCTCGCTGTGAATACTCGTGTGCGTGATGGCCGTTTTCTGCACGCGAGGCTGCGGGTGCCACTGGGCATCGCGGCATTCCCCGCGCCCTCTGTTTGCAGGGCGATGAGTTTCCTGGCAACAGCCCGGGCGCCTCGCGCCGCGGGGCGTTGACGTGTGTCCGGGATGGGCTGTTTGACATTTGCATCGGTAGAGTTTCCTGGCGCAACCAAGCGCCGCTACTCGCAGTCGCGCCACTGGGGGCGCACGCCCCCCCGGGGGCAGGCCGCAAGCGGGCGACCCGGTAGCCGATGCATCAACGATGGAGCCGACGGGCCGCGGCGTACGAGGATCCGCGGCCTGTCGGCATAAGCGGGGCATGCTGGTTGCGAGGATCTTGATGCAGCTAGCCGCCCTGCCGCAACCGCGCCAGCACCTTCAGTCCGCCATAGCCGTCCGCAGGCAGCAGCCCGGCCTTCTCCTGATAATCCCGGATCGCCTGCATGGTGTCGTTGCCGACGCGGCCATCGGTCCCACCGGTGTCAAAACCGGCTTTTGTCAATCGAACCTGCATTTCCTGCACTTCGGCCAGCGTCAGCGCGCGCTCCGAACCGGGGAAGGGCTGGATGAAGGGCGGTGCGCCGAGGATGCGGTCGCCGAGATGGCAGATCGCCAGCGCGTAATTCATCGACGGATTATAGCTGCGCACCGAATAAAAATTCGGCCCGAGCAGGAAGCTCGGGCCACCCGGCACCGGCACCCAGATCTGGGCGCCGGCATTCGGCTGCGGAAAGGGCTGGCCGTCGGCGCGCGTGACGCCGGCGCCAGACCACGCCGCGTAGCTGCGACTGCCGCTGGACGAGCCACCGGGCGCGCGGACTTCATAGCCCCAATGCTCGCCGCGGTGATATTTGCCTCTGGTGACCAGATAGCGCGCGGTGGAACCCAGGGCATCGTCGGGCTTGCCGAACGGCGATACCCTTCCGTCATGATCGTAATCGATGCCGACATTGAGCCAGACTTCCGGCATCCACTGGGTGTGCCCCATCGCGCCGGCCCACGATCCCTGCATTTCCTCCGGCGTGCTCCAGCCGCGGTCGACGATCTTGAGTGCGTTGATCAGTTCGCTTTCCCAATAGGCGCGGCGGCGCGGCTCGTTCCAGGCCAGCGCCGCGAGCGAGGGAAAAACCGGCCGCATATGGTTCTGCTGCACCAAGGGATCGCCATAGGCGGATTCGACACCCCATAGCGCCAGCAGCGTGCCGCGCTCGACGCCGTATTCCTGTTCGATCCGCGCCAACAGCGCTTCGTTCTTCCGCAGCGCTTCCTTGCCGGCGATGATGCGCCAGTCCGAGACCCGGCGATTGATGTATTGCCAGATCTGCTCGTTGAACTCGGGCTGATTGCGCAGCTGCTTGAACACGGACATGTCGGGTTCGAGGTGCCCCATGACGCGGGTCCAGGTCGCCTCCGAAATGCCTTTTGCCAAGGCGTGCGGGCGAAAGGCGTCGCGCCATTGATCAAAGCCGGGCGGAGCGGTGGCCGAGGCGGCCAGCGGCCGTGCCAGCAGGGCACCGGCCGCAAGGCCGGACTGCAGCAGGGCGCGACGCGTCGGTGTGCTCAGGGAATCAGGCTGTTTCATAAGCGCCAGTCTAGCGCGGCGAGGGCGCCGGCGCGGTAAAAGCTGGTCGATGGAACCTTAGTTATCGCCGCCTTCCTGGGGAGCAGGCCGAGCGGCTTGCTCCTGCAGAGCTGGCGACGCGGCAAGTTCGGGCCCGATCTCGCGGCCGCGTCCCCTGATCAAACGCTCATAGGCCGAGATCAGCGTGACGTAGGGACTGACCCAGAGCCAGCCGTCGCGGGTAAAAACCTGCACATCGAAATGCAAATGACGCGTGGTGCCGTTGGGATGGTCCAGATAATTCGACACCACGCCGATTTTCTCGCCTTCATCGACGCTGCGGCCGTTCAGAACCCCGTCCGCGTCCATGGCGGTGGGATTCATGTGCATATAGCGAAAGCGGATGTGTTCGGTGCGGGTATTGATCTGCAGCGTTGCCGACTGCTGCTGGCGTGAGCGGATCAAGACACCGTCGCGAACCGCGACGACCGCCTGCTGCCTGGGGTCGCAGCGATCGGGCTCGCTTTGGTCGTGCTGCGAACATACGCCCGGGCGGATATCGTCGCCCTGATGGCCATATCCGCTGGCGCACTGGCCGACGCCAAAACTGCGGGCCTCGCAGAAATTATCCCGCCATGGATAGCTGTCCTTGCCGCCGGCGCCATCGCCGGCCAGCGATGACCTCCGCCTGCCGAAGGATTGCGAGTGGACGAAGGCCGGGATCTTGTCGAGTGGAAAGCGGATTTGCGAATAAGCGGTGAGGTCGGCGCGGCCGCCCTGATTGTGCAAGCCGCTGTTGGTGATGATGTCGCCGCTCGGAAAATAGGTGAAATCAGGCGACCGCTCTGGCGGCCGTTCAGCGACGGCAGACGGGATATCCATGCGTGGCCGCGAGGGCAGGCCGCCGGCGATGCGCAACGCCTTCAGGAAGCGCTCGGCGACTGGATAGGCCTCGCGGCAGGCCAGCCGCCGCGCGCGAGGCGCAGAGTCGAGACACTGAATCGACACCACGTAGGGAACGCCGAAGCGCGTGAAGGCATAACGAACATAGCCTTCCCGGATGAAGCGGCGCAGGTCCGGGAATTGGGCGGACAATGCCTTGACCGGTTCGCCCTTGCCGCCCTGGGGATCGCTGATGTCGTAGGTCAGGATCGAGCCGGTGATCTGTACCTCGACCGGTCCGTCGAAGGTTCGCGGCGGCATGCCGTCGCCGGCACCGGGCTCGAGCGAAAATATCGCGTCGTAGCCAGCCGGTCCGGCATCAAACAGATCGGCTGGACGGAAATCATCTTGGTATTTAGATACCGAAAGGCTGGCCGGGAGGTGGTTCAGCCGGGCCTCGAGAAATGCTGCGGTGTCGAACGGCAGCAGCACCGGAACCGGGCTCTGCCCGATACCGGTGAATATCTGCGAGGTTACGGCGTTCAGTTGCACCAGCGCGGGGCTCGAGCGCGGATCGAACGCAGGCAAGCGGCGGTGGCCGGAAAACGTGAAGGCGGACGCGATCGCCGGCTGGCTATTGGTCTCGGACCGAAGTTGGTCGAGCGCGGCAAGCCAATCGACGCGAGCGGCCGAAATCGCCGGCGTCCTGAACTCGCCGGCATGGAGGATCGAAATGCCGGCGACCAGCAGCAGCAGAGATGTCAGTGCCGACCTCGCCAGCCGGGAAAACGGAAGATAGCAATTCTCCGCGCATGCTCCGCCAAATTGTAAGCGGTTGCGCGGGGGTTTCATGCGCTCACATTTCTTGGAGAGCGCGATCGCTGGACGAACCAGACCATTTTTCCGGCGAACCGGACGCTGCTTCTGTTGGTTGCGATCAAATTCTCAACTGCTCTCGGAAAAAACGCCCTACCTGCAGGCTAATCCTTTGCGCGCTCAACGTAGGACCCATCCTCCGTCATGACCACGATCCGCGTGCCGGTGCCGATATGCGGAGGCACCGCCGTGCGTACCCCGTTGGAGAGGATGGCAGGCTTGTAGGAAGACGACGCCGTCTGACCCTTGGTGACCGGTTCGGTTTCGACGACTTCCAGCGTTGCTCGCTGCGGCAACTGGATGGCCACGGGTATGACGCCGTGAAGCGAAAGCTTGACGGTCATGTTTTCCTGCAGATAGGGCGCGGACGTGCCGACGACGTCCTTCGGCACCTGCACCTGGTCGTAAGTGTCGGTGTTCATGAAGTGGAAGCCGTCGGCGTCCTGATAGAGATAGTTGAAGTTATGGTCCTCGATAGTCGCCTTCTCGACCTGGTCCGTGGTCTTGTAGCGCTCGGAAATCTTTACCCCGTCGCTGATTCGTCGCATTTCGATCTGGCTGACCGGTGTTCCCTTGCCGGGATGGATGTTCTCGGCGGTCAGAACCACGTAAAGCTTGCCGTCCTGCTCAATGACGTTGCCCTTGCGGATAGAACTGGCGATGACTTTCAAAGCTGTTTTTCCTGATATTCTGGCCCGGGACCCATCAGGACAGCGGCGTCCAGCGGCCAGCGAAGCAGTTTCGGGCTGCAACATACTCATTTTGCCGGTTGAAGCTAGTGCCGCCCATTTTGCTCTCCGGCCAAAGTTGCTGCTGGACCGGGACGGCGAGCTCAAATCGAAGGTGGTCCCTGGAAACATGGGGTTGCCGGTGCCTATCGTGTCTCCGATGGCCGTGCCGGGGAATGCCCTGATGGTCTACCAACTCCGGAAACGGGATACCGGCAGTCTCGGACCTTGCGGGGACATCCGATGATGGCCGGAATTGACCAGCCTTCGTCCTGGTGGACGCCTGAGCGGTACGCCGACCGCAGGCCCTATCTCGCTGCGCGGCGCGCCATTACCGCGGCGACCAGGGCATGGTTCGCCGAGCAGGGCTTTGCCGAGGTCGAAAGCGGTATCCTTCAGGTCTCACCCGGCAACGAGACCCACCTGCACGCCCTGCGCACCGAGGTGACCGGCACCGATGGTGAGCGCGCGATACGGTATCTGCGGACTTCGCCTGAATTCGCCTGCAAGAAACTGCTGACGGCAGGGGAGCAGAAGATTTTCGAGTTTGCGCGGGTATTTCGCGACCGCGAGCGCGGCGATCTGCATCTGGGCGAATTCACCATGCTGGAATGGTACCGCGCCGATGCGACCTACGACGCTGTCATGGCCGACAGCGTCGTCATAACAGCCGGCGCCGCACAGGCGACCGGCATCGGCCGATTTTCGTTTCGCGGCAGGACCGCCGATCCATTTGTCGAGCCGGAACTGATGACGGTGGCCGCGGCGTTCGAGCGCTTTGCCGGTATCGATCTGCTGGCCACCATCGCGGATGGCGGGGGTGATCGGGCAAGACTGGCGGCCGCGGCGCGGGGCCGGGTTCGGATATCAGATGATGACACCTGGTCTGACATTTTCAGCAAGGTGCTGGTTGAGCATGTCGAACCCAATCTGGGGCAGGGGCGTTTGACGATATTGTTCGAATACCCGGTCCCCGAAGCGGCGCTGGCGCGTGTCAAAGCCTCCGACCCGCGCGTCGCCGAGCGCTTCGAGCTTTATGCCTGCGGCGTCGAACTCGCCAACGGATTTGGCGAGTTGACCGACCCAGGCGAACAGCGCCAGCGCTTCAGGGCCAGCATGGACGAAAAGCAGCGGCGCTACGGCGAACGTTACCCGCTCGACGAGGACTTTCTCGACGCGGTCGGCGAGATGCCGGAGGCGAGCGGGGTTGCGCTCGGCTTCGATCGTTTGGTGATGCTGGCGAGCGGCGCGCAGCAGATCGATCAGGTGCTATGGATGCCGCCTTCGGGTGAGGCATGAGAAGGATCGTCAGCCCCTCAACCACTGCCACCTTGCGTGAGCCCGCTGAGCTGGTCGCCTGCGGTCTTGCGCCCGCCGCGACACTTCCCGATCTGCAAAGGGTCGCGGCGCGCTACGCGGTGGCGGTAACGCCCGAGATGGCGGCGCTGATCGATGCCAGCGATCCCGACGATCCGATCGCGCGGCAGTTCATTCCGACCGCCGAGGAACTGGTTACTACGCCGGGCGAAAATGCCGATCCGATCGGGGATCACGCTTTTTCGCCGGTCGCCGGCATCGTGCATCGTTATCCCGATCGGGTGCTGTTCAAGCTGGTTCACGTCTGCGCCGTGTATTGCCGGTTTTGCTTTCGCCGCGAGATGGTTGGGCCGGGCAAGGCGACCGCGCTTTCGCAATCGGTTTACCGCGAAGCGTTGGACTATATCGGCGCCCATTCTCAAATCTGGGAAGTCATCCTGACTGGTGGCGATCCCCTGACGTTGGCGCCGCGACGGCTTGCCGAAATCACAGCGGAACTTGCTGCCATCGAGCATGTCAGGATCATTCGCATCCACACCCGGGTGCCGGTGGCCGATCCCGGCCGCATCGACGCCGAGATGATCGAGGCGCTGAAGGTCAAGGGGGCGACCACTTGGGTTGCCTTGCACGCCAATCATGTCAGGGAATTGACCGACAAGGCTCGCGCCGCCTGTGCCGCCATCGTCGACGCCGGAATCCCCATGGTGAGCCAGTCGGTCCTGCTCCGCGGCGTCAACGACAATGCCGTGGCGCTGGAGGCACTGATGCGGGCATTCGTCGAATGCCGGATCAAGCCCTATTACCTGCATCACGGCGATCTCGCCCCGGGCACGGCGCACCTGCGGACGACGCTGGCGCAGGGGCAGGCGCTGATGCGGGCGCTGCGCGGGCGGATCTCCGGCCTATGCCAGCCGGACTATGTGCTGGATATTCCCGGCGGCCACGGCAAGTCGCCGGTCGGCCCAGCTTATTTGTCACAGCAAGATTCTTTTTCACCGGAAGGTGAACCGCCTATGGAAACGCGCTACCGTGTCACCGATTATTGCGGCGGCGTTCATCTCTATCCTCCGAAGCCGTGATGAACAGGTGGCAAATGGAGGAAGGGCAGCGGAGGAATGGCAGCAGACGCACAACCGGGCGCCGATATTGCCGATCGTCCTTGATGGCGCCGCCATTTCGTCACGATCGAGGTTCCCGGTCGGGCGCGAGAGCTGCATTTCTCTGAAACGGGAGGAGCAAGATGCGAAAGACGTTCACCGTATTGGCGCTGCTGGTCCTTATGGCTGGTCCGGAAGCCATCGCACAGACCGGAGGCCGCACCGGATCATCCGGAGGCGCGGCCAACGACGCCGGGTCGTCGAATAAGGGCGGGGTATTGGAGGCACCCATCGGCCACCGCCAACCGCGCGCCAGCGACGTACCGAACTCCACGTCAGACGATCCGGCGCGTCTGAACGCGGACGATGCCGCGCTCGACCGCAGGATCAAGAGCATTTGCCGCGGCTGTTGATCAACCTTTGCGCGCAGCGAGTGCCATTCCGATCAGGGTAATGCCGCCGAACAAGAGATTGATACCGACCAGGAGGCCAACGGCCCACAGCGCCGATCCCGGCAGCCCGGTGATGATAATGGCTGCGATCAGCAAATCCATGATACCGGCAACCAGCAGCCAGGACCACCGTTCCGATAATTCGCGGCGGTGCTCCAGCGAATACATGATCGTGGCAACGCCTTCGGCGAGGAAATAGGCGCCGACCACGATCGTGAGGGTCAGCGCGCCCTGCACCGGCATCGCCAAAAGGATGAGGCCGGCGCCGATCGCCAGCGCTGCCGAGAGCAGTGACCACCAGAAGCCCGGCATCTGCCGCGCCCAGAACGTCAGCGCCAGCCCGGCTATGCCTGAGATCAAAAACATCCAGCCTAGAAAAATCGTGACGGCGAGGCTCGCAAGCGGTGGCACGATGATCGCCGCAAGCCCCAAAATCACGAGCAGGATACCCTCGATCAGAAAAGCCTTCCAATGCTCGCGTACAGCGGCATTCACTTCGGATTGCAACCTGGTAATGTCCTGAGGAATGGTCATTGCTTATCTCCCGATACCGACAGCGCAGGATAACGCCCCGTTATCATACAACAGTGTCGACCAATGCTGCGGGATAAAGTTTGTTCGTTGACGCGGGTTTGAGCGAGCACGAGGTGGCCATCATTCACGATGAAGTCAGCCTCGGCCGGGCGCCGACGAAAAACCGGCTTCTGTCGCGCGGATCCGATTGCGGCCGAAAACATAGATCGCCGTGGTCACCAGCAGCAGCGCGCCGCCGATCAGGATCGAGACAAGGCCGATGGGGACGAGAACAAGCGCCACATCGCGTTCGGGATTGACCAGCCAGTGGTGGATCGTGGTCAAAACAAAGGCCAGGCCGATAAAACCCGCGGCCCCCCCCACCACCAGCAGCGCCCACATTCGTCGCAGCTGGCTCAGCCGCGCGCGGGCAATTTCGGTGCGGGGCGCTTGATGGCGGCTGACCCGCCGTACCAGCCTCATGGCAAAGCCGATCGAGCCGAATCCGATCGAAAGGCTCGCTACTCCCAGCACAGATTTTGCGGATGCACTGAGGTCGGGATTTTGCCGCAGCGTCAGCAGCGGGAAATCAAAACCTGCGTGCAACGCCAACGGCGCAAGCAGGATCAGAACGTGACTTGAGATGCGGGCCCAGACGCGGTGATGGCGGTGCGCGCCTAGCGCGGTGCCGGAACGGGCGATGGCAAGATAGGCCCCGGCGATGATGCCGAGCGCGCCATGGAATGGCACGGTCAGCACGCTGCGCAGCGCGGCCAGCGATCGCCAAATCTCCGCATGCTGCACCAGATAAGCGAGGTTTTCGTAGGCGGCAAAGCCGAGCCCTGCCGCCGCGCCATAGACGATAGTGTCCATCGGATCCGCAAACGGCCGTCGCCGCGTCGAAACGGCGACGATGACGAGAACCTTGAGGGCTTCCTCGGGCGCCGCAACTCCGAAGATCGAATGCAATGCGAGCGCAAACCAGGTATTTTCAGGCGCTTCTGGCATCGATGCAAACGGCGCACGGACGACGCCAAGCAGCGATATGCTGGCGGCGCCGAGAAAAAACGCGATCCAGACCTTGGCGGGCGAGCCTGGGCGGTCACCGGCGGCGATCACAAACCACAGCAACAGAAGAGCGGGCGCTACCGCTGCGGTGCCGATGACGGTCGGAAGGGATTCCAGCAGATGCATCGGTGTGGCAGGTATGCGCTTTTTCGGCTTTATCCAGCGTCAGAAAACGTCTCCGCATGCGGCCGCAAGCCGCAGGAAAAGGAGTTTGCGAAAAATCGTAAGCGGATCGCGGCTCAGCAGCCGCGGCAGATGTTCTTCAGCTGCGCATTCATCAGCGCGTCTTCCGCGCTGATCTGATCGACATAGGTTCCCCCCTCGCTCTTCCCGTTAGGAACCCGCAAGGCCTGCTTGGCGGCAGCAGGGGACGCCGTGGTCGAATTGGTCTTGTCGTAGCAGGCCAGTCGCGCGCTCGGGTTCGAAATCGATTTGCATTCCGGGGTCTGGGCGGCCGCGGTCTGCGACAGCGCGCAAATCGCGACCAGGGCGGCAACAAATTTCACTGCAATCTCCTCCTCGGTGCATGCCACTGGGCCGAGCCCAGGTGCGCACGGATTTAATCAATCAAATCAGATAGTTTGCCAGACCTCTTCGCGCAAAATGCACAACATCGAAGCTGAAGTCCATCGCTCAATTGCGACATAAGCAGGGCACGACTCTGCAGCGTGTTAGGCTTTGCGTCATGGGCAACCAGGGAGTCGGATCCGGTGGTTCTATTGCGCGGAGCAGAGACACACGCAAGGTCGGTCCTCAAGGCCATCAGTTGGCGGACCCTGGGGACGTTTGATACGTTTGCGATCAGTTGGTTCATGACGGGCAGGATCGAAATCGCGGGATCGATCGCGGGGCTCGAGATCGTCACCAAAATCGCCTGGTATTATCTTCACGAGCGCGTCTGGGCTGCGATCCACTGGGGTAGACGTCATCATTGATAGGGGGCGGTGGGGCGACTTGGGGCCTGGTTCCGCCAACTTGGCGCTCCCTAGCGGAATCGAACCGCTCTCTCCACCGTGAAAGGGTGGCGTCCTAACCGATAGACGAAGGGAGCGTAAACGTTTGCGTTACCCACCGCCGACCTGGTTGGGCATTGCCGTTTCGCTGCGGTCACAAACAATTTGTACGGCAGATCAACGCGCTGAGCTTGCGGTGGCGCCGTGCCGGACCCGGACCCCTGGCGATCCCGATCGCGGCGGGCGAACGTATAGTGGCGTTTGCGCGGCCGGGCAAGCCGGCGGAACCCTAGTTTTGAAACGGTTTTTAAAGCCATGCCGGGTACGGAAGAAGCTTAAGGAGCTGCTAATGGCGAAGACCAAGGCGAAACGGGAAACCCGCAAATCACTGAAACGGTCCGGATGGATCACCCTGGAGGGAGGATTCGCGGCCCGCCCGTGCGTGGTGGAGGATTTGTCCAGCGCCGGAGCCAAGATCACGCTGGACGGCCCCGACACACCGCCCGCGCGGTTGCGGCTTGGTTTTGACCGCGACGCCAGATCTGGACGAAATTGCGAAGTGGTATGGCGCCGCGGCAAGTCGTTCGGCGTCAAATTTGTCCGCTAGCCTGAACCGGCCGAAGACGATAAAAGACCTCGCATGCGTAACACCCTCGTTGCGATCGTCATGGTAGTGATGTTGCCGGCCTCGGTCGCCGCGGCTGAGCCGACCGGCGCCAGGAAACAGGAAAATCCCGGCGACTCCGGCGCGCTGCTTCCGATCAAGGGGGCAGGCTCCGGCAATAATTGCGCGGCCTATGGTCCCGGTTTTGCCAAAGTCGACGGCACCGAAACCTGCATGAAAATCGGCGGCAGCATCAGGGCCGGCGGCTCCGCCCGATATCGTTGAGCGGCAACAGCAGGCCATTTGCAACTCGATTGCCCTTGTAGCGGTCAAGCTGTGCACTTGCTGTCCCAGGCGTGGTCACGACATCGGCGGCGCGACGAACTGCGCAAAGCCGGGACGGCCGGCGACTTGCGCGAACCAGCGCTCGAGATGCTCGAAGCGCGGCTTGCGGATGCCTTCGACGCCGAACCAGCGTCTGGCATAGGCGCCGAGCGCAATGTCGGCCAGGGTAAAGTCATCGCCCTCGATGAAGCGCCGGGTCAGGAGCTCGGCGTCGACGATGCGCCATTGCACGGCCTCGGCGTCGGCATCTTCCTGGATCGCAACCATGTCGCGCTGCTCGACCGGGGTTCGCACCAGCGCCCAGAATACCGGACGATCGACCGGCTGCAGCGTCGAAAGCGTCCAGTCCAGCCAGCGATCAACGCCGGCGCGCCGCCGCGGCTGCTGCGGATAGATC
>NZ_JBEKXH010000214.1:0-10730 GCF_049512235.1 Bradyrhizobium sp.
CTTCTCCTCGGCGACTTCCAGCGCCTTGATCGAGACTTGCACCTTGCGGGCCTTCTTGTCGAACTGGATCACCCGCGCATCGACCTTTTCGCCGACGGCGAAACGCTCGGCGCGCTGATCGGAGCGCTCGCGCGCCAGTTCGGACCGCTTGATGAAGGTGGTGAAGTCGGTGCCGGCGATCTTGACCTCGATGCCGCTTTCCTTGACCTCAAGCACTTCGCAGGTCACGACCGCACCCTTCTTGACGTCGCCGGGCTCAGCGAACGGGTCGCCCTCGAGCTGCTTGACGCCGAGCGAGATGCGCTCCTTTTCGACATCGACGTCGAGCACCACGGCCTTGACCATGTCGCCCTTCTTGAAGTTGTCGATCACCTGCTCGCCCGGAAGCTTCCAGTCGAGATCGGACAGATGGACCATGCCGTCGACGTCGCCCTCGAGCCCGAGGAACAGACCGAACTCGGTCTTGTTCTTGACCTCGCCCTCGACGGTCGATCCGACCGGGAATTTCTCGACGAACACTTCCCAGGGATTGCGCATGGTCTGCTTGAGGCCGAGCGAAATCCGGCGCTTGACCGAATCGACTTCGAGCACCTGCACTTCGACTTCCTGCGAGGTCGAAACGATCTTGCCGGGATGCATGTTCTTCTTGGTCCACGACATTTCCGAGACGTGGATCAGGCCTTCGATGCCCGGCTCCAGTTCGACGAACGCGCCGTAGTCGGTGATGTTGGTGACACGGCCGGTGAAGCGCGAGTTGAGCGGATACTTCGCCTCGATGCCCTGCCACGGATCGTCCAGCAATTGCTTCATGCCGAGCGAGATGCGGTGGGTCTCGTGGTTGATCTTGATGATCTTGACCTTCACGGTCTGGCCGATGGTCAAGACCTCGGTCGGGTGATTGACCCGGCGCCAGGCGATATCGGTGACGTGCAGGAGGCCGTCGATGCCGCCGAGATCGACGAACGCGCCGTAATCGGTGATGTTCTTGACCACGCCGTCGATGACCTGGCCTTCTTCGAGGTTCTGCACCAGTTCCTGGCGCTGTTCGGCGCGGGTCTCTTCCAGCACGGTGCGGCGCGACACCACGATGTTGCCGCGGCGGCGATCCATCTTGAGGATCTGGAACGGCTGCGAATTGTTCATCAAGGGCGCAACGTCGCGGATCGGACGGATGTCGACCTGCGAGCGCGGCAGGAAGGCCACCGCGCCGTCGAGATCGACGGTGAAGCCGCCCTTGACCTGGTTGAAGATGACGCCGTGCACCTTCTCGTTGTTGTTGAACGCCTTTTCGAGCTTGCCCCAGCTCTCCTCGCGGCGCGCCTTGTCGCGCGACAGCACGGCCTCGCCAAGCGCATTCTCGATACGGTCGAGGAATACCTCGACCACGTCGCCGACCTTGAGTTCGCTTTCGCGGCCGGGCCCGGCGAATTCCCGCAGCGCCACGCGGCCTTCGGTCTTCAGGCCGACGTCAATGACGGCCATGTCCTTCTCGATCGCAACAACGGTGCCCTTGATGACGGAGCTTTCCTGCAGGTTGCCGCCGGCGAAGGACTCATCGAGCATCGCGGCAAAATCGTCGCGGGAAGGATTATAGGAAGCAGCAGTCGAAGCCATTTGTTCTCCAGATGCGGGTGTCGCCGGCCATTCGGGTTAAGGGGCGCATCGCGCGTGAAGTGCTAGAGGTCCGCGGGTCCCTAGCGACCGCTGTTCGGCGAGTACTCGCAACAGCGGGCCGGCAGCATGCCTGCACGTTCGATACGTTGATTTATCCGGGCGTTGAGCTTGTCGATCTCAGAAAGCCGGTCCCGGAAAAATGGGTAGGAGATACCGACGTTCAAGACATCAACTTCAAGACAGCGACTGCAAGACCTTGAGCGGGCTTTCCTCCAATGACGGCAGAGGCTCAAACCCGCTGCCGGCCCGCTCGGACGGTCTCGACAATGTCGATGGCGGCCCGGACGCCCGCTTCTATATCCAAATGCGAGTTGTCGAGCAAGTGCGCATCCGGTGCCGGTTTCAGCGGCGCAACGGCCCTGTTCTGGTCCCGTTCGTCACGCTTGAGGATATCGGCGAGCACCGCCGCCTCGTCGGCGTCCTCGCCCCTCGCTTTGGCTTCCAGGGTGCGGCGGCGGGCGCGGACCCGGGGGTCGGCGACGACGAAGATTTTCACATCGGCGTGGGGGCAGATCACGGTTCCGATATCGCGGCCGTCGAGCACCGCGCCGGGCGGACCTTCGGCAAATTGGCGCTGAAAATTCAGCAAAACCTCCCGCACCTTGGGGATCGCCGAGACCACCGAGGCGGCCTCCCCCACCACCTGGGTCTTGAGCAACGGATTGCCGAACTTTTCTGGGTCGAGTTCGAGCGCCGCGGAGACGGCAAGCATCTCGTCGTTCGGGTCGGCGCCGGCGTCCAGCAGCGCCTTGGCGACCGCGCGATAGATCACCCCGGTATCGAGGTGGCGATAACCGTAATACTTGGCGAGCCGCTTGCCGAGCGTGCCTTTGCCCGAGGCCGCGGGTCCGTCGATGGCGATGATCATGGCGGCCTATGACTTGGCTGATTGAGGGCCGCGGGCCCGCCGCAGCGGCCGCTCCTCGGTGAAGATGTTGCGCGACGCGAATTCGGCCGGGCTAGCGAAAGTGAGGTATTCGCGAATGCCATCCGACGGCGACGCGGTTGTGAACCATGGATTGGCCAAGCGGCGCGCTGGGCCGGAAACCCACGGTGGAACGCGACCGAGCCGGCGCTGCTTTGCCAGATATTCGGCGATCGCTCCAACAAGCGCATCAAGCCGAGCATCGCCCGTCAATCTGGGTTCGCGCTCGAGCGACGCATAGCGATCGCGATCGGTTTCCGCCAAGTCAAACATGTCGACGAACTCGGCAAGGACGACATCCCGCGCCGATCCGGCATCAATCTTTTCGACGGCGTCAGCGAGGGTATTTGGGTGCATCGACTCCGCCATCGCGTTTCATGTTCTTCAAAAGAAATCGCTGCTTTTCGGAAGCAGCCGCACTCACCGGGAAGTACCGGCCAAGCAAGGCTATCGCGTCATCCGCGCTCGAGATACCTACAACTTGCATCAGATTGAGAATATCGAGCCGCTCCGCTTCGCCGCGAAGCGGGTCCAAGACCCGGGCGGCCTTCAGCTTCAGTGCAAGCAAATATTCCGCCGTTGGCACCGACACCACAAGCCCTGGCGGAGAGCCGTCTCTAGGGAATGTCCCAAACTCCAGATGATCGGCGGCGCGGTCAGCCAGCGGGCTGAGGTGGAAGGCAACCCCGTCATTGAACCACTCCTCCTGCCAGGCATTCTTCCGGGCAATTTCATGCACGACCGCCGCCAGCCAGTCGGGCAGGGGACGCTGAAGCGTCGATACATCGACATCTTCAGTGGAAAACCGGAAATTACTCGCAAGCATCAGCGCCGAGCCCCCATAGACTGCAATCTGCAGCCTGGTTCCTGCCGCTGCCGCGGCGCGACCGATCTCGTCGAATGCGTCCAGCAACGCCTCGCGGCCAAAGGCTGCGCTCATCACGCTTCCCTCACGAAAACTCTGCCCCAAGACTCCGCATCATCGGGATGAAATCCGGAAAACTGGTGGCGATAAAGGCGGTATCGTCGACCCGGACCGGCTGGTCGGCGGCCAACCCCATCACCAGCGCCGACATCGCGATCCGATGGTCCATATGGGTTAAGACCAGACCGCCGCCTTGGACGTGACCTTTGCCCTCGACCATCATGTCGTCGCCGGAGATTTCCACCTTGACGCCATTGACGCGAAGCATGGCCGCGGTCGCTTCCAGCCGGTCGGATTCCTTGACCCGCAATTCCTGCAGGCCGCGCATGATGGTCAAGCCTTCGGCGAAGCTCGCGGCCACCGCCAGCACCAGATATTCGTCGATCATCGACGGCGCTCGCTGCGGCGGCACCTCGACGCCGCGCAGCTTCGAGGCGCGTATCCGAAGCTGCGCCATCGGCTCGCCGGCGTCGCCACGCAGCTCGCTTTGTTCGATCGAGGCCCCCATCTCGCGCAGCGTCGTGAACAGCCCGGTGCGCAGTGGATTGGTCATGACATCCGACAGCACGATGTCGGAGCCTTCGACGATCAGCGCCGCCACGATCGGGAACGCCGCCGATGACGGATCGGCCGGCACCACGACATCGGCGCCATGCAGCTCGGGCTGCCCGGTCAGCACGATTTTGCGGCCGTGGCTGCCTTCGCGGGTCGATACGAGCTGCGCTCCGAAATGCTGCAACATCTGTTCGGTATGGTCACGGCTGGCCTCGCTCTCGATCACCGTGGTGGTCCCCGGCGCGGCCAGCCCGGCCAGCAATACTGCGGATTTGATTTGTGCCGAAGCCACCGGGGTGCGGTAGAGGATCGGAAGCGGATCGCGCGCCCCGTGCAGGGTCAGTGGGAGCCGGCCGCCCTGCGCGCTGGCCTCTATCCGAGCACCCATCATTTCCAGGGGATCAAGCACCCGGCGCATCGGCCTGCCGCGCAGCGACGCGTCGCCGTCGAAAACCGCCCGGATCGGGCAGCCTGCCACCGCGCCCATCACCAGCCGGCAGCCGGTGCCGGAATTGCCGAAATCGAGCGGAAGCTCAGGCGCCGCGAAGCCGGCTACCCCGACACCGTGCACCGACCAGGCGAAGTCGCCCGTACGCTCCACCTTTGCGCCCAATGCCCGCATGGCTTTGGCGGTGTTCAGCACGTCTTCGCCCTCGAGCAGGCCCGATATCCGGGTTTCGCCGACCGCCAGCGCCCCCAGGATCAGGGCCCGGTGTGAAATCGACTTGTCGCCGGGAACGCGGACCGTTCCGTTCAGGGGCCCGCTCGAACAGGCTTGCAGCGGCGCCGGATCATCGGCGCCGCGACCGGCAGGTTGATCTGTAGGGTGATCTGCAAGGTGATCTGCAAGGTGATCTGAATGAGTCAAGATTGTGTCCTCCCGGCCGGCAGGTAACACATGGGCGGCGCCACGTCACGAGCCCACCATCCCGCAAAAGCGCTATTGACAGCGGGGCTTCAACTAGCCAACTGAAGCACCGTTTTTCAGACATTCCCAGGATTCCCACGTGCCCAAGTCCGATCTCGGAACCAAACGCATTTGCCCGACTACGGGTAAAAAATTCTATGACCTCAACAAGAATCCGGTGATCTCGCCCTACACCGGCGAGGTTGTGCCGATTGCGCCGATTCCGCCACCGCGCACCCGCGCCGATGCCGCTGCCCGCGCCAGTGCCGCCGCCGCGTCCGCGGCCGCGGCAACACCGGAGCCTTTGGAGGCTGAAGAGTTGGTGCCGCTCGAGGAAGCCGATGCCGAAGAGGGTTCGGGCAAGGTCAAGGCGGTGGTTCCGGAGTCGGAAGACGACATCGAGATCGACGATACCATCCAAGATGACGAAGATGACGATTCCACCTTCATCGCCGATGAGGAAGAAGGCGACGAGGACGTCACCGACATCATCGGCGACGTCGGCGGCGACGAGGAGACTTGAGATCGGGCCTGAACTGTGGTCAGGGTTTTGTCAGATGCGTCCCGCTGCGTCGCCCAAGGCGCACGGAAGTTCTAAGGGGCCATAGCTCAGCTGGGAGAGCGCTTGCATGGCATGCAAGAGGTCGGCGGTTCGATCCCGCCTGGCTCCACCACGCTTCGCCTTCGGCTACGCGTGGCGCAGCCACGACGTTGCCGAAGGCGAAGCGTGCCCGGCGAAGCCCCCTTGGGCGAAGACGGCTGGCGCCATGGTTTCATGTCATCTACAGTTTGGTCGCGGCTACGCGTGGCGCAGCATCGATGTGGTATGTTTTACATCATCCGCAGCATCAGTTCTCCAGACCAGGAACACACTGGCGCGACCGCCGATCTGAAGCGACGGATATCCGATCACAACGCCGGCAAGGGTACGCACATCGCCAAATTCAAACCGTGGCGATTGGTCTGGTACTGCGCCTTCCCGGACAAGTACAAGGCCTGGAATTCGAGAAGTACCTCAAATCCCATTCCGGCCGAGCATTTGCGAAGAAACGCCTGCGGTGATTTAACCTGCGGCACCAGCACATCGTACGAGGTTCACCGACCCCCATGTCCCCTGCCCCCGGCCCAGGCGCGATGACCGGCTTGCGCGTGATCGACCTTACGCGCGTGCTCGGCGGTCCCTACTGCACCCAAATCCTCGCCGATCACGGCGCCGATGTGATCAAGGTCGAGCCGCCGGCCGGTGACGAGGTGCGCGACTGGGGCCCGCCGTTCCACGGCGAGGACGCGGCCTATTTCGTCGGCATCAACCGCAACAAGCGCTCGATCGGGCTCGATCTCGCCGCCGCGGGCGGGCGTGCCGTGCTGATGAAGATGCTCGCGGGCGCCGACGTCCTGATCGAGAATTTCAAGCCTGGCACGCTGGACAGATGGGGCATCGGCAAAGCCGTGCTGCGCGAAAAATTTCCGAAACTCGTGCACTGCCGGATCTCCGGCTTCGGCGCCGACGGGCCGCGCGGCGGCAATCCCGGCTATGACGCCATCATCCAGGCGATGACCGGAATGATCGCGGCGACCGGCTCGCCGCAAAGCGGGCCGATGCGCATCGGCGTTCCGCTGGTGGATATCTCGACCGGGCTCTATGCCGCGATCGGCATCCTGATGGCGCTGGCCGAGCGGCAAAAATCCGGCCTCGGGCAGTTCCTCGAAACCACGCTGTTCGAGACCGGCCTTGCCATCATGCATCCGCATGCGGCGAATTATTTCATGCATGGCAAGCCGCCGCAGCTTACCGGCAACGAGCATCCCAATCTGGTGCCGTATGCGATCTTCCCGACCAAGACCGACAACATCTTCATCGGCGTCGGCAACGACGGCACCTTCCGCAAGCTCTGCAAGGAGATCGGCAAGCCCGAGCTTGGCAGCGATCCGCGCTTTGCCCGCAACAAGGAGCGCATTGCCAACCGCGATGCGCTGCGCGCCGAACTCGCCGCCGTGTTCAGCCAGCATGACGCCGAGCCCTTGTGCGATCGACTGCTGGCGGCCGGCCTGCCGGCAGGACCGGTGCAGTCGATCGACCAGGCGCTCACCAGTGCCCACAGCGTCCACCGCGGCGACGTCATCGAAAAGGACTGGTACAAGGGAGTGGCCTCCCCGATCCGCCTTGACCGCAGCAAGCCAAGCCTGCGCAACGTGCCGCCGAAATTCAGCGAGCACGCGACCGCGGTGCTCAGGGAGTTCGGATATTCCCCAGGCGAGATCGATGACCTGCTCGCCCAGGGCGTAGTCTGCGGTCCGGAGCGCAAGCGCTAGTTGCTTTGTCGCACCGGATGCTGCGCGGCGTGCCGCAGCTTGCGGCGTGGTGCGCTGCTGATCCGTCCCGGCTATTTTCCGGGTCGCGCCGCACGCCGCTTCCCCCGTACCACTGCGTTGTTTATACAGTCATTTGCACGTCATCCGGCGCAACGATGATGACGGGTCAAACCGGAGGAATTCGATGACTATCCGACCATCCGGCGCTGCCGCTGCAGTCGCGGTCACGCTTGCGCTCGCGACGCCGGCTTACGCGGTGACCGAGGTTCAGTGGTGGCATGCGATGACCGGCCCGAACAACGATGTCGTGGTCAAGCTCGCCAACGATTTCAACGCCTCGCAGAGCGACTACAAGATCGTCCCGGCCTACAAGGGCAGTTACGCCGACACGCTCAACGCCGGGATCGCCGCGTTCCGGGCCGGCAACGCGCCCGGCATCATGCAGGTATTCGAGGTCGGAACGGCGACCATGATGGCCGCCAAGGGCGCCATCAAACCGGTCTCGGAACTGATGAAGGAGCAAGGCGAACCGTTCGATCCGCAGTCCTATCTGCCGGCGATCACCGGTTACTACTCGACCTCCAAGGGCGAGATGCTGTCGTTCCCGTTCAATTCGTCGAGCATGGTGCTCTGGGTCAATCTCGACGCCCTGAAGAAGGCCGATATCGCCGCGCCGCCGAAGACCTGGCCGGAGGTGTTCACCGCCGCCAAGAAGCTCCATGCCACCAACCCGACCTGCGGCTTTTCCACGAGCTGGATCACCTGGGGGCTGATCGAGCAGTTTTCCGCCTGGCATAACGTGCCGATCGGCAGCAAGGCCAACGGGCTGGACGGCTTCGACACTGTGCTCGAATTCAATACCCCGCTGGAAACCAGGCTGCTGGAGGGGCTGGTCGATCTGCAAAAGGACAAGAGCTACGACTATTCCGGGCGAACCAACACTGGAGAAGGACGCTTCACATCGGGCGAATGTCCGTTGTACCTGACCTCCTCATCGTTCTATCCGAACGTGAAGGCCAACGCCAAGTTCAACTACACCGCAGTCCCGATGCCGTTTTTCCCCGACGTGGATGGCGCACCGCAAAATTCAATCATCGGCGGCGCTTCGCTCTGGGTGATGGGAGGCAAGACATCCGAGGAATACAAGGCCATTGCAAAATTCTTCACCTTCCTGTCCGACACCGACCGCCAAGTCTATCTGCATGAGGTGTCGGGATATCTGCCGATCACCAAGGCGGCTTACGAGAAGACAAAAGCCTCCGGTTTCTACGAGAAGAACCCGATCCTCGAAGTGCCGCTGAAGGAATTGACCAACAAGCCGCCGACCGAAAATTCGCGCGGCCTGCGCTTCGGCGGCATGGTGCAGATGCGCGACGTCTGGTCCGAGGAAATCGAGGCGGCGCTCGCCGGCAAGAAGTCGGCCAAGGACGCGCTCGACGCCGCGGTGTCCCGCGGCAACGCGATGCTGCGGCAGTTCGAGCGCACGGCCGTCAGGTGACGGCGGCTTAGGGGAACGTGACCGCGACTGGACGCGGTCACGATCCGGCTTGAGCCCGATCCAAGCGGGGTGAAGTTGAATCAGACTCAAGTCCTATTTTTTGTTTGAGCATGATCGTTTCGGGAAAATCGGTTTCCACCCCGGGTCAGGCCCGAGGGCATGCTTTTCCGGATCATGCTCCAGGGGGCGTTATGGAAAACCGGGCGATCTTTTCGGGCAGGCTGCTGCCCTATGTTCTGATCCTGCCGCAGCTCGCGGTTTCGCTGATCTTTTTCTATCTCCCGGCCGCGCAGGCCCTGTGGCAGTCGTTCCTGGTGCAGGACGCCTTCGGGCTCTCGACCGAGTTCGTCTGGTTTGAGAACTATGTCGCGCTGTTGAAAACCCCTGAATATTATCAGGCGATCGGCATCACCTTTATGTTCTCGGCGCTGGTGGTGGCGTTCTCGCTCAGCCTCGGCCTCTTGCTCGCGGTGATGGCCAACCGCAATATCCGCGGCGTCCAGATCTATCGCACCTTTCTGATCGCGCCCTATGCGGTGGCGCCGGCGGTCGCCAGCGTGCTGTTCATCTTCATGCTCCAGCCCGGCCTCGGCATGATCGCACGCGTCATGCAGCGTTCCGGTATCGACTGGAATCCGGTGCTGAACGGCACCCATGCCATGATCCTCGTCGTGGTCGTCGCAGTCTGGAACCAGATCAGCTACAACTTTCTGTTCTTCCTGGCCGGGCTGCAGGCGATCCCCAAAAGCGTGATCGAGGCCGCGGCGATCGACGGCGCGAGGCCGATGCGGCGGTTCTGGACCATCGTTTTTCCATTGCTGTCGCCGACGACGTTCTTCCTGATCATCGTCAACATCACCTATGTGTTCTTCAATACCCTCGGCATCATCGACACCGCGACCGGCGGCGGCCCCAACGGCGCCACCCAAACGCTGGTCTACAAAGTGTTCCAGGACGGCAAGGCCGGCACCGACCTCGGCGGCTCGGCGGCGCAGTCGGTGATCCTGATGGTGATCGTGGTGGGGCTGACCGCCTTTCAGTTTCGTTACGTCGAAAAGAAGGTTCATTATTGAGCGCCATGATCGAGCATCGCCGATTTGGAAACCTGCTGCCCCACCTCGTGCTTCTGGCCGGGGTCGCGATCGTCGCCTTTCCGGTCTATCTGGCGATCATCGCCTCGACCCACGACAACGCCGTGATCGCCAACGGCCAGATGCCGCTCACCCCCGGCGGCCACGCCATCGAAACCTATTGGAACACCATCGTCTCCGGCACCGGCAAGACCACGCGCGCGCCGGTCGGCGGCATGATGCTGAACAGCCTGATCATGGCGGTCGGCATCGCGTTCGGAAAGATCGCGATCTCGATAATCTCGGCCTATGCGATCGTATTCTTCTCATTCCCGTTCCGGATGACGGCGTTCTGGACCATCTTCATCACGCTGATGCTGCCGGTCGAGGTGCGGATCTTTCCGACCTACAAGATCACCAGCGATCTGCATCTGCTCGATTCCTACGCCGGGCTGATCCTGCCCTTGATCGCGTCGGCCACCGCGACACTGTTGTTCCGGCAGTTTTTCATGACGGTGCCGAAGGAGCTGGTCGAAGCTTCCAAGATCGACGGCGCCGGCCCGATCCGGTTTTTCTGGGATACCCTGCTGCCGCTGTCGGTGACCAATATCGCCGCGCTGTTCGTGATCCTGTTCATCTACGGCTGGAATCAGTATCTTTGGCCGCTGCTGATCACCACGCGCGACGACATGCAGACCATCGTCATCGGCATCAAGAAGATCATCGACGTGCACGACGCGCTGACCGAATGGCAGGTGGCGATGGCGACCGCCGTCCTCGCCATGCTGCCGCCGGTCGCGGTCGTCGTGCTGATGCAACGGCTGTTCGTCAAGGGCCTGATCGAGACGGAGAAGTGAAGGTGC
>NZ_JBEKXH010000215.1:0-10718 GCF_049512235.1 Bradyrhizobium sp.
TTTGTACACACCGAAATTGTGCAGCCGCGGGACGGACAGGCGTCCCTGACGCTGACCGGCGAGGTCGAGGCCCGTTTCCGCGCCGACCTGTCATTTCGTGTGAGCGGGCGCCTGCTCGAGCGGCTGGTGGACGTCGGCGCCCACGTCAATGCCGGCGACGTTCTGGCGCGGCTCGATCCGGCCGAGCAGCAGGCCGATCTTGAGGCTGCAACCGCGGGGGTCGCCGCAGCGGAGTCCCAGCTGCGCGTGGCCCAAGCCACATTCGATCGGCAGAGCTCGCTGATGTCGACCGGCTTTACCACGCGCGTGGCCTACGACCAGGCACAGCAGGAGCTGCAAAGCGCAGAAAGTAAGCTTGAATCGGCGAAGGCGCAGCTCGGAACGGCCCGCGAAGCGCTTGACGATACCGAACTGCACGCCCGCGCCGCGGGTGTGATTACCGCCCGCAGTCTTGAGGTCGGGCAAGTGGTGCAGGCGGCTCAGGCGGTTTTCACGCTGGCGCAAGACGGCGAGCGCGATGCTGTCTTCGATGTCCCTGAATCGATGTTCTTTGGCGATGTCGAGGGCGGCCGCGTGTCGCTGACCCTGGTCTCCGCCCCGGACGTGACCGCCATTGGCTATCTGAGGGAAGTCTCTCCTGCCGTCGATCCCAAGAGCTCCACGGTTCGCGTCAAGGTCGCAATCCAGAACCTGCCCGCCACCATGACGCTTGGCAGCGCCATCGCGGGCACCGCCAGGACCAAACCCGCAACCGAGATCACGTTGCCGTGGACCGCACTGACGGCAACGGGGTCGAAGCCCGCGGTCTGGATCGTCGATCCCAGGACAAAGACCGCATCGCTGAAGCCGGTGACGATCGGTGCCTACGAAGCCGGCGCCGTGCTGATCAAGGCAGGCCTTGAACCCGGAGCGCGCGTCGTTGTCGATGGCGGCAAGCTGCTCAGCTCCGGCCAGCCCGTGACCTATGACGAGGACCGATCATGAGAACGCAAGCGCTCACCATTGTCGGCATGTTCGCATCGGCGCTGGTGCTGGCCGCCTGCCAGCAGGAGGCAAAAGCCCCCGAACCTGTCCGACCCGTGCTGTCCGCCGTTCTTGAACCGACCGCATCGGACAGCACTCTGGCGGTCGGAACGGTCCAGCCTCGATATGAGACCAGTCTTGGCTTCCGCGTGCTCGGGCGACTGATCGCACGTCCGGTCAATGTGGGAGATTTGGTCGCGGAAGGGCAGACCATCGCTGCAATCGACGCGACGACGCTTGGGCTCGCCGTACAGTCTGCGAAAGCGGACCTCTCGAAAGCCGAGGCCCTGCTTGCAAATGCAAGCGCGGCTGAGGAGCGGAAACGGATCCTGATCAAGACCGATGCCACGACGAGGCAGGCGCTTGACGATGCAGAGCAGGTGCGGGCCGCGGCCCAAGCATCGGTTGCTCGCGCCCGCGCCAACCTTGCCAAGGCGGTTGAGCAACTTGGTTATGCAGAGGTGAAGGCTGATTTCGCCGGTGTCGTCACGGCCGTGAGCGCCGAAGTGGGCCAAGTTGTCTCGCCAGGTCAGAGCGTCGTGACGGTGGCGCGGCCGGATGTCAGAGAGGCCGTCGTCGACATCGGCGCAGACTTCCCGGTGCGATTGAAGATCGGTTTGCCGTTCACTGTCAGCTTGCAGCTGCTGCCGGCCCTTCAGGTACAAGGCCAGATTCGCGAAATTGCGCCGCAAGCCGATGCCTTAACGCGCATGCGCCGTGTCCGCATCTCCTTGACGGATCCGCCTGAGAACTTTCGCCTTGGCTCAACCGTTACGGCGAGACTGGACAACAGCGAGAACTCCGTTCTCCGGGTCCCCACGTCCGCGGTCCTCACCAAGGAGGGCGAGACGGCCGTTTGGGTGGTTGATCCCCTCGCGAGCACGGTCTCCCTGCACCAGGTCGATCTCGCGGAGGACGAAGGCGGCCTGCGGGTCACGGGCGGCCTGCCAGCGGGTGCGCGGATCGTCACCGCCGGCATCCATAGCCTCAAGCAAGGACAGCAAGTTCGTTTCGAACAGGATTTGGCACCATGAAATCGTTCAACCTTTCCGACTGGGCTCTCGGACATCGTTCGCTGGTCTCGTATTTCATGCTCGCCTTCATGGCGGCGGGACTGTTCTCCTATCTGCATCTCGGGCGCCAGGAAGACCCGGATTTCACCATCAAGACCATGGTGATCGCGGCGCAATGGGCGGGTGCCTCTCCGGAAGAAATGACGCGCCAAGTCACCGACAGAATCGAGAAGAAGCTCGAAGAGCTGGAATCGCTCGACTACACCAAGAGTGTTACGGTTGCCGGGCAAACGACCGTCTTCGTCTATCTGCGGGACAGCACCCAGGCGAGGAACGTTGCTCCGACCTGGGCTCGCGTGCGCAACATGATCGAGGACATCAAGCCCGATTTCCCGCAAGGCGTCGTCGGGCCGGGCTTCAATGACCGCTTCGGCGATGTGTTCGGCAACATCTACGCATTCACCGGCGATGGCTTGAGCCAGCGCCAGCTGCGCGATCGGGTCGAGGACATCCGTGCCAAGGTGTTGACCGTGCCGAATGTCGGCAAGGTCGACATTCTGGGCGCACAGGACGAAGTCATCTTCCTCGAATTCTCGACCCGGAAGATTGCGGCGCTCGGCCTCGACAGCCGCTCCATCATGTCCTCGCTGCAGGCGCAAAATGCCGTCGCGCCGTCCGGCGTGTTCCAGGCCGGGGCGGAGCGCATCAGCGTGCGGGTCAGCGGTCAGTTTGAATCGGAGCAAAGCCTGAAGGCGATCAATCTTCGGATCAATGACCGGTTCTTTCCGCTGACGGATGTGGCCACCATCACGCGCGGCTACGCCGATCCGCCAACCACCCTGTTCCGCTTCAACGGGCAGCCTGCCATCGCGCTCGCGATCGGGATGAAAGCCGGTGCGAACCTTCTGAAGTTTGGCGAGGCGCTCAAGGCGGAAATGTCGGGGATTTCAGCCGAACTGCCGGTCGGCGTCGGAGTCCATCTCGTCGCGGATCAGCCTGTTGTCGTCGAGCACGCCGTGTCAGGCTTCACCGAGGCGCTGTTCGAAGCGGTCGTCATTGTGCTCGGGATCAGCTTCCTCAGCCTGGGGCTTCGGGCCGGTCTCGTCGTTGCGATCGCAATCCCGCTGGTTCTCGCCATCACGTTTGTCGTGATGGCCTATGCCGGAATCTCGCTGCAGCGAATTTCGCTCGGCGCCTTGATCATCGCGCTTGGCCTTCTGGTCGACGACGCCATGATCGCGGTCGAGATGATGGTGGCGCGGCTCGAAGTTAGCGAACCTCTGGAAAAGGCCGCGACCCATGTCTACACGTCCACGGCCTTTCCGATGCTGACGGGGACGCTGGTCACCGTTGCCGGCTTCATCCCGATCGGCCTCAACAGCAGCAACGCAGGTGAATTCACCTTTACCTTGTTCGTGGTGATTGCGGTCTCCCTGCTCGTATCCTGGATCGTCGCGGTGCTGTTCACGCCATTGCTTGGCGTCACCATCCTGCCGGCCAGGATGAAAGGTCATCATGAAGGCAAGGGACGGCTTGGACAGCTGTTTTCTCGCGTGCTTCTGGCTTGCATGCATCATCGCTGGATCACCGTCGGGGTGACGGTCGCAGCTTTCGGGCTCGCCCTGTTCGGCATGAAATTCGTTCAGCAGCAGTTCTTTCCGTCCTCGGACCGGAGCGAACTGGTCATCGACTGGAATCTGCCGCACAATGCCTCGATTACTGAAACCAATGGCCAGATCGCTCGCTTCGAGCGCGAACAACTGCAGGGAAATCCCGTGGTCGACCATTGGTCGACCTACGTTGGAACAGGCGCGCCGCGCTTCGTGCTGTCGTTTGACGTGCAGACGGCCAACGCCTGGTTCGGCCAGATGGTCGTGGTGACCAAAGGCGGCGTTGCCGGGCGCGATCGCCTCAAGGCGCAATTCGAAACCTATCTGAGAAAGACCTTTCCCGGCACCGATACTTTCGTCAAGCTGCTGGAGGTCGGACCTCCGGTCGGCCGTCCCGTGCAGTACCGGCTGAGCGGACCCGATGTCGCCAAGGTGAGGGAGCTCTCGCAAAACCTTGCCGGCATCGTACGCGCCAATCCGCATCTCGATCACGTCGTGTTCGACTGGATGGAGCCGGCGCGCGTCGTCAAGGTCGACGTGCTGCAGGACAAGGCGCGCCAGCTTGGCGTGAGTTCGGAGGACATTGCGACGACACTGAACAGTGTGCTTGCCGGATCCTCGATCACTCAGGTGCGAGACAGCATTTACCTCGTGAACGTGATAGGCCGCGCGACCGCGCCCGAGCGTGCTTCGATTGATACGCTGCGGGACCTGCAATTGACCGGCCTCGGCGGTCAATCGGTGCCGCTCGGTGCGGTAGCCACGCTCCGCTACGAAATCGAGCAGCCCACCATTTGGCGGCGGTCGCGGCTTCCGACGATCACGCTGAAAGCGAGCGTTCTTGGCAGCGCGCAGCCGAAAACCGTCGTCGATCAACTGGCCCCGAAGGTTGCCGAATTCGCAGACCGACTGCCGGCCGGGTATTCGGTCGCGGTCGGTGGCGCCGTCGAGGAGAGTGCGAAGAGCCAGGCTCCGATCGAGGCGGTCGTTCCGCTGATGCTGTTCATCATGGCCACGATTCTGATGATTCAGCTGCAAAGTTTCCACCGCCTGCTCCTGGTCTTTGCGGTGGCGCCGCTCGCTCTGATCGGGGTTGTGCTGGCCTTGCTACCAAGCGGAGCGCCTCTCGGCTTCGTCGCGATCCTGGGTGTGCTGGCGCTGGTCGGGATCCTGATCCGCAACTCGGTGATCCTGATCGTGCAGGTTGAGGACCTTCGAAAGGCAGGACGGCCGGCATGGGATGCGGTCGTGGAAGCCACCGAGCATCGCATGCGACCGATCATGCTGACCGCCGCCGCCGCAAGCCTGGCGCTGATTCCGATCGCGCGCGAGGTTTTCTGGGGGCCGATGGCCTACGCAATGATGGGCGGCATCATGGTCGGGACCATGCTGACCTTGTTGTTCTTGCCGGCGCTCTATGTGGCGTGGTTCCGGCTCGAGGAGCCGGAGCACGCGACGATTAGGTCTAAGAGTGTCAGCGGTACCCTGCAGGCCGTAAGGAGTCTCACAGGCTAGTTCGCGCGCTTCGACGGTCCAGCGTACAGCCCGGAAAAAACGATCCCGAGGAAGATGGATAGCGTACCCACGCTGACCGCGTTCATCGAGAACAGGGCGGCATAGGCGTCATCCGGATAGAGATGTAACGGCCTTCCATAATGTCCATGCAATAGGATGTAGGCGCCGAGCGGCAGCGCAGCCAAGATCAGCATCCAAAAACGCTCGCCCGCGCCAAACAGCAGGCTGGCGAGCGTAATGCAGGGGATCAGAAATAGCTCGGTGCCCGATTTTTCACCAAGCAGCCAGGTACAGAACACCGTATTGACCGATCCGGCCAAGGATAGCATGGCCCTGCCAAGCAACGGGTAGCGACGCGAGATGGCGGGGACCATCGCGAAAACCGGAAAGGCGAATAGCGTCATGAGCAGCGCCGGCATACCCCCACTTCCGGCCAGGCCGATTACGTACATTGGATAAAATGGCGTATTGCCCGCCAGCACCAGGGCAACCTTGTTGCCGGCTGCCGCGAGAGGCTGGTCATTGGATGCATAGGTGCTGAGCCGGGTGGCAGCTGCCACCAGATAGGACTTCAGGATCATCGATACTCGCAGGCAGGTATTTGCGGAGGGCCAGACGTCTACCCCATAAAATCTCCCTTTAGCGGCATTTTTGAGTGAGTGGCGAGAGATTCTCGTCCTGTCGCTAGCCGCTCTACAAGGCCGAGGCCCTGCATCGCTCGGAGTTTTCGCACTAGGCGCCGGACCGGCGCCCATAGTAAAGTTACACCGAACACCGGATGCATCGCAAACCGAATCAGCGAAAGCGGCACGAGAATGGACGGCGACGAGCCTACCGATAAGGACGCTACGCGCATTGGCAAACTGGCCAGCCGGGCATTCCTCAGGATCGAAGTATTTGCCTACCTGGTTCTCGGCCTGTTGCTTGCGCTCACCGCACTGCTGGGCGTCGGTAGTGCCGCGGTGTCTCTGTGGCAGGATGTGCAGGAACACGTCAATGCGACTTCACTTGTCCTCACGATCGACCGGCTGCTGTTCGTACTTATGGTCGTTGAAATACTGCACACCGTGCGCGTCTCTTTCCGATCGGGCACGCTGGTGTGCGAACCGTTTCTGATCGTGGGACTGATCGCGTCGATCCGGCGCGTGCTGGTGATCACGCTGGAATCATCGCAGGTCAACCAACCGGGAAAATGGACGCCGGACACGCAGGCGCTGTTCAATTCCACCATGCTGGAATTGGCCGTACTCGGAGGCCTGATACTGATCATGGTGGTTTCGATCTGCCTGCTCAGATACAGCGAGCGCTCTATATTGCGCAATTAGGAAGGCAACCGTGATTCGCCGGCGTAGATCAGGCGAGCGCAAGACTGGGTGATTAAGCGTCCATGAGTGACACCTCTGCCATTTGATTAGGTGAGGACCATGCATGGCGGAACCCCGGCGGATGGCGCGCCGGCACCTCATAAGAAATACTTTGGACCGGTCCAAGATAATAAAATTTCCTTGATGTACCCATATGCGTGTTGATTGGGCCGCGAACTGCGTCAAGCGCGGCGCAACTTTTCAGGGAGGGCGTATGAGCGACGCGCTCGCGTCACCGGGCTCGCGCCTGGATCGCGCAAGGGAACTGATCGTTCGGTCGCGTGCCCTGATCTTTGATGTCGATGGTACACTGGCCGAAACGGAGGAAGTTCATCGCCGGGCCTTTAATGCCGCCTTCGTCAGAGCCAACCTGGGTTGGTGCTGGGGTCGCGTCGTTTACTAGGACCTGCTTCGGGTTGCGGGCGGCAAGGAGCGGATCCGCGCCTTCGATCGATTGCGAGGAGCGGCGCCGGTGCTGTCGGACGCCGAGGTCACTGAACTGCACCGGATCAAAACCACGATTTACGCCGATTTGATCGCAAGCGGCGGCTGTCCGCTCCGTCCAGGCGTGAAGGCTCTGTTGACCGCGGCATTGACACGCGGTCAGCGCCTGGCAATTGCGACGACGACCTCGCGTGGCAACATCGATGCGTTGCTTGCCACCGCATTGGGCAAGGATTGGACAAACGCTTTTGCAGCGATTGTCGCAGGTGACGAGGTGCCGAAAAAGAAGCCGGCTCCCGACGTCTATCTGGAAGTGCTGTCTCGATTGAACCTGTCCCCGTCGGAATGCCTCTCGATTGAGGATTCGGGGATAGGCCTGGTGGCGGCGTCACGCGCTGGAATTCCAGTGCTGATCTCGCGCAGCGCCTACTTTGGAGACGACGACTTTTCGGCGGCACTTCTTGCTGTCGATGATCTGACCGAAGTGACAGGTTTCGAACCTGTGGAATAGCGAGCATGGCTTACAACATTCTCATCCTTGGAGCCTCCTATGGCTCACTGCTGGCGACAAAGCTCCTGATGGCGGGTCACAACGTGACCCTGGTTTGTCGGAGCAAGACTGCAGAACTCATCAATCGCGACGGTACGGAAGTTCGCATCAGGCTGCGTGACGAGGCTGTCCACCGGGCGATTTTCTCACGCGGCCTGCCCGGGACCCTGGACGCGATTACGCCCGGCGACGTCGACGTGTCGCGCTATGATCTGGTTGGTCTTGCCATGCAGGAACCGCAATACACCAACCATACGATCCGGGTTCTGATGATCAAAATCGCCGAGGCGAAGCTGCCTTGTCTTTCGATCATGAACATGCCGCCCTTGCCCTATCTCAAACGCATCCCGGCGCTGGCGGACATGGAGCTGGAGGAGGCCTATACCAATGCCCAGGTATGGGAACGATTCGAGCCGGGCCTGGTGTCGCTCTGCTCGCCTGATCCGCAGGCCTTCCGCCCTCCGGAAGAGGCGGCGAATGTCCTCCATGTCGGCCTGCCGACGAACTTCAAGGCAGCCACATTTGCAGATGAGAAACATAATTTGCTGCTTCGGAAGCTGGAGGCGGACATCGACGCCGCGAGGCTGGATGGCCACGACGTTCCGGTAAAGCTCAAAGTGTCCGATTCGCTGTTCGTCCCTCTGGCCAAATGGTCGATGCTGTTGACCGGAAATTACCGCTGCATCACGCCGCACGAGCCGCAGTCGATCCGCGATGCGGTACATCATGATTTGAAGCTCTCGCAGTCGATCTATGACCATGTCGACGCCGTCGCACGGCGTCTGGGCGCTGACCCGCAGGATCAGGTTCCCTTTGGGAAATACGCCAAGGCGGCGGAAAGCCTTCTGAAACCCTCATCGGCGGCCCGGGCAGTAGCCAATGGTGCGCCTTTCATTGAGCGGGTCGACCTGCTGGTAAAGTTGATTTCGCACCAGCTAGGTATGCCTAATGCTGATATCGACCGCACGGTTCAAGTCGTCGACCAAAAAATGAACGAGAAGATCGTGATGGGTGGATCCGGTGCACTCTAACGAGCTCTTGCGCCGTACGTAAAAAAATCTGCCAATTCCGGAAGTCGGTAGCCATTCCATCGCCGCGTCTGCTCCGCCACCAGCGCTATCGCAGCCTCGACCTCTCCTGGCGCACGGCAATCCCGAGCGGGATCTTCAGGTATGGATCCGGGTTGCTTCAAACCGGCGACGCGGTTGGGAGAGCAACGAGCGAGCCTCGATGATCCGCATCTCCTCGGCGCCAACCGCCGCGGTGTGTTCAAGGACAGTAAAGGTGGCAGATACGGCCTCGACCAAGGCATCGCTTATGGCTGCCCCGCGAACGAGCGACGAAACCAGCAGCGATGTGAAGAGGTCTCCGGTCCCGGACGGGCGGATCGGAAGTTTCGGCGTGCTCAGGCGCCATGCCGAGGAGCGCTCCAGTGCAATGGTATCGATCCGGTCCGCGGGCATGTCGACGAGCTCGACGCTGGTCACGACGACCGCCGATGGTCCTGTCGCGAGGAGAGAGTGCGTGTTTCCTATCAGTTCATCAATTGTCGTTGCTCGCGCTCCGCATAGCCATTCAAACTCGAAATGGTTCGGTGTTGTAATGTCAGCAAGTGGACATACTACATCACGAAATATCGCTGGGAGTCCGGCCTGCACAAACAGACCCCGGTCGCTGTCACCGAGGACAGGATCGCAGCAATAGATCAGCCTGGGATTGGCTTTCTTTGCCCTCGTGATGAATTCCGCCACCACTTCGGCGATCTCCGGCGAACCGAGATAGCCTGACAAGACAATCCGGCAGGAATCCACCGCGCCCCGCTCCTCAACGCCTGCCAGCAAATCCGCAACCAGATCCGCCTCCAGAACCCTCCCCCGGATTGTCGGGTATCCTGGCCGGTTACTCAGCAAGGTCGTTGGCACGGCTACCACGTCGATGCCGTTCATCTGCATGGGAAAGACGGCGGCGTTATTGCCGACATGGCCGTAGGCGACCTGAGACTGAATTGAAATCACCGTCATGCTGTCTGGCAATCGTGCACAGGATACTCCGGAGGTTGGCGAAGCGAACCGGCCACCTTTCTCGACGCATACTGAACACCGGTAATTGTACGTGGGCAAGGCTTCTGTCGCCGCTGCGCAGCCTGCTTGCTGCGCAAGCAGCGCAACGTCAACGCGGCGGCGCCATCAGAGTGCCCCCCGTCTGTCGGAAAAGCGTCCGCCAATATTGCGGGTCTCTCGAATGGCGCGAGGGAGTTCCGAGAGATCGATTCCCTTGGGTTGCGCTGCCTCAAGCGTCTCTTGCCGGGTGTCGATGAGCCGGCCCACAGCCTGTCCTACGCCAATCGGCGCCGCGTCGAGATCGCGCGCGCGCTGGCACTCAGGCCGCGTCTCTTGCTGCTCGACGAGCCGACGGCCGGCATGAATCCGACCGAGCGGCCGAAATGCAGGCGCTGGTCGCCCAACTCAGGGTCGAAGGACTGACGATCGATCCTGCTGATCGAGCACAAGCTCGAGATGGTGATGCGCCTCTCCGATCGTGTCGTCGTCATGGATGACGGCAAGAAGATCGCTGAAGGCGCGGGCGAAGACGAATCTTCTGGTCTTGAAGTCATAGATGAAGCCGTAAATGGGGATATGTCCGGGAACAAGAGGATGACATGCGCGTCGCCTTCGGCAAGACCGGCATATTTCGCCGGGTCCAGCCGGGCGTCCATGCAGGTGAGGATCGCGAACTGCCGCGCCGGCGGCAGGGCGAGCTTGCCTTTGTCACCGAAATGGGAGGCGTAGGCGCCGTTGGCGGTAACGACCTCGTTATGGATGGTGCTGGTCATGGTTTCGTCCTTGTGAATACGCGGCCGCATGGCGCCCGCCTCATTTTCGGCGATGAAAATGCGATCGGTCAAGGAAAGGAAAGTCTGAAGTTCAGGGGGATGCGAATGCAGTCGTGCTTGGAACGCGGGCGCGTGGACAAAAAATTGCCAATGGGCAAAGGGCACGAAGTGGATTTACCCATGCCGGATGGCGGGTCGCCTCCGATGGGCGTCAACTCGGTCGACTGAGTAGTTTCCGAGTCTGCACGAGCCCTCCAGAAGCGCCTATAGCCATTCCGCTGATCACGTAACGACACTTCTGTCGGGCGTTGGTCAGAGCGGCAACAAGGAAGCAAATAAAATGAGAAATTCGACGATCGCCGGTCC